>JAEEYU010000058.1 GCA_016288315.1 Clostridiaceae bacterium | reverse complement strand
TGCTTCAAATCTTAATGGCGGAGAGAGTGGGATTCGAACCCACGGTACCCGGGGGGTACGACGGTTTTCAAGACCGTTCCGTTATGACCACTTCGGTATCTCTCCGTAAAGTGCAAAATGTATGTTACCATACCCTCGCGGTTTTGTCAATAATTTTAAAATAATAATTCTTTAATAATCTCAAAATATAGTTTTCAAAATCCTCTTTTTTTAAGCGGTAGGCGGTTTATGGTTTTTGCTCGTTGTAATTGAGGCGCGGATGTGGTATATTTAATTGATTATAAGAATAATTACACTTTGCCGCCGGGCTGTGATGCGGGCGGCTTCAAGAGGTGCATCGGATGTTTTCAAGAGTAAACAGCCTCGGACTTATGGGTATGGAGAGCTTTACCGTTAAGGTTGAGGTGGATATTTCGGGAGGTCTGCCGCGTATGGATGTGGTGGGTCTGCCCGACACTGCCGTGAACGAGGCGCGCAACCGTGTTCGCTCGGCGGTGAAGAACACGGGCTTCGAATTCCCCGCTTCAAGGGTGACGGTAAACCTTGCCCCTGCCGACACGCGCAAGGAGGGCACGGTCTATGACCTGCCGATTTTAATAGGAATTGTCAGGGCTAATTCCCACGCCATAACGGCGGATATTGACGACTGTGCCTTTATAGGAGAGCTTTCGCTCGACGGGCTTGTGCGGCACGTAAACGGCGCTCTGCCGATGGTTATCCGCGCAAAAAAGGCGGGTTTCAGGAGCGTGTTTGTGCCTGCGGCAAACGCAGAGGAGAGCTCTGTGGTTGAGGGGATAGACGTTTACCCCGTTGAGACGGTGCATCAGCTTATATCACATTTAAACGGCGAAGAGCTTATTGCGCCCGTGAGATTTTCGGACTATGAAAAAAGCGGGGAAATCACCCTGCCTGCTGCCGACTTCAAAGATGTGAAGGGTCAGGCGGAGGCGAGAAGGGCGCTTGAGATAGCGGCTGCAGGCGGTCACAACGTGCTTATGGTGGGGCCTCCCGGCTCGGGCAAGAGCATGCTTGCAAAGCGTCTGCCCTCCATTTTGCCGGAGATGACGTTTGAAGAGAGTCTTGAAACGACGGAGATTTATTCCGTGGCGGGAGCTCTGCCGCCCGAGACGGCGCTGATAAAGACAAGACCGTTCCGCTCGCCGCACCACTCCGTTTCGCCCGCAGGGCTTTCGGGAGGCGGCGCAATTCCCAGACCGGGCGAGGTTTCGCTCGCTCACAACGGTGTTCTGTTCCTTGACGAGCTGCCCGAATTTTCGCGCCAGGCGACAGAGATTCTGCGCCAGCCGATTGAAGACGGAAAAATCACGATTTCACGCGCTAACGCTTCATACACCTACCCCTGCTCCGAGATGGTCGTGTGCGCCATGAACCCCTGCCCCTGCGGATACTACGGGCATCCGACGAGGGAGTGCACCTGCTCGCCGCTGAGTGTCAACCGCTACCTTTCAAAGGTTTCGGGACCTCTGCTTGACAGGCTGGATATTCATATTGAAGTGCCGCCCGTTGATTTTGAGCGGCTTTCGGACAACTCCGTTTCGGAGTGCTCCGCAGACATAAGGGAAAGAGTCAATGCCGCAAGAAAGATTCAGCAGGAGCGGCTCAAGGGCTCGCCTGCCTTCTGCAACGCGAAGATGACCCCCGCACAGACCAGGGAGTTCTGCACGCCTACGCCTGAAGCGCTCACTCTGCTCGAAAAGGCGTTCAACAAGCTCGGACTTTCTGCAAGGGCGTATGACAAGGTTCTGCGTATAGCGAGAACGATAGCCGACCTTGAGGGCGCCGCAGTTGTTGACAGCCGCCACATTTCGCAGGCGGTGCAATACCGCCGGCTTGACCGCAAGCTCTGGCAGAACGGGTGAGAGTATGACGGGAATTCTGCTGATTGACAAGCCGGAGGGGCTGACATCCTTCGGCACGCTGATAAGAGTCAAAAAGATTATAAAACAGAAAAAGTGCGGGCACTGCGGAACGCTTGACCCGATGGCTACGGGAGTGCTCACGGTGCTGCTGGGCGGAGCGACGAGGTTTGCGGAGCTGATGCCCGACACAGACAAGGAATACCGCGCGGCAATAAAGCTCGGCACGGTTACCGACACGCTCGACATAACGGGCAGGGTGCTGGAGAAAAACGAGGTTAACGTATCAAGAGAGGATTTTGAGGCGGCAGCGGTAAAATTCACCGGAAAAATAAAGCAGGTGCCGCCGATGTATTCCGCCGTTTCGGTTGACGGAAAACGCCTTTACGAGCTTGCCAGAAAGGGCGAGACGGTTGAAAGGCGTGAGAGGGATGCCGAAATATACGGGCTGGATGTTGTTGACTGCGATGAGAAGGCGGGCGAATACACCGTTGACGTTGCCTGCTCATCGGGCACGTATATCCGCACGCTCGCCGACGACATAGGCAGGGAGCTCGGCTGCGGGGCTGTGCTCACAGCGCTTCGCCGCACTGCCGCAAACGGATACAAGGCAGATGACGCCATCACGCTCGAAGAGCTTGAAAAGGCGGCGGAAGAGGGAACGCTCACGGAACACATTTCGGGCGTTGAAGAAGCTCTCGCGGTTTACCCCGCCGTTTATGTTACCGGGGCGCAGGCGTCAAGATTCTCAAACGGCGGCGAACTCTCGGTTGAGCGGCTGAAGGGTGTTGCAAAAACGGGCTTTTACAGGGTCTACGCGCCGGAAAATATATTTCTGGGCATAGGCGAAAACCGCGGTGAAAGTCTTTATGTGAAGAAGCAATACAGAGAGGAATAAGCAGGTTTGCAATATCAACAAAAAGATTTGCGGATTTTGTGATATTTGTAAATCTTTTTTAAAACCGTTGAATTGCCCCGATGGGCTGTGATAATATTTTTCCGGAAAAGTTTTTTCATCTGACAGGAAGGAGCAGTTATGTCTGACAGATATTTAATAATCAACGCCGATGATTTCGGAATGTGCAACGCCTCCGTTGCCGCAATAACGGACCTTTTCAGAAACGAGAAGAGCGCACTGACATCCTCGACGATTATGGCCCCCTGCGGCTGGGCGCCCAAGGCGATAAGATTTGCAAAGGAGAACCCGCAGTTTGCAATAGGCGTTCACCTGACGCTGACAAGCGAGTGGGGCGATTACCGCTGGGCTCCCGTAAACACGGAGAAGACGGCTTCTCTGCGTGATGAAGAGGGCTACATGTGGCACGAGAGCGTTGATGTTGAAAAGCACGCCGACCTTGACGAGATTGCGGGCGAAATACGCGCACAGATTGAAAAATGCAAAGCGCTGGGGCTCAACCCCTCGCACATTGACAACCACATGGGCTCGCTCTACGGCATTGAGACGGGGAGATTCGAGCTGCTGCAGAAGACTATTGAAATCGCGGGCGAATACGGTCTGCCCTTCCGCTGCCCGTCAAAGCTGACGCCCGAAATGTTCGGCAACACGATGCTGGAAATCAATGTTGACATGGAGACGGTGGGAGCCGCCTTCGGTCAGCTCATGGGTTATGCCGATATGCTCGGCGTTGCTCTGCCGGATTACCTCATACCCAACGAGTGGGACGGCGGTCCGCAGTGCGAAAGCTATGAGAATTTCAGGGAATACATCTACAACCTTTACACATCCTTCCCCGAAGGCGTTACAGAGACCTATATGCACCCATCGGTTGAGTGCGACGAGCTCAAGGGAACAACAGGGCGCTGGATGTTCAGAACGTGGGAGTATAAGCTCCTCGGAGACCCTGCGACAAGGCAGCACATTGAGGCGCACGGCATAAAGCTTATCAACTACCGCGACCTCGCTCAGATGAGAAAGAAATAATATAAAACGGCAAACCGGCATCCGGAAAATTCGGATGCCGGTTTTTATATATAAATGTTCCGGTTCTGAGTTAAATAAATGAAATACCGTTGCTGAGAATAAAGGAGAGATAATCAACAAAAAACTTTTTTGAAAGTCTGCCGGCAAAAACGGGGACGGCGGTGAAATTATCAATCATACCGCGGATGTTGCCGGTGTATCGCAGAGAGTGCAGCAGCTGACCGATGCCTGAGAAATATACAGAAAGATCCGATATGAAGGAGGAGGTGCTTTTTACGGGCATTTCTTCAAAAAGGACGCCGTCGACAAAAATGCGGAAGACGAACTCGTTTTCATCGATGGAGATGAATGCTGTTTCGATGTAATGTTCCTCTTCGCCGAGCGTGAAACCGCCGCTGCATTCAAGCCAGAAATCATCCGAACGCACGTCAACCTTTCTGACGGTGCCGTCTTTGAAATGAATCTCAACATATTCCGGGTGAGAAAATGTTCTTTCATAGGTTTCGTAGGGAAGAGCGCTGAAGCGATATATTATTTCAGGCGTGTAGTTTTCGGGAAGAGTGAGTTTGTCGATTTTTTGCGTAAGAGAGATGAAGTTTGCGCTGACTTTAACGTCGGGACCGTTTGATATGTTGAATCTTATTGTTCTTTTGCCCGCTTCGAATTTATCTGCCCAGCCGGCCATTCCGCATTGGTAAGTGTTGCCGTCGGAAAATGTGAGCCCGCAGGTGAATGTGACGGAGCCGTCGCCCCAGAGGTTTGCAACATCCATGCCTAAATACAGAGGGTCTTTGTCAAAACCGGCAGAAACAAGTTCGCCGAGGAAACGGACATCCGCCGAACAGGCAAACTCTTCGCCCGCAACATATCTGCCGTCAACGAAATCTTCATTATAAAATCTGGAGCAGTATGTTCCCGGCTTGTCAATATAAAAAACAATGCCGGTGTAACCGTCGGCGCCTTCTATCTCGTTAATCCATGTGGAGGGACCGTTTGTTGAAAAAACCATCTGCGCTTTGTTACCGCTGCCGATCTGCGCAAGGTCAAACATGGCGTATTTTTCTGTTTCGGATGGGTCTTCGGTAATTGTTACGGCATAGTAGCCGGCGTTTTCAGCTTTGAAAAGCAGGCAGCCGTCATTGACGGTAACATCGTTTTTGCCGACGGACAGTTCGCCGCGAACGGGGACAGGTTTGTAAACTATGCCTTCTTCACTTGTGTAGTCAAAAAAGAAAACAGAGTCAACGCCGTCTGCAGCAGCGCCGGACGCGAACACACAGAGAATTGCCGCAATGACAAGAACCGGAATCAGAAGATGCTTTATTGTTTTCATTTTCAATTTCTCCTTTTTGCTTCGTTTTTCAGTTCGGCTTAATTATATGGACACTGCGATTAAGAAACAACTGCGGATTGCATTAAAATCTTATTAAGATTCGGACGGGCTGCGTTGAGAAACGGCAGAAAAACAGCGGACGGTTATTTCCGTCCGCCGTAATATTTGATTATTGATTATTTATAAAAAGTATAAAGTTGAGATGTATTGCAGGAGGTGTTGTCAACATACCAGCTTCTGCCGATTTTCTGCAGGGGAACGGGCAGGTTTTCGACCTCCGCTTTTCCGTTGACAACGACGTTTACGTTGACGGTGCATTTGTTGCCTTCAACCTTTGCGTCGCCTGAGGGGACAACCTCGATTTTATAGTCTTCGCCGAATTTTTCCTGATAGGCGCCGACGGAGGCGATTTTTGTCTGAACGCCGGTGTTTTTGTCGTATTCATCCTGCGTGCCGGTCAGACTCTCGCCGTAGGCGGAGAGGTTTGCCTCGAACGCGGTGAAGAATGCCTCATCGTTGAAAAATCTGTCGCCGAAGACGTCTTCGCGCACCCTCTGAAGCTCGGCGATATACTGGGTGAAGATTGCGTGGAAGTTGTCAAAACCGCCGTTTGATTCGATGAGATTGACAAAAAACGGATACATTGTGTCAATGACCTTGCCTTCGAGCTCGCCGTTGTCGTTAAGGGTTTTTTCGCCTTTGAGGGAGTCGTCGTTGAGACCTTTGAGCCCCTTTGTGCTTTCGCCGGGCTTGTAGTTTTCATAAACAACGGGGTTTATGTAGGTCTGACGGATGAAATCGCCGAACTTCATATCTTTGCTTAAAAGGGTGCTTTTGCAGGCGTTGTAGCCGTCGCCGGTCTGGACTATTGTGTCAACATAGGCGACTGCGGTTTTTACGGGGTCAAACGCCGTGTATCTTGCGGTGAAGGTGTAAAATGTGAGCGCAGAGAGAATAACCGCCACGATGATTATGGCAAAAATGCCGTAAAGCTTGAGGTTGAGACCTTTTTTATTTTTATCAGCCATTTTCAATACCTCCTCAGTCTGCGTCGTTTGCCGGCTCGTCATAGTCTCTTTCAGCCGCGGCTGCGCGCCTTATCATAAGCTCTTTGACTATTCTTTCTTTTTTGTCGCCGACCATATCATAGAAAAGGATGGGCAAGCCCTGAAGAATTACGAAGGCGGCGGGGATGATTGTGTAAATC
>JAEEYU010000007.1 GCA_016288315.1 Clostridiaceae bacterium | reverse complement strand
CGCAGAGCACGCCCGTTGCGGTGAGCTCTTCCGAAAGAGGGCAGACAACCGAGCCGCCCGAGAGGTAAACGGGCGAGGAGTTTTCATCTGTAACCGTATTTGAGGAAAAGCAGCCGCCGGGGGCGCAGGTGCTGAAGGCGAGGGCGAGAAAATCCCAACCGCCGGAGGCGAAATCTTCGTTGAGATTAATCACAAGCTCGCTTGCGTTGTGCTCTCCCGTGAGACCTGCCTGCGCGGTGAAATCAAAACCGCCGACGGCGTTCATCGACGCTTCGATTCTTCTTACACTCAAGCCGCCGCCCCCTCTTTGCCGTAATAATTGCGCAGGGTGTATGCGATTTGCACCGCTTCGCTCCTCTGCCTGTAAAGCACGGAGAGCTTTGATTTGAGGCGGTATGCCTCCTTGCTCAGCGGGCTTATTGAGCCGAGCCGTTTGCGCAGTGCGGCAATCTGCGAGCGGAGAATATCCGCCTGCAGGGTGTATTCCTCTCCGAGTTCATAAAGTGTTTTTGTTCTCATTTGTTCTCCTTTTCATCGTGAATATCCGTGCCGTCCGGCATGACGGCAAAAAAGGCGCACAGACGGACCGCTTCCTCCTGCGAGGGGGGCGAACCGTTTTCAAGAGCCGTCAGCCGACCGCTTTTCAAGCCCGCATATTTCTCCGCCTGAGCGGTGCTGTAGCCGCGGACAAGGCGGCTTCTTTTTATTGCGCATGGGAAGTTCTCCGCCTTCATAAGCTTTGTCGCGCGGATGGCTCTTGCCCTTTCGACTGCCGCCGGAATAATAGCGTCACTATTAATATTGTGCTGATAAAAAACCGCGTAGCCGAGCGCCTTACGCAGTTTTTTGGTTGCGCGGGAGAGCGTGCGGGAGACTGCCGACTCCCCGACGCCGAGCTTTGCGGAGATTTCGCGGTTGTTCATATTCTCAAACCAGCGAAGCCGGACCGCCTCCCGTTCGGTTTTTGTAAGCTCGTTTTCAATCGCGAGGCGCAGAAGAGCGCTCATATCGACGTCTCTTGCGCGCCAGGCGTATTCGACGGGGGTCTCGCCGCAGCGGCAGCAGCGCCCGCAGCAGATTCGCACCGCCTCAAGTATTTCATCCCTTGAGGGATAGCTGTAGTATTCGTTCAAAGCATCACTCCTTTGGTTGTGGGGGTGAGGGCCCTCTCCGCCGCCTCCGCCAACGGGGGGGAGGAGAGATTATTCGCCTGCGGTATTACACATTGATATTTCGCCTTCCGCATTGAAAATTCCGCCTGTTTTAAGCCCTGCAATATCTACCATAGCACTCGAACAAATGTTTGTCAAGAGCTTTTGAAAAATGTTGCGCCGGGTGCGGAAAATAAGAGCTGAGTCCGTATTATCGGACAGATGCGGGAATATACTTTTAAGCGAAGAAACAAAAAGGAGGACTTTATTATGTCAAGAATTTACTTCACTCTCACAGGCACAAATCACCGTTACGGCAGCGATTTTATCGAGCCCGGTATGTCGCTGCGCCTTGTAAAGGAGACCGACAACGAGGTTGACTCCGAGGCAATCAGCGTTGAGATGGAGGGGCTCGGTCAGGTCGGCTACGTTGCGAACAGCCCCTACACCGTTGAGGGCGAAAGCTACAGCGCGGGCAGACTCTATGACAAAATCGGCGACACCGCCGCGGGCACGGTGCTCTATGTTCTGCAAAAGGGCGTGCTGTGCTACGTTGAGACCGATGCGCCGGAGGAGGAAAGCAGGGGCTGATTGGGCGGATGACTTCGCCCTGCGGGGCGGAAGGACAGCGGATTTTCTCCGCCTGTATATTATTGGTCAGTATTTATTATATCAGTATTTATTCTATTATTATTTATTTGTGTGCGATTTTCCGACGTCGGATTTTCCGACAGCGGAATTTCCGACACCGGATTTTCAAACGGCGGAGGCGGGGGGGTTCTTCGCCCTGCCACCCCTCAGAAACATAGTCGTTCTGCTCACAGCCGTTCGCATTACTCCTTGTTTCTTCACCTCAGCGCCTCGCTTCATCGTCCACCGGACGCGCTTCGGCGCTTCGCCCCTCAGAAACATAGTCGTTCTGCTCGCTGCCGTTCGCATTACTCCTTGTTTCTTCACCTCAGCGACGCGTCGTCGCAAGCTTCGTATCACTCGCACCCGTGCTGTGTTATGTTTTGTTTGCACGAGCGCTCATTCACTGCGCTGCTCCTCCTTCCCCCAAAAAGTCTTGCGGACTTTTCGGGACCCCGATAACCGTCCACCGGACGCGCTTCGGCGCTTCGCCCCAGGATGACAGCGTTCTTTTGTAAATTGCAATAAAAAAGCGGGCGGATGATATCCGCCCCTACGTGGGATGCTCTGTCTGAAATTGCGGTGAAAAAATATCCGCCCCTACGTGGGATGTTCTGACGAAGATTGAGGTTGGATACGGAGACAAAAAAACCGCTCTTCCTTGCGGAAGGGCGGGCGGTGCTGATGTTTCATTTTAATAAAATAATGAGCAGTCAATCGGGTTGACGGGGGTCGGTTTACTGAATATCGACGCCGTCTTTTTTAATCTGCGTGATTTTGCTGCCCTTGACGAAGAAGACGTTGCGGGAAATATCCATAAGGGGCTTGTCGTTGTAGGAGTCGGTGTAGAGGTTGTCGATTTCGCCGTCGGGGTAGCGCTCGCGGAACATTTTCACCTTGTTCTCTTTGTAGCAGAAGCGTTTGAGCTTTTTGGTCTCATACTCAACCTCGGAGGCAATAAAATTTTTGACACCGAGGCGGCGGCAGATTTCCGCAAGCACGAAGTCGAGGCAGGCGGAGATGATGATGTCGTCGTCGCTGCGCTGTTTAATATAAAATGATTTGATTTTATAGGCGTGGGTGTTCCAGAAATCATCAACCACGGGCGCGAGGTCGGGAATTTTTGTTCTGCCGTATTCCTCGACGCGTTTGGAGTATTTGTTTGCGATGTCGTCGATGGAGAGCTTTGCTATTTTGTAATCCTTGAGGATTTTGAGCCCCCAGGGGATTTTTGTGACGAGGGCGGGGTCTTTTTCCAGAAAATAGAGGAAGAGATCCACTCCCGACTCGCCGTCGTAAATGGTGTTGTCAAAATCGTAAACCGTCATTTTTTGTTCACTCTTGCAATCGTTGCGATTGCCCTTTTCTTTTTTTGCAGCCGGTGAGATTCCCGGATAACCGGAGAGGAGATCCTTCGCTGCGCTCAGGATGACAGGTTGCTGCCCGGGGGAGCGCCGGCTGTATTTTGTTTTTATACATATATATTATATGCACTGACTTCCGGTATTTTAGCACCCGGAATATTAAAAATCAATAAAGATTTTATTAATTATTTGCGGGGGAAAATTACGGCATTTTGCCGTTTATGAGAAGCTCGATGCCCTGATAGATGAGGTAGGGCAGCTCCGTTACAAGACCGAAGAGGAGCTGAACAAAGCGCAGAGCAGCCCAGCCGGCTTCTTTTATGTTCAGCAGAGCTTCGTTCTCTTTTTCGGGCGCGGTGAGCTTTTCGGGAACGGGCTCGCTGCCTGTCAGCGTGTAGCGGAACTCGGTGAGCATCGGGTTGTGGTCGGTGTAGCGTTCGCCGTTTTCACCCGTAAGAGAGGGCACCGTTTTGGAGACGGGCTCGAGAGTCATATAATCGCCGCTGCGGTAGAGCACGCGGTCGAGGTCGTCGCCCTCAACGTCGTGATTGAAGGCGGGGTTGTCAAAATCGGTTATGCCGTTATTATAAACATCCGCCCACACGTCGCGAAGCCCCGTCGGTTCCATGAGGTTGGTGACGATGTCATCCTTTAAATTCCTTTTGAATTTGAAGTTGAAATCGCCGAGAACGATGAGGGCTCTGCCGTCGTTGAGGTTAGTTCTGATATAATCGGCAAGCTGAATGAAGTTGTCGCGCCTTGCGGCAACGGAGAGCGGTTCGTAGCCCGCGTCGCAGTGCAGGGTGATGACGTTTACATAAACGCCCTCTTCAAGCTCCATAAGACTGTAGATGAAGCCCTTGTTTGACAGGGCGTCCGTTGAGCCGGAGAGGTAGCCGAACTCCTTGTTCCATCTGACTCTTTCAATATTGTAAAGCTTATGCCCCGAAAAAGCGTTGATGCCCTGCCCCTGAGCAAGACCGCCGCTGTTTGCCGAGCGGTAAGGGTAGTTTGTCATTTCGGCGGCAAGATATTTGTGGCCGTTGAAATCTTCCTCAACGCCGATGAAGTCAACATCCGTTGAGTTGAGCAGGGCGCCTATTTTTGCGGCGCGGTCGTTTGTTGTTGTAAAGACGCTGCCCTGAAAATCGCCGACGAGCGGTATGCCCGAGACGTTGTAGGCGAGCATTTTAAGGGTTCCCGTTTTGCTCTGAGCCGCCGACGCTCCCGCCGTGAAGGGCACGAGCATCAAGATACAGAGAGCGATGCAGATGAGTTTTTTCATATTTTTTCCTCTTTTCATCGGGATTACAGTTTTTGATTTTAACACATTATCAGCCGTTTTCCAACACCTTTGAGAGGGTTGCACCGAGAATTTTTTCTTTGGCGCAGTCGGAGATGTTGAGACGGCGTATTCTTTCGATATCCGCTTTTATGCAGGCGGCGTCGTTGTAGGGAAAATCGAGACCGAAGATGCTGCTGTCTTCGCCGGTCTGGAAAATCACGGTTTCAAGCTGGGTGTCGGTCAGCATCCACTCGGAGGGACCGTCCCTGTCGGTGACGGAAGTCCAGCCCGCGAACACTCTCGGATTGACTTCGCCGCGCGAGTTGTTGCACATAACGGCGAGGGCTTCGTTGAAAAAGTGGTAGCCGCCGATGTGCTCCAGACTGAAGCGCAGGCGGGAAAAATTCCACGCAACCTCGTCGAACAGCACGGGCAGATTGTCGCGCAGGCGGTGCCAGTGCATTCCGCAGTGGAACGAAATGAACAGCCTCTCCTGCTGCGCCTGCTCATAGACCTCGAACGCCTCGGGGGAGTCAATGCGGAATTCCTGGTAGGGCGGGTGCATTTTGATTCCTTTGAAGCCGAGCTGTTTAATACGCTCGACCTGACCGCTTAAATCGGGGGCGTCAAAATCCACTGTTCCGAAGCCGTCGAGCTCGGGACGGTTCTTTATTACGGAAGCAAGCCAGCCGTTGGGCTCGCCGGGGACGGAGGATTCCGAAAATCTGTCTGCGAAGGGAGCAAAGCAGACCGCTCTGTCAACAGAGCACTCCTCCATGAGGGCGAGGAGCTTCTCGACCGTGCCTTCTGGTTTTATCTCCTGCGGAAAAACGTGCGCGTGGTTGGCAAAAATCATAACGGGACCGCCTTTCGCATTAATTTCTGTAATATCAATTTCATTATAGCAATCCGCGTAAAAAATGCAACCTGCTTTTTGAATATTTGTATATTCCGTTTTGGTAATTTACGGTTTCACCTGCGCTCCGACGACGCAGGAGCAGAAGAAAATTCAGCCGCAGAATGCAGATATGAGACCCCTGCGAAGCGGCGCGGAATCCGTCCGGAAAATATCTGTCGTGATTTTCTATTTATATATACAATATATATTGTGCCTGAACGGCGTGTAAAGGGCTGAAATATTACAAAAAAGTAGAATTTGTTACTATTTGTAACTTTTTATATTTTTCACAAAAACCGACCTTTAAATTATGAATAAAAATGCAAATCAGTGAATAATATTCATTTTTCTTTCGATATCGGCACAAAGTCGGAGAGCGTTTTGTGCAAATTGCACAATTTTGACCTCTGAAAAAATTTGACAATTCATCAAATTGCAATTATAATGCCCCACGCAAAAGGAAATAAGGGCAAATTGTATCCCCAACACGGACTCAGCTTACATTGACTGATGCAAAATAAGGAGAAATTTTATGACAATTGATTTAAAGCCGGAACACCTTCACGGCGCAGCTTTCAGGCTGCTCACGGCTGTCGTTGCCGTAACATTTATTTTCTCGGCCACGGTCACCTCTTTTGCTTATTCCAACGGAATCAAGACCGTTACCGTTACAGACGGCACGCGCACAAAGAGTGTTTCGACAAAGCTCGATGACCCCGAAGAGATAGTCAGAGCGGCGGGCTTCGCCCTCTCCGCAAACGATGAAATCTCAACAAAGGCGTTTTCACCCGAAAGCGGCGGAATAATCACCGTCAACAGGGCAAAGACCGTCAGAGTCATCGACAACAACAGAATCGTCTATTGCATAGGCTACAACACGCTCGGCAACACGCTGCGCGAACGCGGCTTCGGCACAGACGACAGCATTGACAGCAGCGTTCCCCTTGACGAAAACGTCTTTGACGGAATGCAGGTTGTCATCAACAGGGCCTTCCCCGTTACCGTTGTTGCGGACGGCGAAGAGACCACCCTCTACACCATGGGCTCAAGCGTCAGCGACCTTCTCGATGAGGCGGGCGTTGAGGTCGGCGAAGAGGACGATGTAAGCAGAACACTTACATCGGATGTATCCGACGAGGCGACAATCACGGTTGACCGCGTTGAATACACTGAGAGAACAGAAAAAGAAGAGATACCTTTTGAAACGGTGACAGAGACCTCGGCAGATATGTTCGAGGGCGACAAAAAGGTTGTTGCCGAAGGCGAAAAAGGCGAAAAAGAAAAGGTTTACAAAGATAAGTTTGTAAACGGCGAGCTCGAATCAAGCGAGCTCATAAGCGAAACAACCACGAAAGAACCTGTCAAAGAGGTCGTTCAGATCGGCGCGAAAAAGCGTCCGGCGCTCATCAAATTCAGAAACGGCGTGGAGCCCATTTCGGACTTTGAAGTGCCCTCATACGTCAAGCTCGATTCAAACGGTTTGCCCAAAAACTACGTTGATTACCTTGAAGGCGCCGCGACCGCTTACACAAACGACCCGCAGACATCAACCGGCAGAAAGCCCCAGCAGGGCATTGTTGCGGTTGACCCGAATGAAATCCCCTACGGCAGCGAGCTCTACATCGTCTCGAAGGACGGTCAGTTCGTTTACGGCTACGCAATAGCCGGCGACACGGGCGGATTCATCTACTCGACAAACAACATAGCAGACCTCTACATGGACACTTACGACATGTGCTGTGAATGGGGCCGCAGGGATGTGGCAATCTACGTTATTTCCTACGGAGACGGAAGATAATTCTGCTGAGGAACAAAAAATGATTTACACCCCTCTTTTCGGGGACCACTCATTTACCCGCCTGAGAAATCAGGCGGGGATTTTTTTGTTGGAGGCAGGCGGGCGGCAGGCGGGATAATTCTCTATAAAAAATTTTTTAAAATACTATATGCAAGTGAAAAATAGTGTGTTATAATATATCTTGTATTTTTATTTTCCGATAACAACTACAGGTAGGGGGTGCAGTATGCCGGACGAGGAAGGGCTCATCATAGGCAGGAACGCTGTTGCCGAGGCGCTTAAAAGCGGGCGCGAAATAGACACGCTTTTTGTCGCAAGGGGCGAGAGAAGCGGGAGCATAGGCAAAATAATCGGGCAGTGCCGCGAGCTCGGCGTGCCCGTAAAGGAGACGGACCCCCGCAAGCTTGACAAAATCTGCTCGGGAGGCAACCATCAGGGTGTTGCCGCCTTTGCGGCAGTTCACGAATACGGCACGGTCGAAGATATGATAAAAAAGGCGGAAGAAAAAGGCGAGAGCCCGTTTATCATAGTCTGCGACGAGATTGAAGACCCGCACAATCTGGGCGCGATTATCCGCACGGCTGACGCCTGCGGGGCGCACGGGGTAATAATACCGAAGCGCAGGGGCGTGTCGCTGACCTACGCAGTGGGCAAGGTGAGCGCGGGCGCGGTTGAATACGTCACCGTTGCAAGAGTGCCGAACCTTGCGTCGGAGCTTGAAGATTTAAAGAAAAAGGGCTTCTGGGTTTACGGCGCGGATATGGGCGGAAAGCCCTGGAACGAGCAGGATTATTCGGGCAGCGTCGCCCTTGTTATCGGCTCCGAGGGCAAGGGCCTGAGCCGTATTGTAAAAGAAAAATGCGATTTTATCGTTTCCCTGCCGATGAAGGGGCACATAAACTCCCTCAACGCATCGGTTGCGGCGGGAATCTTAATGTATAAAGTTACCGAAAACAGACATACGGGGTGATTGACTATGGACAAGGATAATTTCTCAGCGGATTTTGACCTCGACGCACTCCTTGAGGAGGCAATCGGCTATTCATCCGACGGCGGTTCCGCACCCGCGGCGGAAAACGGCGCGCCGTCAAACTGGTCTCTTGACGATATTGACGCCCTCATAGCGGGGCTTGACGAGCCGTCTGCGCAGAAGCCCGCCGTTACGGCTCCCTCAGAGCAGGAGAGCACGCAGGAATATGAGGCAAAGCAGATAAAGGAGTTCCCCGACGAGGATGTTCCCGTCAGGGAGTATTTCCGCAAGGACGCCGTTCCCGAGCCCGTTGCCATAGAGACGGAAGAAAAGGAAGAGCCGGAGCAGGCGCAGGAGAGCGGAGAGCCCTCGTTTGTTTATGACAGCGAAATGTCGGAGGCGGAAATAGACAGTCTTGTTTCATCCCTTTTCGGCGACCTTATGCCCGGAACCCCGGACACGCAGGCGGTCGTTACAGAGGAGGAAGACGACGGCGAACCGAAAACTCAGATTTATGAGAACGAAAAGCCCGCTGCCGCCCCCGTTGAAAGGACTGAAACGCCCGCACCGTCAAAGGAGGAGCAGGCGCAGGAAGAAACGGCGGAGGCGACGGATGAGATTCCCGCAAAGCCGCTGTTTGAGGATGTATATTCCGGGGCGACTCCCGGCCCCGTCGATATAAGCGACGTTGACATTAAACAGCCCGCAGCACAGGAGGAGCCCGTTGAGATTCCTCCCGAAAAGCCGATGGGCGAGATAAGGGAGTTTTCACGCTCGAGAGCCAACGCAAACAAGCTTGCGGGCATGGTTATAAACGATTTTATCACCCCTCCGAAGCAGGAGGAAAAGCCCGACCCGGACAGAATCCCCGACTACGACCCTCTCGCAAGATACATGGAGGCGCAGAAGGAGAGCGAGTCGGCGGGCATGGAGACGGATGAAAACCGGGAGAGTTTCTTAAACCCGATGAAGCTCGACGAGACGGCTGAAATCGACAATGATTTTTTAGAGCCGATTGACAAGCCGGGCATCCTCTTCAAAAAGAATCAGTATGAAATGACCTCCGACCTGGACCCACTGCCGACGGTTATTTCGGCAGACAAGGCAAAGGCGGTTGACAGAACAAGGGTTGCGGGCAAAAAGAACGAGCCCGCCCCGATTGAACTCAAAGATGAGGAATTCCCCGGTCAGATAAAGCTCTCCGGCTTTGAGCCCGTTCCCGAGGAGTCTCTGCCCGACAGCACGAGCGAGGCGGAGCTTGAGGCGATGCTCAGCGAGTCAAGGCGGCACAAGGCAAAGGACTTTATTGTAACCGCCGAGGAGCTTAAAGACGACGTGCCCGAGGAAATTGACGGAATATCGTTTGAAAAGATAGCCGATGATGAAATACCGGGCGCGGCCCCCGAACAGCCCAAAAAGAAGAAGGCTAAAAAGACGACGGGCGGCAGACGGCTCTATTCTCTGGGCAAGGCGCTGCCCGAATACAACGAGCCGGCAGACCGCAGGCACGTTCACTCCTCGCTCAATGCGGCGGGAATTATCTGCCTGCGCCAGATTTTAATTGACGCACTGCTTGAAATCGTGCTTCTCATATTCAACCTTGTTGCGGCTTTTTCGGAGTCATCCCTTTTCTGCACGGGCGGAGCGGGCTACTACATAGCCAACGCCGTTATTCTTATTGCGGCTATGGTTTTCAACAGCAGGATTCTTTCAGCCGGCTTCAACTCGGTTCTCAAGGGCAGCCCCGACTCGTCATCCGTTGCGGCTGTTGCCAACGCCCTTATCTTTTTGCACCTGACCGTCTCGGCGGCGGTTGAAATCAGGCAGGGCGGCGACACACCCGTTTTTGCGATGCTCGGCATTCTCGCCTTTGCTGCCGTCAGCGCGGCGGACTACTTCAACGCAAAGCGCATAATCAAGAACTTTGAACTGTGCGCATACAAATATGAAAAGAAGCTTTACACCATACACAATTTTGAGGATGAAAACGAGATAAGGGAGCTCAGCAGGGGCATTATGCTTGACAGGGCTGACCTGCTCTACTCCTCAAAGGCGGATTTTCCCGAGGGCTTTATGAAATACTCCGACAGCAGTCAGCCCGAGGTCAAGGCGGTTAAGAGAATACTGCCTCTCTCTGCTGTTGCGGCTCTTGTAACGGCAGGCGTAAGCAGTTTTATTGCAAGAGATTTTCTTGCCGCATTCACGGCGGCTGTGAGCGCGTTTGTGCTGAGCGCACCGCTGTTTGCCTCGTTTGTTCCCGCCGTTTCGCTCAACTCCGCGGGTAGGGCGCTCAACAAGGACGGCGCCTTTGTTTCGGGACTTGATTCCGCCCTTGAATTCACTAACACAAACGGCGTCGTGCTCGACAGCGGCGACATCTTCAACCGCTCAAAATGCCGTATGCACGGTATGGTCGATTTCAAACAGATTCGCATGGACGACCTGCTTGTTTACGCGGCGGCGCTTGTCATAAAATCTAACGGTCCGCTTCGCGAATGCTTTGAAAACGTGATAAGCGAGGACCACAACCTTCTGCCGACGGTGCGGGACCTCGCATACGAAGACAAGCTCGGCATTTCGGCAAGGATACACTCGCAGAAGGTTCTGCTCGGCAACAGAACGCTGCTTGAAAACCACGGGGTAAACGTTCCAGACCCTGCGCTTGAGGAGAAATACACTTCGACTGGCAAGAGGGTGCTCTACCTTGCGGTGTGCGGAAAGCTTGCCGCTATGTTTGTTGTGAGCTATGCGGTTGACTTAAACCTGCGACCCTTCTTTGAAAAGCTTGAGGATTCGGGTGTTTCGATAATTGTGCGCACAAATGACGTGAACGTCACGGAGGACCTGCTCTCGCGCGGATTCGGGCTGCCGAAAACGGCGTTCTGCGTTCTCGGAAGCGTGGCGGGCAGACTGTTTGCGCGCAGGCGAAACGAGGAGGCGGAAAGCGCCCCCGCAAAGCTCGGTCACAACGGCGATGCCTTCACAATGCTGCGCGCGGTAACGGCGGCGGCATCGCTTGTGAAGAACGCGGATTTCGGTATAATGCTTCAGATCGCGCTCGCCGTTCTCGGATTTGCGGTTTGCGTGATTCTTGCGGCGACCTCAAATGTTCCCGGCTCGATAACCTCCTGCCTTATTGCGGCGGCTGTCGCGGCGGCGGCATACTTTGTTCCGGATTTAATCAACAGAAAGGATTAAAATATTATGAGCATCAGAATAGGACTTTACGGCTACGGCAATCTCTCAAAGGGCGTTGAATACGCAATTATGCAGAACCCCGACACGGTTCTTGCGGCTGTTTTCACAAGGCGCGACCCCTCGACGGTCAGGACAATCACGCAGGGTGTTCCCGTTTACAAATCGGAAGACGCGCCCGCACACAAGGACGAAATCGACGTTATGATAGTCTGCGGCGGCAGCGCGACAGACCTGCCCGTTCAGACACCGGCGCTTGCAGAATACTTCAATGTTGTTGACTCCTTTGACACCCACGTGCGCATAGCGGAGCATTTCAAAAACGTTGACAAAGTTGCAAAAGAGAACGGCACTGTAGGCGTTATCTCCGTCGGCTGGGACCCGGGCCTTTTCTCGGTAAACCACATTTACGGCGACGCAGTTCTGCCCGTAGGCAGAGACTATGCGTTCTGGGGCAAGGGCGTAAGCCAGGGACATTCCGACGCCATACGCAGAGTTGAGGGCGTCAAAGACGCAAAACAATATACCGTTCCCGTGCCTGCCGCTCTTGACGCTGTGCGAAGCGGTGCAAACCCCGACCTCACGACACGCCAGAAGCACACAAGAGAGTGCTTTGTTGTTGCAGAAGAGGGCGCGGACAAGGCGAGAATCGAAAAAGAAATCAAAGAGATGCCCAACTACTTCGCCGATTATGACACGACGGTAACGTTCATAACTCAGGAGGAGCTCGACCGCGACCACAGCGGTCTGCCCCACCAGGGCTTTGTGTTCCGCTGCGGCAGCATCGGCAAAAACGGAGAGGACAGGGCGATGATTGAATACCGCCTGACTCTCGACTCCAACCCCGAGTTCACCGCCTCCGTTCTTCTCGCATACGCAAGAGCGGCATACCGCCTGAGCGCAGAGGGCTTCAGGGGCTGCAGAACCGTTCTTGACATCGCCCCCTCATACCTCACGGCAAAAACAGGCGACGACCTGTTCGCATACCTTCAGTAAGCAACAGAATATAATCAAAAGGATCTGCTTTAGGCAGGTCCTTTTTTGTTAAGAATTTTTGCCGGGAGAGATATGCAGATGATATTTTGTAATTAATTTCACTATATATTTGCAATATTTATAATCAGAGAGTATAATATATTATTATTGTAATTTGTTGCTGAATATTACGGCGGAGAATTTTGTTTGTTTACGCCGTTTTGAAGTATAAAATTATTCCGCAGGCGGAGGACGGTGGAGAGAGACATGAAGAAGATTATTTGCATTCTGCTGGCGGCGGTGATTCCCGCCCTTGTTTTCAGCGCATGCTCGGGTAAGGATATTGACCTGCCGCTGCCGGGCGCACAGACGAAGGTGTCCGTTGAGCCGCAGACAAACGAGGACGGCTCGATTCAGGCGCAGGCGAGGCTTGTCTATGCAAAAAACGACTCTCTCAACCCCTATGAGGCGGTAAGCTCCGTAAATATCCGTCTGCTCTCGCTTGTTTATGACGGGCTTTTTACGCTCGACTCCGCCTACAACCTCAACGGAGCGGTGGCGAAGGGCTGCGCGGGAGGAACGGGAACGGTTAATGTCATGCTCGACTCTTCCGCGCGTTTCAGTGACGGAACGCCCGTCACGCCGCAGGACATTGTTTATTCGTTTGAGCTTGCGAAGGAATCGGATGTTTACGGCGAGCGGCTGGCGCATTTTACATCGGTGTCAACGCCCAACGCCTCGAATATGATATTCACGCTCGACGAGCCGGATATATACGCTCAGAACTGCCTTACATTCCCGATTATCAAGGAGGGCTCGGACGAGGCGAGACCGACGGGCACGGGCAGATATATATTTGCGGAGGATGCGGGGCGGCTCCTGCTCAGGGTAAACCCGAACAGAAAGGGCTTTGCGCCGTCGATAACCTGCTTTGAACTTACGGAAATCAAGGATTCATCTGTGACTAATTCGTCGCTTGAAATCGGGAGCACCTGCTTCTCGTTTGACGAGCTGGAGGACGGGAGCTACACGAGGGTGAACGCAAAGACTCAGAACGTGCTGATGAACAACCTGGTTTATCTGGGCATAAACGGCTCCAACGAATATCTTGCCGATTCGCTCATCCGCAGGGCGGTAAGCTCGGCGATTGACAGGAACGAGCTGGTGACAAGCTCCTTCCAGGGGCACGCAAAGGCGGCGGTTTCGCCGTTTAACCCGGACTGGTATGTGATTGCGGGCACCGACGGAGCGCCGACGGTTGAAAACTCGGACATCGCCTCGCTGATTGAAGAGAGCGGGAACAATCCCGGCAGAATGCCGTTCTCGCTTGTGGTAAACGGAGAAAACGGCTTCAAGCTCGACGCGGCAAAGCAGATAAGGCAGATGCTTGCGCAGGCGGGGCTCAGTGTTATGATTCACGCCCTGCCGAAAGAGGATTATTACACCGCTGTGCGAAACGGCGATTTTGATATGTATATAGGCGAAATACGCCTGACGGACAATATGAATCTCTACCCGCTTTTCAGGGGCGGACGGTGCTCCTACGGGGTTATGCCCGACATGCAGGAGCAATCCTTCGCAAGGTATGTGCAGATGCTTTCGGGCGAGTGCGAGCTTATGGATTTTATAAACGTGTTCTCATCTGAGCTGCCGTTTATTCCGCTGTGCTACCGCTCGGGGCTTGCGCTCTACACAAATTCGATTGATTTCGGCGATTCCGCCTGCTGTATTACGGACGTTTTCGGCAACGTTGACCGCTGGATAATTACAAAGGATGAATGATTTTGACTGATTCCCCGAAACAGACTGCCCTTAAAACCGCTACGCCGGTAAAATATCTCAAGGGTGTCGGTGAAAGAAGGGCCGCCATGCTGGCGCGGCTCGGAATTTTCACCGTCGGGGATTTGCTTTACCTTTTCCCCCGCGCATACGACGACAGAAGCAAAACGGTTATGATAGCCGACGCCGTCGAGGATGAGGTCAACGTCATAAGGGCAACTGTTTGTATGCCCGTTACCGAGCACAAGATACGCAAGGGTATGACAATCTACAAAACGAAGGTGACAGACGGCTTTATGCTGATGAACCTGACGTTTTTCAACAATAAATATGTCAAAGACCTGCTGGAAGAGGGAGAGGAATACATCTTCGCAGGCAAGGTCAAAATACGGGCCTACACGGCGGAAATGACAGCGCCCGCCTTTGAAAAGGCAGAGAGCGGCAAGAGGATACGCCCCGTTTACAGGCAGACGGAGGGGCTCAACTCCAAGGCGATTGAGAAGCTGATTCACACGGCGCTTGACTGCACGCAGCTTGACGACGCCCTGCCCGAACGCCTGAGAAACGCCTACTGCCTTATGCCGCTTGAAAGGGCGCTTCGCAACATGCACGCGCCCGAAAACGAGGACATGCTGCTTGAGGCGAAGAGGCGGCTGATATTCGAGGAGCTGCTGATGCTTCAGATAGGGCTTATGCGCTTAAAGAGCAAAAACAGCAAAACCACCGCCTGCGTTATTCCGGGAGATTTCACGGCGGAGTTTTTCTCCCTTTTGCCGTTTGAAATGACCGGCGCACAGAAGAGGGCGGTAGCCGAGTGCGTTGAGAATATGAAGCTGCGTGTGCCGATGAACCGCCTGCTTCAGGGCGACGTCGGCTCGGGCAAGACGGCTGTTGCCGCCGCCCTTGTTTACAACGCGGCAAGGAACGGCTGGCAGAGTGCGCTTATGGCGCCTACGGAGGTGCTCGCACAGCAGCATTACAAAACCTTCCTCAGATTCTTTGAGGGGACGGATATAAAGGTCGAGCTGCTTACGGGCTCGACGCCCGCGGCGGAGAAAAAGGCAATCAAAAAACGTCTTGTGACGGGGGAGACAGCTTTTGCCGTAGGCACGCACGCCCTTATTCAGAAGGATGTTGAGTTTAAAAAGCTCGGGCTTGTAATCACGGACGAGCAGCACCGCTTCGGTGTAAACCAGCGCACGGCGCTCGGCGAGAAGGGGGAGCAGCCGCACACTCTTGTTATGTCGGCTACGCCCATACCGAGAACGCTTGCCCTGATTATATACAGCGACCTTGACCTGAGCGTGCTTGACGAGCTGCCGAAGGGCAGACAGAAAATCGAGACCTACGCCGTCGATTCCGAAAAGCGGGAGAGGGCTTACGGCTATGTCAAGAAGCACCTTGTTGAGGGCAGGCAGGGCTACATAGTCTGCCCGCTTATAGAGGAGAGCGAGGAGCAGGAATTAATCTCCGCGAACGAGCTTTACCGGAACCTTTCGGACGGCTTTTTCAGGGGCTTTTCGATGGGGCTTCTGCACGGCAGGATGAAGGCGGATGAAAAGCGTGCGGTTATGAGCGAGTTTGCGAAGGGGAACATTCAGCTGCTTGTTTCCACGACGGTTATTGAGGTGGGAATTGACGTTCCCAACGCGGTTATTATGGTTATTGAGAACGCGGAGCGGTTCGGTCTCTCACAGCTTCATCAGCTCAGGGGCAGAATCGGCAGGGGCTCGTTCAAATCGACCTGCGTTCTTGTTTCGGACGCACAAAACGAGGAGGCGGTGCACCGCCTTAAGGTTATGTGCTCGACGACGGACGGCTTTAAAATAGCGGATGAGGATTTGAAGCAGAGGGGACCCGGCGACTTCTTCGGCTCGAGGCAGCACGGTCTGCCTGACCTGAAGATTGCGGATATGATGACCGACACCGCAGTTTTGCGTGAGACGAGAAAGGCGGCGACGGATATGCTTAAAGAAAATCCCGCGCTCGAAGGCGAGGACTACAGAGGTCTTCGCTTAAAAATAAATGAAATGTTTTCAAAGGCAATGAATTAAAATAAAAACAGCGGAGGAAAACTATGGAAAACAACACAATTCAGCAAGCCCCCGACAATGCGTTGCCTGCAGACCGCGCAAAGAACGTAACGAAGTTCGAATACGTCTGCCTTATGCTTGCGCGTATAGGCGGAATGTTCGGCACAACCCTTACGGGCACACTTGCCGCCGCCTTCCTGCACGAGCTGTATTTCGGGCCTGTCGGCGTTGATTCCGACAGAATAGCGAAGATTCTTGCGGTGCAGACGACGCTCACGACTGTTGCGGGTATTTTAATCGGCATAGTTGTAGGCATTGTGGTTCAGAAGTGGAAGAGCCGTTGGGGCAGATACCGTCAGTGGTATATAATCTGCCTTCTCCCGATTTTCACGCTGACCGTTCTTTTCTTCTATGTTCCCAAGGGCTGGCCCGTTGAGAAAATGATTATCTGGCGTTACGGCGTGGCGCTTTGCCAGACTGTTTTCAATGCGTTCAACAACGTCGGTCAGAATGTGGCGCAGGTTATTTCGCCCAACCCGAAGGAGAAAAAGACGGTTGCCACCGTATGGCAACTCTCCTATTATATCGGCTACGGCGCGGCTTACCTCGGCACCTTTGTTTACGGACTTTTCAGCGACGACAAGAACGCTATGTATATGACGCTTGCGGTTGTTGCGGCAATAGTCACCGCATTCGGCAACCTTATGTGCGGTCTTTTCTGCCATGAGCGTATTGAACTGCCGAAAAAAGAAAAGGTCAGGATTTCAAAACAGCTTTTCACCCTTTTCAAATACAGAAACTACCGCGCCTATCAGTATATGGCGTGGGTAAACAACTTTGCGGCTCTGGGCAAATTCAGCACCTTCCTTGCCGCCATAACCGTCGGCTCCTCCAAGAACCTGCTTCTCACCCTTCCCACCGCCGTGGGAACGGTTGTGGGCAACGTGCTTACGGCAAAGCTCTCGCAGAAGCACGAGCCGACAAAGCTGCTTAAATTCTGCGGACCCTACTCGCTTGTTTCGGCGGGCGTTCTGTTCCTCATCTGCTTCCTGGAGGCAAAGATGGGCCTTATGTTCTTCTCGGGCTGGAACAGCATTTTCTTCTATGCGTTCTATTTCCTGTTCGGTGTTGGCATAGGCGTTCAGGAACTTTCAAACTCGCACTTCAACGTTGAATACTACGACTACCTTGAGTGGCAGACGGGCGACCGTATGGAAGCGATTCAGGGCATAGTCCCCGGCTGGATAAACACCGGTCTCAACTATCTCAAGGAGCTTGCAATCCCCTTCCTTATTGCGTGGGTCGGCTATCAGTCATCCGCAGAGGGCGACCTTGTAAAGACCATGCAGGCGCAGCCCACATACCTGAAAACCTGCCTGTGGCTGCTCGCCTTCCTGCTTTTCGGCTACGCTTTAAGCAACCTGCTCAAAGCGCTCATCCTCAAGACGCTCTACAACGTTGAGGGCGAAACGAAGGCGAAGATGTATGAGGAGCTCGAGCAGATGCGTGCCGAGCGCCATATTGAAAACGAGAACATCGCAAACGGGGAGAACACAACTGCCGAATAAGACGGAGGCGTTTTATGGCTTCGATAAAAATGGGCGTTTTCGGCGCCTGGAGAGGCAACTCATACATAGGGCTTATGCTTGACGAGCCCGAAATTGAAATAACGGCAATCTGCGACAAAAACATTGACTCGCTCTGCGAGGACGAACGGCTTGAAAAAATCCCGAAATACAGGGATTTTGACACCTTCCTCGCAAAGGGAAGAGAAAACGGGATGAACGCCGTTTTTCTTGCAAACTATTTTCATCAGCACGCCCCCTTCGCCGTAAAGGCGATGGAGGCGGGGCTGGATGTTTTCAGCGAATGCACGGCGGCTTCAACGCTCGGAGAGTGTGTTGAGCTTGTTGAGGCGGTCGAGAGAACGGGCAGAAAATATATGCTGTGTGAAAACTATCCGTTTATGAACGGGATGCTCAAAATGGAGGAGATTACGCAGCAGGGAGCGCTCGGGTCGCTGCTCTACGCAGAGGGGGAATACAACCACTGCGGCAACAACGACGAGCTGAAACGCCTGACTCCGGGAAAATACCACTGGCGCGCCTGGCTGCCGAGGACCTACTACCTCACGCACTCGCTGGGACCCGTTATGTATATTACAAAGAGCGAGGTGCGCTATGTCTCGGCAAGGGCGGCGCACTCTGACCTGCTCTATGAAATACGCTCCTGGAGGCACAACTACGACGGAGCGGCGCACATGCTGTGCGAGATGACTAACGGCATGACATCGAGGTTTACGGGCTGCACGGCGATGGCGTCGGATTACGGCAGATACCGTGTGTGCGGCGATGTCAGCGGTGTTGAGACGGGCGGCTACATCCCCGACGGGAAGGTGCGTCAGTTCTGGCACAACCACACGAAGCCGGCGGGGCAGGATGCAAATGTTGCGCTGATTGAACCCGTTTTTGACGACGATGAAAAGGCGAAAAATGCCGGGCACGGCGGCGGAGACTACCGCGTTGTGCAGAATATAAAGGAATATCTTTTAAACGGAAAACAGCCGTTTTTTGACGTTTACAGAGCGGTCAATATGTCGGCGACCGCCATACTCGGCTGGAGGAGCTGTCTTAACCACGGCGAGAATTTCAGGGTTCCCGATTTCCGCATTCCCGAAGAGAGAGACGCCGTCAGGGATGACTGCCTGACTCCGTTCCCAGATGAAAACGGCGGGGGCGCGACACTGCCCGCCGCCCTGCCTTACAACGAATAATATGACACGTAAAAATCAGATTGATATGACGCAGGGGCCGTTTTTCAAAAAAATAATGGTCTTTGCGGTTCCGCTTATGTTTACGGGGCTTCTTCAGCTGCTCTACCACTCCGCCGATATTGCGGTTGTGGGCAGGTTCGTGGGCAAGGAGGCGCTGGCGGCTGTCGGCTCGACGGGCTCGCTGGTCAACCTCTTTGTGAACCTGTTTATCGGAATGTCGATGGGCAGCGGGGTAATAACCGCAAAACACATAGGCGAAAGAAACAGCGGGAAAACACACGACTGCGTTCACACTGCCATTCTGCTCTCGGCGGTGTCGGGCGTTTTTCTGTGCGTTCTCGGTTTTTTCGGCAGCACGCAGATGCTTAAACTTATGAAGGTGCCGCCGGATGTTATTGAGCTTGCATCACTCTACCTCAAGCTCTATTTTTTAGGCGCTCCCGCCCTGCTGATTTACAACTTCAGCGCATCGGTGATAAGGGCGACGGGCGACACGAAAAGCCCCTTCATCATTTTATCGACGACGGGGCTTGTAAATGTTCTTTTAAACCTCTTTTTTGTTATTGTGCTTAAAATGGGGGTGGCGGGGGTTGCGATACCCACTGTTATTTCGCAGGCGCTCGCCGCCGTTGCGGCCGTCATCTATCTCTGCCGTCTTGAAGGCGACTGCCGCCTGAAAATAAAGGAGCTGCGCTTTCACTCCGCCGAAATAAAGGCGATTTTAAGGATAGGAATACCGGCGGGGCTGCAGAATATGCTGTTCTCCGTTTCAAATATAATTATTCAGAGCAACGTAAACTCCTTCGGCTCCGCCGCCATGGCGGGCATAGCCGCAGGCTCGAATTTTGACGGCTACATCTACACCTGCACAAACGCCGTCGCGCAGACGACAATGACGTTCACCTCGCAGAACATAGGCGCAAAGAAGTATGAAAACGTGGGCAGGGTTTACAGAATCTGCCTGCTGTGCGCCGCGATGGTAGCAATAAGCATTGAGATGACGGGCTTTGTGCTGGCGCGGCAGATTACGGCAATCTTCACCAAGGACGCGGCGGTAGCGGCAATAGCCCTGCAGAGAATGCGTTTTATTATGCCGTTCTTTGTGTTCTGCTCGCTTATGGATGTGGGCGGTTGCCAGCTGCGAGGTATGGGCAGAAGCGTGGAGCCGATGCTTATCTCGCTCCTTCTTGCCTGCGGGCTGAGAATACTCTGGGTGTTCTTCGTGCTTCCGCTCAACAGAACGCTCATCTTCCTCTACTGGTCATACCCGCTGTCGTGGGGCGTGACGTTCTTTGTGCTGCTGATGTTCTATTTCAGGGCGAGGAAGGATTTTACGCCTGCGGACGGGAACGGATAACGATAAACCGGCATATAACACAAAAACGGAGATGGTAAAATGTTTCGCGATATGAGGCGGAAAGGGCAGCAGCTCACGGTTGAAGAGAGCGAAAAGATACTGAGTGAGGCAACGCACGGCGTGCTTGCAGTGACGGGCGACGGCGGTTTTCCGTATGCGGTGCCGGTAAGCCACGTTTATAAAGACGGAAAAATCTATTTTCACTGCGCAAGGCAGGGTCACAAGATTGACGCAATAAAGAACAACCCGAAGGTGTCGTTCTGCGTGGTTTCGCGCGACGACGTTATGCCCCGTGAGAGAACGACGGCATACATAAGCGTTATCGCCTTCGGCGAAGCGAGAATTGTTGACGACGAGGCGGGGCTGAGAAAAATCGCAGGCCTTGTCGGTGAAAAATATTCGCGCGACTTTCCGCAGGAGTGCAAAAAGGAGACGGATGAGGTCATAGCCGCAGGCACGATGCTCTGCGTTGAAATAACCGTTTTGCACCTGACGGGCAAGTGCGGCAAAGAAGTTCTTAAAGAGAGGAGAGGTAACAATGTCTGAAAACAACATCACTCGGGAGAGAGAAGAATCCGCCGTTGAGCAGATGAAATCAGCAGCTGTTCCGCGTGACAGAACAATAGTGCGCACGGGAATAATCGGCGTTACGGTAAACGTTCTGCTCGCGGCGTTCAAGGCGTTCGTCGGCATGGTGTCGCACTCCATAGCCATCACGACCGACGCAGTCAACAACATAAGCGATGCGGCAAGCTCGGTTATTACCATAATCGGCGCAAAATATGCCGGCAGACCTGCCGACAAAAAGCATCCGTTCGGTCACGGCAGAGCGGAATATTTAAGCGCCATGGTTATTTCGGTGCTTGTTCTTTATGCGGGAATAACCGCCTTTGTCGAGTCGGTCAAAAAGATAATTCACCCCGTAACTCCCGAATATTCGACCGCCTCTCTGATTATAGTTATTGCGGCTGTAATCACAAAAATCGTGCTCGGCTTTTTTGTAAAGCGCACGGGCGAAAAGGTCAACTCCGACTCGCTCGTGAACTCGGGCAAAGACGCCCTGCTCGACTCGGTAATCTCGGCGTCAACCCTTGCCGCCGCAGTTGTTTACCTGCTGCTGCACATCTCGCTTGAGGCGTGGCTCGGTGCGGTAATCGGCGTGATAATCGTAAAATCCGGAATTGACATGCTGCGCGAGACACTCTCCAAAATACTCGGCGAGAGCGCAGAGCCGGAGCTTGCGCAGAACATCAAAAACACTGTGCTCTCCTTCCCCGAAATCAGCGGCGCCTACGACCTTGTGCTTCACAACTACGGCCCCGACACCTACACGGGCAGCGTGCATATTGAAATACCCGACACGCTGAGCGCCGACGACCTGGATCAGCTTATACGCAGGGTGACGGTTGAGGTCTATGAGAAATATGACGTGATTCTCACGGGCGTGGGAATCTACAGCGTCAACACGAAAAATCCCGAGGCAATAGCGGCGAGGGAGAAGATAGCGGAAATTACCGGAAAGAATCCGTATGTAACCGAGCTGCACGGATTTTATCTTGATGAAAAAGAAAAAACCATCCGTTTTGATATTGTTGTGAGCTTTGACGCTCCCGACAGGAACGCCGTTCACGCAGAAATCTGCGAAGAGGTGCAGAGGGAATTCCCCGGCTACACCCTGCAGATAGCGATGGACACGGAATATTAAAAAGGAGAGATTTGTTTGAATTTTTACCCGCTCATTTTTGTTCACGGCTTTAACGGCTGGGGCGGCGGCGAAGGGATAAACGGCGTGCTGCCCTACTGGGGAGCCACCACGGGCGACCTTATGAGCTACCTGCGCCGCGAAGGGTTTGAGGCGTATTCCGCCTCGGTCGGTCCCGTTTCGAGCGCGTGGGACAGGGCGTGCGAGCTCTATGCGCAGCTGACGGGTTCAACCGTTGATTACGGCGAGGCGCACAGCAGAAAATTCGGGCACAGACGCTTCGGCAGAACATACACAAAACCGCTTTGCGGGGGCTGGGGCGAAGAGGACAAAGACGGAAATATCAGAAAGATTCACCTGATAGGGCACTCCTTCGGCGGCAACACAATCCGCCTGCTTGTGCATCTGCTGGCAAACGGATGTCAGGAGGAAAGAGACGCTTCGGGAGAGGATGTTTCTCCGCTTTTTACGGGAGGTAAAGAGAATCTTGTTGCGAGCGTCACGACAATCTGCACCCCGCACAACTCCTCGTCAATTTACAAATTTGTAAAGGCAACCCGCCTTTTTGACATAACGCTTGTTATGACGGCGCTCTACACGGGAGCGGCGGGCAGGTCATTTCTGAACGGCAGAATGGTTGACTTCCACCTCGAGCAGTTCGGGCTCTCCGACACGCCCGGTCAGAAGGATGCCGACAGATATCTGCGCTCGGTCAGGACTTTTCTGAAAAACAGCAAAGACACCTGCGAAAACGACCTTCTGCCGGAGAATATTCTTGAATTCAACAGCAAAGTGAAGACCGCGGGGAGTATTTATTATTTCTCGTTCCCGTTTGACTCGACAAAAAAGGGCAGAATAACGGGGCTGACTATGCCGCTTGCAAAATCGAACCCGATTATTGTGCCGCTCGGCTTCTGGATAGCGCACCAGAGGCAGTTTACCAACGAAAAGACGGGGCAGGTCTATGACGACGAGTGGAGACCGAACGACCTGCTTTGCAACACCGTTTCGGAGAAATACCCTCTGGGCGAGGAGCACGCCGATTTTGACGGAAAAGGCGTGCCCGCAAAGGGAATCTGGAACGTTATGCCGGTGCAGACGGGCGACCACGGCACGGCTATCGGCCTGTTTGCAAACAAAGAAAAAACCCGCGCATTTTACCTTGAAACGGCACAGATGCTGCGGGGGCTTGAATAATAAACATATTTTAACGGCGGGGTGAATGCCCCGCCGTGTTTTTTTATGTTATTCCGTTATCCTGATTACAGCGACTTGTCGTCGGCAATCTTGAGCGTTGCTCCGCTGCCGCTACCTACCTGCCTGAAAACCTCGTTCCTTCCGGCCGGTTCGGGCACAATCTTTTTGGCGGGGCGGTGAAGAAGCATCTGTATGCGGAGAATTGTCGGGAAAACGGTAATCGGCACAAGGTATGAGCCGCCGCCCGCATTCCAGCATTTTGCGGCAAACCAACCGCAGTTGAACAGGAAGAACTCCCACTTATTGTTGTTGAGAATGAAGTTCGTCACCTTCTGAAGCTCCGCCTTTGAAACCACCTTTTTAAGCAGAAGAACAAGCGGATACTTGTGATCCTGACCTATGCGGTAGCGCTCCATGTTATAATAGATACCGGCTCCATCGCCGTCCATGGTGGAAAGACCGAGAGTTGCCACCGAAACGCAGCCGCCTTCGGGGACGGTGC
Organism: Clostridiaceae bacterium; assembly: GCA_016288315.1. GTDB lineage: Bacteria > Bacillota > Clostridia > Oscillospirales > Acutalibacteraceae > CAG-177. The sequence continues at coordinate 49,584 of JAEEYU010000007.1, read as the reverse complement.
AGGCACCGACTGTTATGTCGTGCGAGGTGAGGTTTTTGAAATAAACAAAAACGTGGGGCGATGCAACATTCCAGTAGGAGATGAGATACATCTCTGCGTATTCATTGGGGTTGTCGGGCTTTTCGGGCTCGGGCTCCACGGGGTTCTCGGGATCTGTGGGATTCTCGGGATCCACGGGGTTTTCAGGGTTTTCGGGGTCGAGCGGATTCTCCGGGTCGAGAGGATTTTCGGGATCTGTCAGATAGTCATCCTGAGCCGAAATCTCTGTGCCGTCCGCCTCGGGAGCTCCTGCGCGGGCGCAGATTGCGAAGCATAAAAATGCGGTGAGAACCGCAAGGAATAAAGCGAGTGTTCTTCTCATAAAATCAATCCTTCTAAAATATATTAATCGGAATATGGTTTAATATGATTTTTATGCGGCGTTCTCTTCATCATTGAGAACAGGCGCATCGGGAACAAGCGCGGGCATGGAGTCGGGAGAGGTAACAGCGGAAACATTTCTGAGCGAAATCTCATAAACATAGTTGGTGAGCCATTCGCCGGTGTAATAATCTCTGCCTTCGACAATCGCCTTGTCGCTGTAAACGGTCAGGCGCATTCCCGTTCCTCTCGAGGTTTTGCCGAGGTGGTTGCCTTTGCCGAGAGAGGGGACGTTTATGCAGGTGATTCCGTTGCGCTGTTCAACGCAGCAGCCGCGGAAGAGCAGGCGGGTAAGGCGCCCGTTGAGACCTGCGTGAAGATGACCGCTGATGTAAAATACGTTCTCATAAGCTCCGAGAATGCTCTGAAGCTTCTTTGTTGTGGTCGTGTCGAGTGCTCCGCCCGGGATAATCGGCCAGGATATGCGCTCGCAGTGGGTGTTCCTCATCGGCCAGTGGCACAGAACAAACACGGGCTTGCCGCCCTGTGCGCCCTCGCTGACTTCCTGACGCACAAACGAAAGCTGCTCGTCGCTGATATAGGCGCTGTTTGGCTTGTCGCCCTCGCTGCCCATTACAACAACCTTGTAGCCCTTGATGTCCGTGCTGAAATAATCCTTCTGCGTGTCAAGGCCGAGGAACCTGTTGCGGTGCTTTATGGCAGTGGGTCTGTTTTTGCCGCTGCCGTAGTCGTGGTTGCCGTTGACTGTAACCATATTATCGCCGGTATATGTTTCAAGAATGGAGTATAATTCAGTGAACTGTGCGTCATACCCGTTGTTGGTAAGGTCTCCCGCGACAATAACGCCGTCAATTTCATCCTTCTCCGCATTTATTGTTGCAAGCCCCTTGCGAACATAGGGCTCGGCGTTGCGCGCACCGATGTGCGTGTCGGAGATGAGATCGAGCGTGATGATTTTTTCGCCCTGCGACTCGGAATATTTTGCAGTGTCGGAGGTGCGGAATTCATCCGCAACCATAACGTCGGGTATTGCCTTCCTCCTCTCGGCTACCTGCGGGGAATCCGCCGCAAAGGCGGGCAGAACCGCAAACATCGAGATAATAAGCGCGAGAACAACTGCAATTATTTTTTTCATCTGTATTTGCCTTTCCTGAAGATTTCTTTCGGCTTTTATTCAAGCAGTTTATAATCTGCGGTGCCGGCAGCGCAAAACGCCGGCGGCAAAAGAGCACTTGAGAAAAACCCAATAAAGTTGTATATAATACTAAAAACAATTAGAAGATTATTATAATACACCTTCGGTATTTTTCAAGACGTTGTGCCGCTTTTTTGTTTATATTTATCAACAATTCGTCACAATAAACAAACCGCAGAATAATATTAGGGCAAATTGACAGAGATAATTGGCAATCACCTACAGCGGAAGGAGAGCTTATGCGGAGATTGGGACATACTGCTGCCTTTGCGGCGAGAGACGGAAGCATCCTCATAAAGGGCAATATTGAAATGACTGCGGGAGTCGTTTTTGAATTAACGGCTGTTGTCGGGCGGATGTTATGCGGCGATTATATTGTTATAATTCTATTACAAAAAAGTGAGAAAAAGAACGCAATATTTGACACTTTATTCAATTTTATGTCTGCGCCCTTGTAATTTTAATATATTATGTTAAAATCATTTAGCTATTTAAAAGAAAGAGTAATGTGATTATGGTTTACAACAATCTTCTTGAGGCAATGGGCAACACACCCGTGGTGCGCCTCAACCGCCTTGCAGACCCCGACGGGGCGCAGATTCTGGTAAAATTTGAAGGACTCAACATCGGCGGCTCAATCAAGACGAGAACCGCTTACAACATGATAAAGGATGCCGAGCAGAAAGGGCTGATAGGTCCCGATTCGGTAATAGTCGAGCCCACAAGCGGCAATCAGGGCATAGGTCTTGCCCTCGTCGGCGCAATCAGGGGCTATAAAACGGTTATCATTATGCCCGACTCCGTCAGCGAGGAGCGACGCAAGCTCGTAAAGCACTACGGAGCGGAGGTTGTTCTTGTTCACGATGCGGGCAACATAGGCAAATGCATTGAAGAATGCGTGGCTCTTGCCGAAAAAATGAAGAGAGAAAACCCTGCTGTTTTTGTTCCTCAGCAGTTTGAAAACCCCGCGAACCCCGAGGTTCAGAGAAAGCAGACTGCGAGAGAGCTTCTTGAACAGGTGGGAGGACCGGTTGACGGCTTTTGCTCGGGTATAGGCACGGGAGGAACAATCACCGGCATAGGTGAGGTTCTGCGCGACGCAAACCCGGACATTGAAATCTGGGCGGTGGAGCCGGAACACGCTGCGATGCTCTCGGGCGGCGCAATCGGCACACACAATCAGATGGGCATAGGCGACGGCGTCATCCCCGAAATTCTCAACACGGATATTTATGACGATATATGCATAATCACCGACGAGGAGGCAATAAACACCTCGAAGGCGCTTGCCTCAAAGGAAGGAATCATGTGCGGAATCAGCAGCGGAACAAATGTTGCTGCGGCAATCAAGCTTGCAAAAAAGCTCGGCAGGGGCAAAACCGTTGTTACCGTTCTGCCCGACACGGCGGAAAGGTATTTTTCGACTCCGCTGTTTGATGAATAATCATACAAAGCAAAACAATACTGTTTAAAAGCCGCCTCTTTTATTGAAAAATTTTTCATAATATGTAATAATAATATTTCAAGGCGCAAAGGAGGGGCGGTTATGAGCGGAATCTCAAAAAAGATTAACAGACTTATAGGCAAAGCAATTAACCGCTTTTCATCCGTTACGGCTCAGACAACCGGTGAGGAGTCCGAGCGGTTTGAAATAAGCGAACGCATTTCCGCTCTGTGCCGTCAGGCGGGCGCGGAGGGCGCGGTTCTTCTCAAAAACGAAAAAAACGCTCTTCCCGTCAGAAAGGACGAGACGGTCAGCGTATTCGGCAGGGTTCAGAACGATTATTTCTATGTCGGTTACGGCTCGGGCGGAGACGTAAACGCGCCTTACAGGGCGGGCTTTATGGAGGGCCTGCGCGGCGACGGCATCAAAATCAACGAAGAGCTTGCTTCTTATTATAAAAATCTCTGCGACAGAAACCCCGTTGACAACGGTTACTGGGGTCACTGGCCGATGAGCTATGACGAGCTTGACATACCCGAAGAAATCTGCAGGAAGGCCGCCGGAAAAAGCGACAAGGCGGTTGTGATTATCGGCAGGTCATCGGGCGAAGACAGAGAGCTTAAGCTCGAAAAGGGCAGTTACCTTCTGAGCGATGAAGAAAAAACTCTGCTTGACCGCGTGACTGCGGCGTTTGACACCGTGATTCTGCTCCTCAACTGCGGCAGTATTATGGATATGGGCGAAATTGACGCTTACGGCGATAAAATCTCCGCTGTTATGTATATCTGGCAAAGCGGTATGGAGAGCGGAAACTCTGCCGCCGATGTGCTTTGCGGAAAAACCTGCCCGAGCGGCAAGCTTGCCGACACAATAGCAAAAAGCTACGCCGACTACCCCGGCTCGGAGCAGTTCGGCAACAGGGAAGAAAACTTCTATATTGAAGACATTTACGTCGGTTACCGCTATTTTGAAACCTTTGCGAGGGACAGAGTAATATACCCCTTCGGTTTCGGGCTGAGCTACACAACATTTTCACTTGAAAATATACAGTTCGCCGCGGGCGAAAAAATTGATATTGCACTTGATGTCCGGAACACGGGCGGGTGCGGCGGCATGCAGACCGTGCAGGTTTATTCTGAAGCGCCTCAGGGGCGGCTCGGCAAGCCCGCGAGAGTGCTCGTAACCTACAAAAAAACAGGGCAGATTGCTCCGGGCGCAAGCGAACATATAACGCTCTCGTTCCCCGTGAGCGAAATGTCATCATACGATGAAGAAAAGAGCGCCTATATCCTCGAAAAAGGCGTTTACACAATATATCTCGGCACAGACGTCCGCTCGGCTGAGCCCTGCGGAGAATATGAAATAACAGAAGAGACAACCGCTCAGCAGCTTTCTCAGAGAGGCGCGCCCGTAAAGAGCTTCAGGCGTCTTGTCAATGAGAACGGAGCTCCGGTTTACAAGGATGTTCCCCTTTCAGAACGCAATTTAAGGCAGGATATTCTCTCATCCGTTCCCGAAGAGATAAAGCCCTGCGTTAAAGATATAAGCTTTGCCGATGTAATAAACGGCACGGCGACGCTTGACGAATTTGTCGGCACCCTTGCGGATGCGGACCTCGAGGCGCTTTCGAGAGGCGATTTCACAATGAACAGCCCTCTCGGCGCACCCGGCAACGCAGGTGCTTTCGGCGGAATCACCGCATCATTGCGAAAAAAAGGAGTTCCGGCAATTATATGCACCGACGGACCGAGCGGAATACGGCTGAGGGCGACATCATCCCTTCTGCCGATAGGCGTATGCCTTGCGTGCTCCTGGAACCCCGAGCTCATTGAGGCGCTGTATGAAGAGGTCGGCAAAGAGATGAAGGCAAGGGGCTCCGACGTTCTTCTTGCTCCCGGTATGAATATCCACCGCAATCCTCTTTGCGGAAGGAATTTTGAATATTTCTCCGAAGACCCCGTTGTGGCGGGCAAATGCGGAGCCGCCGTTGTGAAAGGCGTGCAGAGGTTCGGCTTTTCCGCCTGCCCCAAGCATTTCGCCTGCAACAATCAGGAGACAAACCGCACCTATGCCGACTCCGTTTTGTCGGAGAGGGCGCTTCGCGAAATCTACCTTCTCGGCTTTGAAATCTGTGTGAAGACGGCGAAGCCGAAGAATCTTATGACCTCCTACAACCGTATAAACGGCGTGTGGGGGCACTACAACTACGAGCTTGTTACGGGCATTCTCCGGAACGAGTGGGGCTATGAGGGCAGCGTTATGACCGACTGGTGGATGAGAAGCGCGGTCTCGCCCGAATTCCCCAAGGTCAAAGACCAGGCATACCGTGTGCGCGCAGGCGTAAACGTGCTTATGCCGGGCGGCAGACGCGCGGGCTATTACAGAAAGCATCCCGACGGCACACTGCTTAAAAACGCAGGGGCAGACGGAGGAATAACCTACGCCGAAATCAGGAAAAACGCAAAAGAAGTTCTTGCAGTCGCATTGGATAAAGAATTGAAAAATAAAGGAACAGATTGATGAAAAGACTATTGCTGCTGATTCCTCTGTTTGTAATAATCTTTTTGTCGTGCGCGCTTTTCCGCGCAAGGCAGCAGATTAAAACGCAGAGCGAAACAACCACAATTCAACAGTCGGAAGAACAGACGCAGGAGACCGAAACCGCCTCCCGCGGAGTGTTCAACCGTCTTTTCGGCAAAGACCAGGAAGCCGGAACAAGCGGTAAAGAGAAGAAAAAGCAAGAGAAAACCTCCGCGAAAACCCCGCAGACGGAATCTGCTTCCGCCGCGGCAACAACCGCCGCAAAGAAGGGGATGCTTTCCGACGACGAAATGGAAATCATCAAAGAGCTCGGCATTAATCTCAAAAATATTACCGAGAAGAGAACCTCCGAGGTTACAATGAAGCTCTCGGACGGACTTATCACCGAGACCACATCATTGAAAGAGGTCAAACCCGTTACAACAAAGCGAAACTCCTCGGGATCCGGCTCGGGCGGCGGCTCGGGTTCGGGTTTAGGTTCAGACTCCGGCTCGGGCAGCGGCGACACAGCGGGCACTCCCGCGGCTCCGGCATCAAAGACCGACAAAGAAATTCTCAACTCCGGTAAATACGTCATGGAGGCAACGGTCAAGCGCGGCAACGGCAGGCCGACCGCCTTCAAGATTTATTCGGAAAACGGAAAATACGCCGTTTTTACTGACATCAACGTTTCTGAAGATGACACGGTCGGCGTTGAAATTCTGCTTGAGGACGGAAAATTCGTGTTTGTCATACGCAGTCTGAAAGCGTATGTCAACGGCGGCGACGCCAATGAATACAAGTTTAAAAAGCAGGTGTTTGACGATATAATCAAACCTGTTACCTCGACCGACGGCGGTGCTCAACCGCTCGACACAGCCACCGTTACTCTCGGCGGAAAGGATTACACGGTTGAGGAATACAGAACATCTGACTCTCAGGCGGTCAAATACTACTGTCTGGGCGACAAAATCGAGAGAATTGAGATTCTCAACTCGGACGGCACGAACTTCATTATAGAAATCTCGTCCCTCTCGCAAAACGTCCCCTCAGACGCCTTTGCAATACCTTCGGGTTATACAAATATGACAAAGGTCGCAAAATCCTACCTCAGCGACATAAAGCAAAAATCAATTCTGTGATAATAATCAAAGGATCTGCCTAAGGGCAGTCACTCATAAACCAGTATTGGTTTTCACATCAAACCAAAAGCCGCATAACATCGTCAGATTTGCTTACCATACATTAAGTATGCTCTCACAAATCTTCCTTGTTCTGCGGCTCTTTTTTTGCGTGAAAACTGCTTTGCACCTCAAAGAGATGAAATTTGTGCATATTTGCGGGTTATGACGATGAGGAATACTTGATGTATTCCGAAGAGGAATACCTGCAAAGACGTGCGAAGGTCGCTCTTTGAGGCATTACTGTTTTACGAGTGACTGCCCAAGGGCAGGTCCTTTTTTTTGCGGCGCGGCAAAATGTGATTTATCTGTTTAAAACATTTACATAATGTAATAAAAAAGATTGTTGAAATGCGGTGGGGGTTGTGGTAAAATATAAAATCGGAAACAAATGACTGCCGGGAGGTATGGTTTTGGCAAAGAAATTTATGGATGCGGATTTTCTTCTTGACAGTGAGCCCGCAAAAAAGCTTTTTGCAGCTGCGAAGGATATGCCGATTTTTGACTGGCACTGCCACCTTTCTCCGAAAGAAATATATGAGAACAGGCAGCCGGAGGACATCGCTTATTTATGGCTTGCCGGCGACCACTATAAGTGGAGAGCGATGCGTTCCTGCGGCGTTGACGAAAAATACATAACGGGCAACGCGACGGGATATGAAAAATTCAGGGCGCTGGCAGAAGTTATGCCCTGCCTCATCGGCAACCCTCTTTACCACTGGACGCACCTTGAACTGCAGAGATATTTTGACATATACGAGCCGCTGAGCGCGAAGACCTGCGACAGCATCTGGGAGCGCGCAAACGCGAAAATAAAGTCGGGCGGATTCACTCCCCGCGAGCTTATAAAAAACTCGGGCGTTACCTGCCTTTGCACGACCGACGACCCCGCTGACACGCTTGAATACCACGTTAAGCTTGCCGCCGATGAGACCTTCGGTGTCAAAGTCATTCCCGCCTTCCGCCCCGACAAGGCGCTCGGAATAGAGCTGCCGGGCTGGAGAGACTGGCTTGCCGCCATGGAAAAGACTGCAGGTGTCAGAATAGAGAGCTGGACGGCGCTCACCGAGGTTCTGACGGACAGAATAGATTATTATGCATCGCTCGGCTGCCGCGCGAGCGACCACGCCTTCGGCGAATTCCCTTACCTCAGGGCGTCTGCGGCGGAGGTTGAGCTGATATTCAGCAAAGCGGCAAAGGGCGAAGAGCTGACCGATACGGAGATTGAAAAATTCAAGACCGAGCTTTTGCGTTTTCTCGCAAAAGAATATGCAAAACGCGGCTGGGGTATGGAGCTTCACATAGGTCCGATGAGAAACAACAACACCGCAATGTTCAACAAGCTGGGTCCCGATGCGGGATTTGACTCCATAGACGACCGCGAGGTGGCAAGGAAGCTTTCGCGTTTTATGGACAGCGTGGCGCAGGAGAATCTGCTGCCGAGAACTGTTCTTTTTACACTCAACCCGAAAGACAACTACGTGCTCGGCTCGATGCTCGGCAACTTCCAGACGGAGGAGGCGCAGAGCAAGATTCAGTTCGGTTCGGCGTGGTGGTTCAATGACAATATAGACGGCATGCGCGAGCAGATGAAGGCGCTGGCAAATCTCGGAGCGATAAGCAAATTCGTAGGTATGGTGACGGATTCGCGTTCCTTCCTCTCATACCCGAGACACGAATATTTCAGACGCATACTCTGCAACCTGCTCGGCGATATGGTGGAAAACGGGCTTTACCCCGAGGATTACGAAACACTGTGCGGTATTGTCAGGGATATATCATACAACAATGCGGTCAATTATTTCGGAATTGAAATATAACATATAAGAAAGGGTGCTTTTATGGCAAAATACGTTATCGCTCTCGACCAGGGCACGACAAGTTCAAGAGCCATCGCCTTTGACAAGGCGGGCAACATCATCGCAAAGGCACAAAATGAATTTGACCAGATTTATCCGCAGGCGGGCTGGGTAGAACACGACCCGATGAAAATTCTTTACAGCCAGCTGCAGTCGCTGACAAGCATTATGGCGGAGGGGACAGTTTCCGCAGACGACATTGCCGCAATCGGCATTACAAACCAGCGTGAGACGACGATTCTCTGGAACAAGGAGACGGGCAAGCCCGTTTACAACGCCATTGTGTGGCAGTGCAGACGCACCGCCGATATATGCGAAAAGCTTATAGAAGAAGGGCTTTCGGACTATATTCAGGAGCACACGGGACTTATTATAGACGCTTATTTTTCGGGCACGAAAATCAAGTGGATACTTGACAATGTTCCCGAGGCGCGTCAGCTTGCCGACGAAGGAAAGCTCCTCTTCGGCACGGTTGAGACCTGGCTTATATGGAACCTTACGGGCGGCGCGACACTCAGCGACACGGCAGTTCACGTAACGGACTACTCGAACGCTTCGCGCACGATGCTGTTTGACGTTGACAAGCTCTGCTGGGATGAGACGCTGTGCGAAAAGCTCGGCATTCCGATGAGCATTCTGCCCGAGCCGGTGCCTTCAAGCAAGGTTTACGGCAAGGTGGCGGGCGGCATAGTCGGCCTTGAGGACCTTGAGGGTATTCCGATAAGCGGCGCAATAGGCGACCAGCAGGCGGCTCTTTTCGGTCAGTGCTGCTTTGAGGCAGGGCAGGCGAAGAACACCTACGGCACGGGCTGCTTCCTGCTTATGAACACGGGCAAGACCCGCACAAAATCAAAGAAAAAGCTTCTCACCGGCGTTGCCTGGGGCATCGGCGATGAGGTTGAATACGACGTTGAGGGTTCCGCCTTCAATGCGGGCTCCGTTATCAAATGGCTGCGCGATGAGCTCGGGCTCATCAACACGGCAAGACGCTGCGACGAGCTTGCGGAGAGCGTTCCCGATGCAAACGGAATCTACTTTGTTCCCGCTTTCACGGGTCTCGGCGCTCCCTACTGGGATATGTATGCGAGAGGCGCAATAGTCGGCCTTACCAGAGGCGTCAACCGCGCTCACATAGCAAGGAGCGTGCTTGAGGCAATCGCTTACCAGATGACCGACCTTCTTGAAGCGATGAAGGAGGATTCGGGCATCAACTTCACCGAGCTGCGCGTTGACGGCGGCGCATCGGTCAGCAACATTATGATGCAGATTCAGTCAGACCTTATACGCTGCATGGTTGTCCGCCCGAAGACGGTTGAGACGACGGCTCTCGGAGCTGCCTACATGGCGGGACTTGCAGTCGGCTTTTGGAAGAACAAAGAGGAAATAATCTCCAACAGAGAGATTGACAAGGTGTTCACCCCCAAGATGCCGCTTGAAAAGCGCAACGAGCTTTATAAGGGCTGGAAGAGAGCGGTTGACCGTTCCCGCGACTGGGCAAGACCGTAAGCAATATTATTTAATGAAAAATAAAATTTAAGGAGATATACAATGGACTACGCAAAAGAATCATTACGTTTACACGAAGAATGGAAGGGAAAAATCGAGGTTATAGCAACCGTTCCCGTAGCGAGCAAGGATGACCTTTCACTCGCATACACACCGGGCGTTGCACAGCCCTGCCTTGAAATACAGAGGGACCCCTCAAAGAGCTATGAGCTCACAAGAAGACACAATCTCTGCGCCGTTATCACCGACGGCACTGCCGTTCTCGGTCTGGGCGACATCGGCCCCGAGGCGGGTATGCCCGTTATGGAAGGCAAATGTGTTCTTTTCAAATCCTTCGGCGGCGTTGACGCCTTCCCTCTTTGCGTAAAGACAAAGGATGTTGACGAATTTGTAAACGCCGTTTACCTTATGTCGGGCTCCTTCGGCGGAATAAACCTTGAAGATATTGCCGCTCCCCGCTGCTTTGAAATCGAGCGCAAGCTCAAAGAGAAGTGCGACATCCCCATCTTCCACGACGACCAGCACGGCACTGCGATAATCACGCTTGCAGGTCTTATCAACGCCCTTAAAGTAGTAGGCAAAAAGATGGAAGACGTTAAAGTCGTTACATCGGGTGCAGGCGCTGCAGCCATTTCAATCACAAAGCTTCTGCTTTCTGCGGGCTTCAAAAATATTGTCATGACCGACAGAAAAGGCGCTATCTACAAGGGCAGAGACGGTCTCAACTGGATTAAGGAAGAGATGGCTGAGGTTACTAATCTCAATGGCGAAAAGGGCACCCTTGCCGACGTTATCAAAGGCGCCGACATCTTTATCGGTGTTTCGGCTCCCGGCACTGTCACAACCGAAATGGTTAAAACAATGAACAAGGACGCCATCGTTTTTGCATGCGCAAACCCGACTCCCGAAATCTTCCCCGACGACGCAAAGGCGGGCGGAGCGAGAGTTATCTCAACTGGCAGAAGCGACTTCCCGAACCAGATTAACAACGTTCTTGCGTTCCCCGGCATTTTCAGGGGCACATTTGACGTTCGCGCAAGCGATATCAACGAAGAGATGAAGATGGCGGCTTCACATGCTCTTGCAAATCTCATCTCCGACGATGAGCTCAGCGAGGATTACATCATTCCCAAGGCGTTCGACCCGAGAGTAGGTCCCGCAGTTGCGGCGGCGGTTGCTCAGGCGGCGAGAGACAGCGGAGTGGCGAGAATCTGAGTAGATTCACATTAAAGAAACACAATTGCGGGCACGGTCACGTGCCCGTTTTGTGAAATAACGGAGTGCTTATGGCAAAAGGTAATTCGAAAGCAAAAAAGATTATAATTTCCGCAGTTGCCGTTTTTCTGGCGGCGGCTGTTATTGTGACGGGATACTTCGTCTGGTATAAGCCGAATCACATGGGCGGCACGGAATTCGGCGGCGGCTCCGACTCAAAGAAGAGCGTAAAAATCACGCCCGCCTCCGTCAGCTATGAAACCGCGCAATACAAGGGCGGCAAGGTTCCTGCGGCATTTGTCGAAATTCTGGAGCAGGCGGAAAAGGACAGCGAAAAGGCCTGCAAAAAGCACGGTGTTGCAATGACGGTCGGCAGCAATAATATTTCTGCGACAGAGTATGCAATGACATATTTTGACGTGTTTATTTACCTCTACAACGGGGAGATAACCGACCCGCAGGGGCTTTACCCCGAAGACACGGCGGCGCCGTCAAAACAGGCATACGGTGACAGCGGTCAGACCTGGGCGGACAGGGTGAATCACGAGACGGCGAATCTTCTGCATAAAAGATATGTTCTTTTTGAAGAGGCGCTTGAGAACGGTTTTCTGCTTTCGGATGCGGCGGCCGGAGAGCTGGCGGACTTTTATGAGAGCGTAAAGACAAAGGCCGGCGAAAAAGGAATATCGCCCGACGAAGAGATTGCCGGCAGTTATTTTGACGGAGCAACACTCGGGCTGTGCGCACGGAATCTGATTCTGAGAAGTTATGCTTCAGAATACGAGGCGCTTGTCAGGAACACAATGTATAATTCCCATTCCGACAGCGAGGTCAAAGGGATATACGAAAAGAATCCGTCAAAATACAATTATGTCGATGTGCGTGTATTTGAAATGCCTGCAGATGACAGTGAAGCCGCTGCGCTTGCAAAAAAAGAGGTTAAGGACCTTGACAGTTTCTTTAAATTCGGCAGGGATTATTTCAAGGAAAAATTACCGAATTACGACAAAATACAGGAAACAGAGACGAGAAAGCACTTCGCAAAATATGAGGACCTTGTTGTCAAGTTTGATGAGCAGGTCGCAGACTGGTGCTTTGCCGACGGCAGAAAAGCCGGAGATGTTGACGTTATAAAGGGTGAAAAATTTAACCGACTGATTTATGTGGAAAAACCGCAATACACCCTCGACAGCGTGAATTTTCACGAATGCATTACATATTTCAACGACATGCTGCAACCATCGAAGAACGATGAAGAGGACAAAAATGCAAAACTCTCCGCAGATCAGCAGCTTGAATATTTTAAACAGGGCGGAGGCACGGTTGAGGCATTTGAAAATGTTGCAGAGATTTATAATGAAAGCTATGAATCTTACGCCACAAAAGGAAAAAGAGAAAGAGTGTTCCCTTCATCATCGGAATATGTTGTTGAAAAGTGGTTGTATTCACCTGAAAGGAAAAAAGGCGATTACGGAATTTTCAGAATCAGCATAGGATACGGTCTTTATGTTTTTGACGGCCTTAACGAAGGCGACCTTGACGCATACGAGCAGATACGCAATCAGCTTGTTGAGATGGAGTATGGCAGCTATTACGAAAGCGTTCTGAACTATAACGGCAATAAAGCAACCGTGTTTGATTCCGTTGCCGGAAAAGCGGCGGACAGAGGCGAGGAAGCGTGCGCAAGATATGCTGAAAAAAGAGCGGAATTGAAAAGCAACGCCTGACTTTGCGAATTGCACAAAACAAAACAGAATATTTTAGCGGAAATCAACAATCTTTATTATAATAAATATTTATTTATATAAGGATTGTTGATTTTTTTTAATGTTTATGCAATAATTATTCTGCATATTATGGATTTGTGCCCTTTGGCACACAAAATCTTCGCAAAAACAAGGAGGAAAAGAAATGTCAACAATCAAAAAGGCGATAAGCCTGGTGCTCGCAATTGCTCTGATTGTCGGGACCGTTGCCTGCCTTGGCAGTATTGCCGGGCTCAAAGTTAAGGCGGAAGTCCCCACCAAGACTGACAACCTTGACGGCATTGTCAGGACACCGGGACAGCACGGCAGTTCAACGCCCAAAACGGAGGCGGAACTTGCCCAGGAGTATCCCGGCGGATATGTTTACCTTTCGGGCACTGTATATGAGTTTGACGCAAATTACACACCCGCTTATGATTTTGAAAGCCATATCACACCTACCGACGGTTATGTAAATTCAGGTGATTATGTAATTATGCTTGTCAAGTGCACAACCAGTGCGGCAAACATGAGTGCAAACACATACTGGATTGCACATGATATCGACTTCTTCAGTGTTGCAGAAAACGACAACTACCAGCTTCCTCTTCTTCCGATGGATTCTTCAAACACAAACCTTGAGTCATACGGTCACATAATGAACTACAACAACCCCGATGTTAACCCGGAAAGCTCTGTTAACTACGGTATGACCTACAAGGTAACATCAAACGCATACAGCGTCTGGGAGGCTACCTCATCGGTTACAACGCTTTGCGGCTATTCGCAGACAGAAGGCGAACAAGTGTCGATGAACAGATACCTCGGCTACAAAATCGGCGCAGCTCCGAGAATAAACGGCGAAGCCGATATGTGGTCACTCGGTATTCTTTACAAAGTCAAAACTGGTCTTCCCGACGGCACAATGGGTTCAATCTATATTCCTCTCAAGGATGCAAGCCAGACGTTCTGGAAATTCCCCGGACTTGCAGCCGGTGAAGCAGGCAAGAGAAAGGGCACGGTAGTTACATCGACCGCCGAAAAACCCTCTGCAAACGTCCAGCTTAACTTATTCACGGGCACATTTGATTACAACGACTTCGGCGCTACTCTCTGCATCGGCGATGCTCCTGAGGGACCCGGCGTTGTTGACACCTACACAGCAACCTTCTGCGATGACGAAGGCAACGTTATTGAAACAATAGAAGACATTGTCAGCGGCAGCAAGATTGACGCCATTGAGAGTCCCGCAAGCGAGGCAGGCAAAAACTTCAAGGGCTGGACAACCGAGAAGGGCGTTGAAGACGCAATAGTAACATTCCCGCAGACAATTAACGGTGATGTAACATACTACGCTTTCTTCAGAACAGACGAACCCGTAACCCTCATCTTCGGCAACGAAGAAATCACTGCATTCAACGGCGATGTAATAGACGACTTCCCCTCCGCTCCCGCAATTGAAGGCCAGAACTTCATGGGCTGGAGCACCGTTCGCGACGACCCCGACGAATTAGTAACTCTTCCTTATATTGTTGACACAGACGAAAGCGAAATCACCTTCTATCCCGTTTACTCAGTCAAGAAATTTATCGTAACCTTCGACATGAACGGCGGCGACCAGGAAAATGTCAAGGTAAACAATGTTGCATACGGCACAGACGCTTCGACAATCGCTCCCACAGGCACATATACAAAAACAGGCTACACATTCGCAGGCTGGGCTTCGTCAAAGACCGCGACCGCTCCCGAAACTCTCGGCGAAGTCAAAGCGGCGAAGACCTTCTACGCGGTATGGACCGCGAAAGAATACAGCATCAAGGTTTACCTTACCGAAGATGCGACAGAGCCCTACAAGACTCTGGCGGTAACTTACAACGCAAACATTCCCGCACTCACAGCCGCTGACAAGCCCTCCGCTCAGGCGGGCGCACCTGAAAACAGCGCGTTTGTCGCATGGATCAACAGAAACGGCGACACAGTTTCCACAATGGAAACAAGACCTGCCGGCAACGGCAAATACACAAATGACGGCGACCTTGAGGTTTACGCAAGCTGGGTTGACGCTTCGACATTCTCCTTCTACATTCCCAGCGTTGAAAACGAGGGCGAATGGGTGCTTGTAGGCACATACGCAAACGTTACAAGCTCAACATGGGCAACAATCAAGAGCGCACTCGACGCAAAGGCGGAAGAGCTCGGCTACGCATACCAGACAACCTCTTCAAACGCTGTTGAAAGAGCAAACCTCGCCAAGTGGTATACCAATGAGGAAGGCACTGAAGGTGTTGTAACCCTCGACGGTAAAGACGCAAGCGGCAACACGGTTGTTACAGTAAACGACCCCGTTACCAACACTGCATACTTCATCGGCGGCAAGAGACTTTCGAGCACCGATATTCTTGCAAGCGAGGGCGGCGAATCACTCCTTACAGACAACCAGAAGAACGGTCAGTATGAAGGCAACACACTGAGCGTCCTGCTCAGCAAGATTGAAGAAAAAGCGCCCGAGGGCAAGGAATTTGCGGGCTACTTCGTTGACGAAGACGGCAATGAAGTTGAGACCACACTTACAACCTCGAATGCGACAATCAACCTTGCATACGGCGAGCACAACTATTACCCCGTTTACAAAGACATAGTCTATGTTCTTGTATTCAGCATTGACAGCTACATTGCCACGGCTGAACTCAAATACGGCGAGACCTTCACGCTCGGCGACGAGACAACAGACTATGAGCCCTACACCGGCTTCCCGGTAATTCCCGAAAACATTCCCGATATAGACGCCGATCCTTCAAAGAGCACCGAGCTTTATGAAAATACGCTCAGCGACTGGGGCAAAGACGGCTACATCATCACAAACTGGAGCGTTGTAAGAGGCGGCAACGAGCTTGCCACAATCGACAACGAAACAGCATACACGGTCAACCCCGACCACTCCTATGTTCCCAACATGGGTGAGTTCACAGACCAGCACATCATCAATGTCAAGGCAAACATCAGACCTCTTTATTACAAAGCAACATTCGACTGCGGCCAGGTCAATGCGGCGTTCCCGGACGGCTCAACTGTTCATGAGCTCTGGATTGCAACAGGCACAAGCGCAGACTCCATCAGAGCGATGGCAGAGGAAGCGTTCGGCGTTCCCGAGAAAGAGAACTGCTCGTTCATTTCATGGCAGCCCAACGAACCCATGGGCGCAGAGGCGACCACCTTCGTTCCCATGATTTACGGCAAGCCCGTCAAGATATTCTTTGTATATGAAGACCTCGGTGAAGAAGGACTTGACTATGAAGCGCTTTACAACGGCGAAGTTGCCGGCTGCTACGTTCTGAGCAAATACTGCGAGATGGACGGCGCAGACCTTCAGCAGGAAGGCACCGACATGGTTGCTCCTTACGCATGGGCTCCCTACAGCCTGCTTATGGGCTGGAGCGTGGCACCCGCCTACACCTTCACGGATGAAAACGGCGAAGAGGTTGAATTTGTTGACAGCTTCGGCGACCACGGTCAGATTACCGGCAACATGGCTTACACAACAAGCTACAAGCCGTTTGAAGACTGCTGGCTCATTATGTATGACAGCGACACAAGCTACCTCATCGGTTCAATTCTTGAAGGTATTATCGACAAAGAGCGCGCAATCAGAGAACTCTTCAACTTCAGCGGCGAAGAATTAGAGCCCGGCAAGATTGAAGAACTCGTAGGCGACTACACCGGCAGAACGATTGAACAGATTCTCTCCGAAGAACTTCAGAAGTCGTTCAACGCCAATATCTACAAGACAGTCGGCAAGGATCTCAAGACTATCTACTGGCATGAAGGCAAGCAGGTAGGCAGAAAAGAAGCCGTTGTCAACCCGAACTCCGAAAACGACGTTATTATCTGGTATCAGTTCAAACTGATCAACTTCAACATCAAGAAGTTCTTCAGCCCCGATATGTGGAAGCACATTTACATTGTCGGCAGACCTGTAACAATTCCGAGATCGTGGCTCAACCCCGCAGAAACTGCGAAGACTCTTGAAACAATCATCAACGTTGTTAAAGGACTTCTCGGCTAAACCCGGATAAAAACCCCGCGGGGCGCAGGATTTTACCTGCGCCCCGCTTTTTTTCTTTACAACGGCAAATCAAATTGTTATAATGTAATATATATTTTATTATAAAGAAGATGATTATCATGAAAATCCTCATTGCCGTTCTCGCGGTCATTGCGGCGGTCGCGGCCGTTTGCGTTATAAACGCCGTCCGCTTAAAGGCAAAACCCGCAAAGAACGCGGAGCACAAAAAAGAATTTGACGATGACACGGCGGTTGATCGCTTTTGCGAGATTCTCCGCAAAAAAACGGTCTGGCCGAGAAACGGCGAAATTGATTACGCCGAGTTCGACGCCTTTCTGCCGTTGCTCAAAGAGCTATATCCCGACGCTTTCTCGGTGCTTGAAGTCAACACAATCAACAATTACGGCATTCTTCTCCGCTGGAAAGGAAGAAACCCCGAAGCGAAGCCGTATGTGCTTATGGCGCATTACGATGTTGTTGAGGTTGACGAAAGCAAATGGAATTATCCGCCGTTCGGAGCGGAGATTCACGACGGCTCCGTTTACGCGAGGGGAGCCATCGACACAAAATGTATCATTTCTGCAGAGCTTGAGGCGGTTACTTTCCTTCTTAAAAAGGGGTTTGAGCCGGAGAGCGACATCTGGTTCTCCTACACAAACAATGAGGAAACCGGCGGAGACACAACACCCGCCGTTGTTGAGTTCTTTAAACAGAACGGCGTCGAACCCCGCTTTGTGCTCGATGAGGGCGGCGCAATAGTCAACAGCCCCGACCTCGGGGTAAAAGACGATCTGGCAATGATAGGCGTGTGCGAAAAAGGCATCTGCGACACTCTCGTTACGGCGGAGGCAAAACCCGGCCACTCGTCAACGCCCATGCCCGGCGACGCGCCCGACCTGCTTGTTCAGTGCATTGAGGATATCCGCAAAATACATTTCAGGCCGAAGTTGGCGCCCGCAGTGCGCGATATGCTTAAAGGAATCGGGGCATACTGCCCGTTTTATCTGCGCCTCGCAATCGGCAACATGTGGCTGTTCACCCCGGTGATCAAAACGGTAATGAAACATTTCGGCGAGTCAAACGCCGTTATGCACACAACAATCTGCCTTACACAGCTTAAAGGTTCCGACACCATAAATGTCATTCCCGCGACCGCGCAGGCGGGCTACAGCGTGAGAATCGCGCCGTGGGACAGCGTTGACAAGGTGCTCGCGAAAATTCAGAAGGCAATCGGCAAAAAGGCAAAAGTCACAGCCGAATACTCGTTTGAACCCTCGCCCGTTTCGGATTACAAATGCAGGGAGTTCGACATACTGAAAAACACCATCAACACGGTTTATCCGGATGTGGGTATTTCTCCGATGATTATGACGGGCGGCACAGATTCAAAGCATTTCGCAAAAATCAGCAGGAATGTTTACCGCTTTGCGGGTTTCCGCTTCACAAGCGAAAACCTTGCGGGCATGCACGGCAACAACGAGACGATCGGCGTGCAGGCGTATCTTGACGGAATAGATTTCTATATTGAACTTATGAGGAATTTCAACTGAGAGGTTCTGTATGGCTCTGAAGATTGTTATTGTGATTGCGCTGCTCGCGGCGGAGTTTGTTTTTGCAACCCTTTTTTGCAGGGCGGGCTGGCCGAAATCGACAAAGAAGGGTTTCTTCTTCAAGATGGCGGCATCGAGCGTGTTCCTGATTTCCGGCATTTTGTGCGGAATTGTTTCAAAAAACGAAAGCTATCGCAATCTTATTATTGCGGGGCTTGCTCTCGGCTGGATAGGCGATGTGTTTATGACGTTCGACCCCTTCCTTGTCAACAAATCAAAGGCGGCAAAGGCGGCTGCCGGAGTTATGGGCGGTCTCGCATTTCTTGCAGGTCATATATTTTACATAATCGCATTTTTTATGATGCTTTACCCGGGCAGCAGTAAGACGGTTTGCGCACTTGTTATTATGATTGCCGTGCTGATGGGCGTTGTGATTGTTATTAAATCTGCGCTCAGGGTTAAACTCGGCAAGCTTGCGCCTGCGGTTGCGATCTATGCGGTTATGCTGCTGACAATGCTCAGCTCCGCCTGGCTTCTTGCAGTCACGGGAGGCGAAAGCGCCGCTTTCGGAGCGGCTGCGGCGGCAGGGTCACTGCTGTTTGTTGTGTCTGACTTTACGCTTGCGCTCAAACTGTTTGCAGGCAAAAGGTTTGACACGCTCGGCGTTCGCAGTATTTATATTTACACATACTTTTTTGCGCAGATGCTTATTGCGGGCAGTATTGCGCTGATATGAGGTGAATTATGGCAAAATCGGGTTATTTAAGAGAGATTGACCGCCTCGGCAGAGTGGTTATACCTAAGCAATACCGCAAGGAGATGAATATTCCCGAAGAGGGCGGAGAGGTGCTGCTGACCTGCAAAAACGGGGTTGTTACCGTTTCAAAGTCGGCGGAGACCTGCATTTTCTGCCGTTCGAGAAGAAAGCTCGGCGATTTCAAGGGCAGACCCGTTTGCGCAAAATGCCTTGATGAAATCAGATACGGCTCAGCCGAAGAGGAAGAAACAGAGTAAACAACCGCCGACGGGCGGAGCAATAAAAGCAGGGAGATTTGCTTATGAAAAAACTGTTATGCATTCTGATGTCTGTCATTATCGCGGGCTCGTGCGCCGTGTGCGCCTTTGCTTACAAAGACCCGGACTGGATAGCGAAGCTGGCGGACGAATTCATTGATGAAAAAGGTCCTGAGGTTGACGGGCTGACTATAGACTATGTCAGCTACACGCCGAGGAATTTAAAGAGTCAGACGAAATATCCGCTGGTTGTTCTTTTGCACGGCATGGGTCAGGGCGGAAAGCCACGCGAGCAGATTGAAGACAACTACTTCCCCGCCTTTGCGAGCGAGCAGATGCAGGCAAAGTTCACGAACGGTGCGGCTTTCTTTATGATTCCGCGTTCGGATGAGTCGAAGGAAGCGATGGGAACGTGGACTGACGACGAGGTTCGCCCGCTGTATGAGACAATACAGGACTTTATTGCAAGGCATAAGGATAACATCGACCTTACAAGAATATATATCGGCGGTTATTCGATGGGCGGCAAGATGACGCTCAAGATGCTTTCAACCTATCCCGAAATGTTTGCGGCTGCCTTCCCGATGTGCCCCGCATATATTCCGAGCGACGACCAGTTAAAAGAAATTGCGGACATACCGCTGTGGTTCTCCTGCTCGAAGTTTGATATTCTTGCGGGCTACTATGTTTACGGTAAGGATATCTGGGAGAAGGTTTGCCAATACACAAAAAGACCTTCGGACTGCCGTATGTCGGTTATAGGCAAGGTCTGCCTGCCGGACGGCAAAAAGGCGGACAGCAACCATCACGTATGGTTTGCCGCCTCGAACGACATGTTCACCTATGAAAACGGCGACTACCCGAATATGACGACTACAGACGCCACGGGCAAAACCGTCAGGCTCACTGCGCCCGACGGACTTATCTCCTGGCTTTGCAGATATAAATCCGCATACAACGGCGGGCAGATTGAGGGCACGAAGCTTGTTGAGCAGAACAGTTCAACCGTTTTCAATATGCTTGGCAAAATGATTCGCTCACTGCGCTTTATGTTCAGAGACACGATTAAAACGGCGATTTCGCTGATGGTAAGCATCTGATTTTAAAATATTAAAGCGGAACAAAAAAGGAAAAACCGATGAAGAATAAAATGGCAGCAGTGCTCGCAGTTATTGCCGTTGTTACGGCGGCGGCAACAGCCCTTGTTATAGCGGCGCACCGCACGGCAGTTAAAAAAGCGACGGCTCAGCCTCCTGCAACAACGGTGCAGGACGATGAGCCGGAAATAGTGATTATGTCTGAAAAAGAGCGCAAGCGGTTCATAAGTATGCTCGCGCAGGACCCGGATTTTCTTGCCTCCTTTGCGGGAGCGAGGCAGGGCGGAGAAGGCGAGGACACCTCGCACAACCTGAAATACGCCAACAGCACAAGACCGCTGCCGCTCTCATACGACATAGCGCTTTACACGATTTACAAGGCACAGCAAAACGGAATAGACCCCGACCTGGTTTTCTGCATTATGTGGAGAGAGAGCAACTTCAACCCCAACTCCATCGGAAGAAACACCAACGGCACTTACGACTACGGTCTTATGCAGATAAACTCCTCAAATTTCAGTTTTCTCAGTCAGAAAATCGGCATTACATCGATGTATGACCTGCTCGACCCTTACAAGAATATTGACTGCGGAGTTTACTACATATCAGCGTATATGAGAAAATACAACGACTACAACAAGGCGCTCATGTGCTACAACTTAGGTGAGGGCGGAGCGCAGAGAAAGTGGAATCAGGGAATTTTTTATTCCGCCTATTCGAAGAGCATAATCGAGAGAATGGGGCAATACTATGTAGTCGAAAACTACACTATGCCGAAATCATACTCGCAGGGCGGCGGCGCCGTCTATTATGATGAAGACGGGGATGAGGAAGAGTTAAGCGAAATCCCCGAAGAAACAGAAACCGCCTCCGTTATCGAGACGACAACAAAGGCGAAAAAGAAAGAATATGTTCCTCACGAAAGGGAGTATCAGAGGCAGGAGAAGACATCGGCGGCTGAGACTACCACTTCTTCTTCTTTCCGATAAGTATCATAACTGTGCTTATTGCGATTGAAAGCAGTATTACGAAAAGGTAGCCGAAGCGCCACTTGAACTCGGGCATTGACTCAAAGTTCATACCATACCAGCCGACGATGATAGTCAGCGGGAAAAAGATGCTCGTCAGCACGGTGAGAGTCTTCATTGTGGAGTTCAGACGGGCGTCAAGCTGTGAGGTGTAAGCGCTCTGCAGATGTTCGACGGTGTTTTTGCAGCTGTCGGAGTCTTCGCGCAGGCGCTCGACCTTTTTGGAAATATTGCTTATGTAGATGAGATTCTCCTGAGTAAAAATATCATTTTCATTTTCTTCAATAGCTTCGGTAATATCAAGAATCTGCTCATAGTAGTTATGCTGCCTGAGCAGATCTTTTTTTATGCCCAGAAGGTCGGCAATAAAGGAGTCATCCGCCTCGTTGGAGAAGAGGAACTCCTCAAGCTCGGTGAGCTTTGTTACGGTGTCTTCAACGGTCTTGACGTCGGCGTAGAGGATTTTGTCAAAGAAAGCGAAAATCAGTTTTTCAAGATTTATGTTTGAGGCGGGGTAGCGTCTGATTGCCGACAGAAAGCGCTGCTTTATGCTGCCGTCGTTGTCTTCAACATCGACGACGAGAAAGAGATTCTTTTTGATGTATAGGGCAACGCAGTCGTCGTGTTTGCGGTCTGCGCTGATAATGCGAAGCTCCGTGAAGTTGTAGCGGTCGTGAATCTCAACGCCGGAGCGGAATCGGCCTGCGGCTGTGCGGCAGTCCTCAACGGTCGTTTCGGAAAAGCCAAGCTGCGGGTAGATTTTTTCAAGCTCGCCGACATCGACATAGCCCGCATAAAGAGAGCCGTCATCAGACGGGAGGAAGTCGATTTCGATAACAGCGCTGCCGTTGAATTCGTAGAACATAAAATCACTTTCCTTACATTTTCATAAAGCCCGACATCATACATCCGCCTGCGGCGCCCGCCGAAAGGACGCCGGCAATGTTCTGCAGGGTAATGCCGCCTATTGCGTAAACGGGCAGGTCGGTTGTTTTGCAGATTTCTTTGACAAATGAAACGCCCCTGCCTCTGAGACCTTCTTTGCAGGCCGTTTCGAATACCGTGCCGAGAATAATGCGTGTTGCGCCCGCCTTCTCCGCTTCAAGAACATCCTCTTTGCAGTGGCAGGAGACACTGATATTCTCAAACCGGGAGAGGTCGTTTAAGCCCTCACGCAGGGCGGGAATTGAGAGGTGAATATTCTTAAAGCCGTTTTTAACTGCCGTTTCAATATGGGAATGAATATAAAACGCAACGCCGTTTTTTTCGCAGATTGCGTTCACACTTAAGGCGAGTGCCTCGTATTCGTCTGCCGGCAAATCTTTTTCGCGCAGGATGAGGGAGCAGGGCTTTAAGGAGCAGACCTTTTCAATCTGAGAGATGAAAGGACCCTCACACAGCAGACGGTTTGTTATGACAATGAGTTTTGAATAATCAGACATATATATAATCATTGAGAACGGGCTGAAGACCGCCCCGCTCCATATCGTCATACATATTGCGGAAGGAGCGGCTGTCGTTTATTTCAAACTGCTCGTCGCCGGCGTCATCCTCCTGACTGCCGGTGTATTTCTCCTCGTGGTCGCCTATGCCCGTTGAGACGCCTGCCGAAACCTTGGTGGCGCAGATTTTTGCTATACCGTTGCGGAATTCCTTGCTCTCGCGGCTTGAGACGGTTATGCCTGCAAAGGGGAGAAAGATGCGGTAGGCGCAGAGCACCTGGCAGAGCTCCTTCTCGCCGACGTCGCGGGGGTTGATTTTTTCGTTGTTGATAATAGGACGCAGACGCGGACAGCTTAAGCTTAGTTCCGCATGGGGATATCTGCGGTTGAGGTGATAGACGTGCAGTGCGGTGGCAAGGGCATCCCTGCGGAAATCGTCAAGCCCGAGAAGGGCGGAGAAGCCCGCACCTCTCATACCCGCCCTGAGCGCACGCTCCTGCGCGTCAAAGCGGTAGGGCCAGACGCGTTTGTGCCCCATGAGGTGAAGAGTTTCATATTTGTCGGTGTTGTAGGTCTCCTGAAAAACGGTTACATAATCAACGCCGCATTCGTGAAGATATCTGTATTCATCCGTGTTGACGGGGTAGATTTCAATACCGATGTTGCGAAAATACTTTTTTGCGATTTTAACCGCCTCGCCGATGTATTCAACATCGGAGTATTTGCGGCTCTCGCCGGTTAGCATAAGAATCTCTTCCATACCCGTTTTTGCAATGACCTGCATTTCGTGCTCTATCTCTTCAAAACTCAGGCGCTTGCGGCGGATGTTGTTATAGCAGTTGAAGCCGCAGTAAACACAGTAGTTCTGGCAGTAGTTGGCTATGTAGATGGGGGTAAAAATATAGACGGTGTTGCCGAAATGCTCAGCTGTTATTCTCTCCGCCTTGCGCGCCATCTGCTCAAGATAAGGGGCGGCAGCAGGAGAAAGGAGAGCTTTGAAATCTTCAACCGAGCAGGTGTCCTTGCTTAAAGCGAGCTCAACATCTCTTGCCGTGTATGAGCTGTAATCGTATTCGCTCACCGCTTTAAGAACAATATCCTTGACGTCGGAATCAATAACCTCCATACCGGGGAGATATTCCATATGGTTTGTGCGGCTCGAAGGGTCGGTTTCAAGCGCATGCTTGCGCTCGAGAGCCGCAGGGGGAAGCTCGTCGGAATCTATGAAATAAACTTTATTTTCTTCATTTACGGGAGTCAAAATTCAAGCACCTCTTTTATCTGAGAAAGCCGGTGAGCGGGTCGGAGGCGCTGCCGCCTCTTGCGAGGACTCTGCCCATACCGGTGATATATGCTGTGCGCCCCGCCTCAATCGCCTGACGGAAGGCGCCCGCCATTGCGGGAACATCTCCCGCGGTTGCTATTGCTGTGTTTGCCATAACTGCAGCTGCGCCCATCTCCATGGCTTCGCACGCCTGAGACGGCTTGCCGATGCCTGCATCAACAATAATCGGCAGGTCGATTTCGTCTATGAGAATCTGTATGAAATCTCTTGTGGCAAGCCCTTTGTTGCTGCCTATGGGGGCGGCAAGGGGCATTACTGCGGCTGCGCCCGCGCTCTGCAGATCCCTTGCGATGTTGAGGTCGGGATACATATAGGGCAGAACCACAAAGCCCTCGTCTGCGAGAATCTTTGTTGCCTTCACGGTCTCGTAATTGTCGGGAAGAAGATATTTTGCATCGTGCATAATCTCGATTTTGACAAAATCTTCGCAGCCCATAGCTCTGCTCAGGCGGGCAATACGCACGGCTTCATCCGCATTTCGCGCACCTGACGTGTTGGGGAGGAGGGTTACGCCCTCGGGAATGTGGTCGAGAATGCTCTCACTCTGCTGTGTGTTGGCTCTGCGCAGGGCAAGGGTGATAATCTGCGCTCCGCCCTGCTCGACAGCCGCCTTTATGAGGTTTATGTTATATTTGCCGGAGCCTAAAATGAAGCGGCTTGTAAATTCGTGACCGCCTAAAATGAGTTTGTCATCCATAATGTTTCCTCGCTGAGTTATTTTAATATAAGTTCAATAACCTTGTTTGCCTGATGGCCTGCACACACGGCAACTCTGGGAGCCATAAGCCCCGTGCCGCCGCCGACATCCGTCGTCCGGTCGCCGCAGACGAAGAGGCGTGAGTTTAATTTGCTTGTTTTTATAGTGTTTGCGTCGTTGAAGCCCGCCATACCGTTGCCCGAGACTACGACAGCTTCGGTCTGAGTGAGAAGCTCGCGCACGAGCATCGCCTTCTGGTCGGGCTTGTCAAACGCCTCGCAGACAATGGGAAAGCCGCCGAAGAGGGAGGCGACATTTTCGGGTGTTACCCTGACGCATTCGGTCTTTATGTCGAGGTAGGGGTTGATGTCGTTTAAAATCTGCAGGATGGCGTCGGTTTTATTCATACCGAGATGGAAAACGGTGTATGCCTGGCGGTTTAAATTTGTGGTATCCACCCTGTCAAAATCGACAAGGAAGAGGTGACCGACTCCGCTCCTCGCGAGCATTACGGCTATGTTTGAGCCGAGCCCGCCGAGACCTGCGACGGCCACGCGAGCGCTCTGCAGTTTATTTTTTATTCCTGGATCAAAACGGGCATCAAACGCACGGTCAAGTTCCTGCTTTGAAATCATATCAGCCGCCTCCGACAAAGTTGAGAATTTCTACGGTGTCGCCGTCTTCAAGCACGGTTGACGAAAGTTCGTCCGCCTTTAAAATGACAAGGTTGCGCTCGACGACTATGCGGGAGGCGTTATAGCCCGCTTCATCAATATACTGCGCGACGGTTTTGCCTGCCGCATTGACGTTTTCTCCGTTTATAGTAACCATTTTTACTCCTTAAAAAACAGACACACCCGAGGGTATGCCTGCTGAAAATTCAAGTTCCCTACGTTGGCATTACCCAAATCAGGTTATGGTTCGAGACAGCATCAGTCTCCTCTCAGCCGACTGCAGTCAGCTCACCGTTTATATTTTTATTACATTAATTATTATAGACAAAAGAGGTGGGATGTCAAGGGGGCAAACGGGTTTTGTCAGGTCAGAGCGGCAGGTTCATACTGCCCGTTTTGTAGCCGGAGAGGTCGAGAGAAACAAATTTAAAGCCGAGGTCTTTGAGATATGCGCTTGTTTCATCCGCGAGGGAGGCAAGGCGCAGGATGTCGGGTTTTTCGGTCTCGATACGCGCAATATTGCCGTGAACGCGCACGCGCACCTGATAAAAGCCGTTTTTGTGCAGGAAGCTCTCGGCTTTTTCGACCATCTGCAGCTTCTCTTTTGTGATTTGTTCGCCGACGGCAATTCGTGTTGCAAGGCAGGCGAAGGAGGGCTTTGAGCTTGTCGGGAGATTCAGTTCTTCCGAGAGGGCGCGGATTTCCGCCTTGGTGAGTTCCGCATATATAAGCGGACTCTGAACACAGAGCTCATCGAGTGCTTTCATACCGGGACGGTAGTCGTTTATATCGTCCGCGTTCGTGCCTTCGTAAACATTGATTATGCCCGCCAATTCTGCGGCTGAGGTAATCTGCGAAAAAATATACTTTTTGCAGATATAGCACCTGTCGGGAGGATTGGAACAGACGTCTTCTGATGAGAGAATGTCGGCGTCGATAATAATCTGCTTTATGCCTTCTTTTTTGCAGAAGTTTATTGAACCGTCAATTTCTTCGGAGGGAACAAAAGGCGACCTGACCGTTACGGCAACGACTTCATCGCCGAGAATATCGTGCGCAAATTTAAGCAGGAAGGTCGAGTCAACTCCGTATGAAAATGCGACGGCAATGCCGCCGACGGTCGAGCGCACGCAGTTTTCAAGTGTTTGTATTTTTTCTGTAAGTGTTTGTGTAAGTGTCATAAGCTTTTGTTTATCTCTTCAATTACTTTAGTTATACTCAGCCCGTTTTTATCCGCGATTTCAGTGAGGTCGTCGTATTCGAATTTTGATTTTTCGGTGCCGTAGCCCGAGGAGGTTTTTATTCTGACATCTCCGAGCGGGGTGGAAACCGCACTCTCTTTGCGCTCAAGGGTGTATCTGTTCATAACATTTTCGCGGACACCGATTGTGGAGGTGTGTTTGAAAATTGACCGGACAAGGCGGGCTTTATCTTCATTTTTGCAAAGGACGCTGAGTATAACGGCGGGGCGGCCTTTCTTCATAACTACGGGAGTGGTCCACACGTCGAGAGCGCCGCTTTTTAAAAGCTGTTCGCAGGCAAAGGCGACGGCTTCCGCAGTCATATCGTCAATGTTGCAGGAGAGTTCGGTGACGGTGTCGGTGCCCTGCTCTTCGCCGAGAACGGCACGAAGGCAGTTTGCTCTTTCAAAATCTTTTTTGCCCATACCGTAGCCGATTTTTTCGGCGGCAATAACGGGCATATTGCAGAAATCTCTGACAAAATATTTAAGCAGAGCCGCACCCGTGGGCGTGCAGAGTTCGCCCTGCGTGCCGTCGGAAAATGCCGGAATGCCCTTGAGGAGATTTGCGGTTGCGGGTGCGGGAACGGGGAGAACGCCGTGCGCGCATTTGACCGAGCCACTGCCCGTGTTGACGGGGGTTGAGTATATTTCTGCGTTGAGGTCGTGAACAAGCAGGCAGACGGCGGTGACATCCGCAACAGCGTCGAGCGAGCCGACTTCGTGAAAGTGAATTTCATCAACTGTTTTGCCGTGAACCTCGCTTTCCGCCTTTGCTATGCTCTCATAGACGGCGAGGGCGTCGGCTTTGACCTTTTCGGGAACGTTTAAATCTTCAATAATATGAGTTATGCCGTGAAGGGTGCTGTGCTCGTGGTGGTGCTCGTGTTCGTGACCGTGATGATGTTCTTCACCCTCTTCGGTGCCGTTTACCTTAACGGAGATATGCGTGCCGGTAATGCCGCATTTTTCGCTTTTCTCTTTTATGTATTCAACTCCCGGGATACCGAGTGAGTTGAGTTTTTTTATGTATTCGTCGGGGTTTGCGGTGAGTTCGATGAGGGCTGCTGTGAGCATATCGCCCGCTGCTCCCATTGAGCAGTCAAGAAAAATTTTTCTCATTGTTTTGCCTCCATGTGATTAATCATACTTGCGAGGTAGCCGGCGCCGAAGCCGTTGTCGATATTTACAACCGAGACTCCGCTGGCACAGGAGTTGAGCATTGAGAGAAGGGCGGTAAGACCCTCAAAGGCAGCGCCGTAGCCGACGCTTGTGGGAACGGCGATTACGGGGCAGTCGGCAAGGCCTCCGATTACGCTTGCGAGGGCGCCCTCCATACCCGCTGCGGCAATTATTACGGTTGCCGTCATAATCTCATTTGCGTGTGAGAGAAGGCGGTGAACGCCAGAGACTCCTACATCATAGAGGCGCACAACCGTGTTGCCGAGCGCTTCGGCTGTGACAGCCGCCTCTTCGGCTACGGGGATGTCGCTTGTGCCGCCAGTTGCAACAACGATGCTCCCGATGCCGTCGGGTGCGGGCATACCGCCGCACAGGGCGATTTTTGCCTCGGGGTAGTATTCGATTTTTTCGGCTTTGCCGATTTCGTTTGCAGACTCTTCTGAAAGGCGGGTGATGAGGATGTGCGGCTGGGAGTTTGCCTTCATTGAGCGCAGAATCGAAACAATCTGCTGCGGGGTTTTGCCCGCACCGTAAATAACCTCGCAGGCGCCCTGTCTGATATTGCGGTGAAGGTCAACCTTTGCAAAGCCGAGGTCTTCAAAGGGCTCGGTTTTGAGTTTTAAGAGTGCGTCGTCAACGCTCATTGTGCCGTCTGCGACAGCACGAAGAATCTGCTTTGTCTGACTGTTCATATAATCACCTTTTAAAGTTTCAAAAAGCGGCTCTGCCGTCAGGCAAAGCCGCCGCAAGTGTTAATTCTTTTTTCTTATTACGCCTCTGGGGTCTTTAATCATAACAATGACGAGCCAGATAATAAGACCGAGGGCTACAACAGAGAAGCCGAGGAAGGAGTCATTGAGCATATCGGCGGGAGCGGGAGTGAAATACTCGCTTTTAAGCTCCGCATACTCAACGACGGCGTCAACAAACCACATAATTGATGCGCCCCAATACATAAGGGCAAGAACGCCGGGCTTCATTTCGTTTGTGCCGCTTGTTTTATACCAGACTGCAGTTGCGATGCACGCAGCAAAAACGGTAATGAGGAGCGTCATACGTTTTCCTCCGCTGCTTTTGCTTCGGTTTTGTTTTCAAGCACGGTGGAGATTATAACCATACCGAGCCAGATGAGCGTAACGAGAAGAGCCATGGCGACGCCGGATGTTCCCATTTCGTGCAGCATTTCCGCCTTGGAGACGGGGTCTGCCGCGGCTGTCAGGAAGGGCGGGAAGGGGACTACCTCGCCGTGCCAGATGTGTTCAAATGCAAGAAGGGCAACTCCGCCCCAGAGAAGGGAGCAGAGCCAGCCGAGTTTTTTGGAGAACGGAGTTTTGTTCTCTTTTTCAACTGCTGTGCCGTTGCCGAGTTTGGGGGCTGCAAGCTTTTTCTCGTGCTGTCTGACTGCGATTAATACGGCTGTGGCAACTATTGCCTCAGTGCCGGGAACTACAAAACATGCCATTATAAATTCCTCCGGAAAAGTTATTTTTCTTAATAATTAATATAACATCTTAAAATAGGGATGTCAACATTGAAAGGCGTGCTTACGCCTGCTTTTTTGCAGCTGCGCTTTCAAGATAATCGGCGACCTCACCGAGTGTGTAGAAGGAAGCCATTTTGCGGTCGCTGACGGAAATGCCTGTTTCGTCTTCGATGGCAACCGCGAGGTTGATGATATCAAGGGAGTTGAGCGAGAAATCACTGCGCAGGTTTGCATCGGGAGTAATGATTTCGGGGTCAACATCAACATATTCAAGAATAAGAGCTTTCAGAGTCTCAAACATTTTTCTCTTCCTTTCGTATCTCAGTCTATTTTATCAAGAATTTCTTTGAGCGTCATATCGGGATTTGCGCAGCCGAGAACGAGCGCCTTGACGGTGTTGTCGTGAAGGGAGTCTATATCGGCTGTGGAAATCTGGTTTATTCTGTGAAGGTAGGCAAAGCGCAGACCGCCTGTTACGGAATCCTTCATTGAGTAGGTGTAGAGCGGCATAACGTATCTGCCCAAGCTGTAGCTGTGGAATTCATATTCCCAGCCGTTCATTGTATCGTTTTCAAGCGGGAACCAGGAGAACATCATTGTTGATGTGCCGTCAACCATGCTGTAGTTGAAGAGCTCCCTCTCGTTTTCGAGCCAGGTGATGAAGGGGTAGTTGTTGTGGCGCATAATCTCCGCCTGGAGCACTCTGAGCTTTTCAACCGCTTCATTAAAGGTGAGCTCTTCGGGCAGGATGATTCTCCACGGAAGGGCGGAAGCCATTGTGCCGCCGCAGCGCTTGTCGTTGACGGTTTTGCGCCTGTTGGAGAGAACGAGGAAGTGGGTGTCGTCGTGGCGGTGGTTGATTTTGCTGACGTGAAGGCGCATACCGAGCTGGATTACGCATTCGCCGCTCAGACGGTTCTGCTCCATATAATCAAGGATTATTTTACTGTCTTCAACCGAGAGAGGTCTGCGGGCGAGTTCGGCTTTGTCGTGAATCGGGTCAAAGCTGCCGCAGGCGCGAAGCTCGGGGTTCTTCTTTTTGATTCTTGCCTTGTCGAGGGGACCTGCGCCCATAACGCCGTTCCAGATGGGTTCGCCGTCTTTGAGGAAGTAGTTGACGAAGAAATCTTTGTCTGCCTTGAGCTTGTCGGCGTTGTGTTTGTATTCGATTTCTTTTTTAAGCGTTTCTTTGTAGCTGCCGAGAGGTCTCGGAAGCTCCGTGCCCGCTTCGAGCGCCTCGTAAACGGCGAGGAGGTCGGAGAAGAAGATGAACACTGCGGGGGCATCCATGGCAAGATGGATGACGTTTATGTAAATTCCGTTTCTGCCGTCGGGGGTGTTGAAGAAATAAATGCGGTAGGTTTCGCCCTTGAAGCAGCGAACGGGCTTCTGCGCGTCGGCTGTTAAATAATCATCCTGCTCTTTCTGGGTTTTAAAGTTGAGAACGGGGATTTTGCCGATGTTTATGCTGTCTTCAAAATACTGTCTGAAGCCGCCTTTTTTTTCAAAGCGAAGGCGCATACAGTCGTTGCGCTGAACCTCGATTTCAAGCGCCTTCTGAAGAAGGTCGAAATCTATTTTTCTTTTGACAACTATTGAAGCGGGAATCTGTATAACCTGTTTATGAAAAAATGAATACTTCAGCATGAAGTTGATCATTTCCTGCGCGGGGGAGAATTCAAAATATTCGCGGTTGTTCATATCTCAGCCTGCTTTCTTATTATTTTGCCGGTCTGTGTTCTGGGGAGAGGTTCATTGACAACACGCACCTGAGTTATGACATGGGAGGGTTTGGCGCCTTCGTTCATCTGCTTGATTATTGCGGTTATGAACTCCTTGGGGTCGTCAATGTCATTGTCGGAACAGTAACCGAAGTTGGGATATATATCAGCCGTTATTCTGTCATTTTCGGAATAGACGAGTATTTCCGAGACGATATCATAATCGGCAAATTTCTTTTCGATTGCCTCGGGCGAAACATTTTCGCCGTTTGAGAGAATAATAAGATTCTTCAGCCTGCCCGTGATGAAAAGCTCGCCGCTTTCTGAAACCTCGCCGATGTCGCCTGTTCTCAGCCAGCCGTCTTCGGTGAAGGATGCCTTTGTTTCTTCGGGCATTTTGTAGTAACCCATCATAAGCGTGGGGCCTTTGACCTGTATTTCGCCGCCCTGAATACGGGTGACAAACATATTTGTGACTCTGCCGACGGATTCAAGCGAACAGTCCGCATCGGGAACGGAGATTCTGCAGCCGGCCTCGGTCATGCCGTAGCCCTGGCGCAGAAAAATGCCGAACCGGTCATATTCTCTGACAAGGGAGGGATCCAGGTAGGCGGCGCCCGAAATGAGCCATTTTATGTTTTTGCCGAAAACCGCCTCGGCTGCCTGACGGGGTGTTAATTCAGGATGGCGGTTCTCTTTCATTTTGACAAGCTTCAGCAATGTCTGCGCAATCATGGGAACAACACGCATAACAGTGGGCTCGAAGGTTTTGAGACTTTCGGGCAGGTCGCGCATGCTGCCGTTGAGGCAGACGGTGAGACCGTCCTTGAGGTTGCGCACATAGTCGCCCGAAAGGCAGTAGGCGTGAAACATCGGCAGAACCGAAAGCACAACCGCTTTTTCGTTGAGTATGTCAACATACTCGTCATACATAATGTTGCCCACAAGAGCGTTCATTGAAAGCATTACGCCCTTGCGCGTGCCTGTGGTGCCGGATGTGTAGATGATTACCGCGCAATCGTCAATGTTGACTTTGTAATCGGAGAGGGGGGCGTAAACGGAGGAGTCGGAGTATTTTTCGGTTATTGAAGCGAGCACACCCTCGCCTGAGATATTCATAGGTGAGATAACGGAGTCAAACTGCTTTTTCAACCTGTCGGTGCAGTTGTAGGCGTCATCATAAAAAAGGATGTCAATATCGGCGCGCTTAAAAAGCGAAAGAGATTCTTTCTCCGAAGTATCGGGTGAGAAGGGAACGAGCACATTGCCGCTTGTGAGAATGCCGGTGACAAACACGATGTATTCGTAGCTTGTTTTTGCGGCGACGGCGATATGCAGCTTTTCTTTGCCGAGGTTGCGCAGAAAACGGCAGACGGCGAGACTGTCCTGCCTGAGGCGGCGGAAGCTTCTCTCCTGAACGGTGCCGTCTTCTATGAACTTAATAAACGTGCGGTCGCCGTATTTTGCGGCGGAGGCGTCGAGAATCTGACGTATTGAAGGCGCTTTGTAGCCGCTGTCGTTACCGTAATTAATCATCCGAAAAAATCCTTTTTTGTGTATTTAGAAAAATAAATAATAATTATATATATTATATAGCGCTTAACCTGCAACATTATACAACAGCAGGTTACAATTTGTCATTATTTTCATAATGTTCTTAATAATTATTTAATTATTTATAAAAAAGAGGACTGTCCGCAGACAGTCCTTTAAAAATGATATTCTCAGTCTCCTCTGTGGTCGAAGACTCTTTGCGTTTTTTTCTCGGAGCGGGGAAGGGTGTTGAGCGAGACGATGGCGACGCTCGGGGTGATGTTGAGCTTTGATTTAAAGAGGTTTTTGATGTTTTCGGCAGTCTTTTCAAAATCGACTCTGCCGTCCGCTTCAGCAGTAATCATAATGATATCTCTGTTTTTGTTTTCATCGTGGGCAATGTCGATTTTATACTCGCTTGAGACGCCGTCAACCTGACCGAGAATCTCTTCAACCTGGCTCGGGAACATATTGACGCCGTGAACTTTGAACATATCGTCGCTTCTGCCTTTGATTGTGTCAAGGCGGGGGTAGGTTCTGCCGCAGGTGCAGCTGCCGGGGATGATTCTTGACAGGTCGTGTGTGCGGAAGCGGATGAGGGGCGCGCCCTCTTTGACAAGGGTTGTGATGACTATTTCGCCCTCTTCGCCGTCGGGAAGAACCTCGCCCGTTTCGGGGTTGATAATCTCGGTGTAAAGGTAGTCGTCAAAAATATGCATACCCGTCTGGTCGGGGCAGTTTATGCCTATTCCGGGGCCGTAGATTTCGGTAAGACCGTAGATGTCATATAATTCAATGCCGAGCTCTCTGGCAATATAATTGCGTTTTGCGTCGCTCCAGCGCTCGGAGCCGATAATGCCCTTTCTGAGCTTGATTTTATCTCTTAAACCGCGTTTGTTTATTTCCTCCGCAAGAAGCAGGGCGTATGACGATGTGGCGCAGATGACGGTTGTTTCAAGGTCAATCATCATCTGAAGCTGCTTCTCTGTGTTGCCGGGACCCATCGGAACAGCCATTGCGCCCAGCTTTTCGCAGCCCGCCTGAAAGCCGATGCCCGCAGTCCACAGACCGTAGCCGGGAGTAATCTGGATTCGGTCTTCCGGGGTTATGCCTGCAATTTCGTAGCATCTTGCAAACATCTCCGCCCAGTCGTCAACATCCTTTCGGGTGTAGGGAATAATTACGGGCTTGCCGGTTGTGCCCGAAGAGGAGTGGATGCGCACGACATCCCTGTTGGGAACCGCCTGAATGCCGAGGGGGTAGGCATTGCGGAGATCCGCTTTGTCGGTGAACGGGATTTTCTCAAAATCTTCGGGAGTTGAAACGCCGGTTATGCCCGCTTTTTTATAAATCTCGCTGTAATAGTTGCCGCTTGCGATAATACGCTTTATCTGTTTGTCAACCAGGGACAGCTGTTTTTCGCTGATTTTCATAAGAGTTCTCCTTTATTTCACAGCCGATTCGCCGATTTCAAAACCTGCGAGAAAGGCGTTTTTGTTTGTCTGTATGAATTTTTGAGGAACGCGTTTTTCAATCTGAGCGAGGACAGTCTCTTTGCTTATGCCGAGACGTCCCGAGCCCGCTGCGACTCCGAGGATGATAATATTGAAAAACTTTGACGAGCCGAATGGCTTGCAAACCTCATCGGAGCTTACAAAAATGCAGGAGCACCTGCTTCTGAGGTATTCAACCTGCGCCGTTCCTTCATAGCCGGAGGGGTTAAGCGACTCGGTGACGGGCTTGACCGCACAGGTGTTGACGATTGCAATGCCGTCTTTTTTGAGATATTTAAGGTTGCGCACCGCTTCACCGGGCTCAAATGCGAGGATGATATCCGCACTGCCTGACGGAATCAGCGGAGAAAAGGCGTTTTCGCCCACTCTGACGTGGCTGGTGACGGGACCGCCGCGCTGAGCCATACCTATTGTTTCGGCGGAGTGAACAACGCTGCCCTCCTGCATTGCGGAGGCGGCGATAATCTTTGACGCAAGAACGGTGCCCTGACCGCCTACACCGCAGATGAGAATATCTTTATTCATGCTCTTCACCTCCGATTGCGCCGACGGGGCAGATTTGCGAGCAGAGCGAACAGCCCGTGCAGAGGTTGCGGTCAATGGTTACCTTTCCGTCTGCAGTGACAAGGGCGGGGCATCCGATTTCGCGGATGCATTTTTTGCAGTTTATGCATTTTCCGGAATCAACCGAGCATCTGCCCGAGGGCTTTGTAATCGCTATGCAGGGGGATTTGAAAATAATTGCCTTAACGCCTTTTTCGGCGGCGCATTCCCTGACGGCTTTTATGCTTTTTTCAAGGTCGAGCGGATTTACGGTGACAATCTTTCTGACACCCATACCCTCGAGAACCTTTGCTATATCCACCTTTTCGACAAAGTTGCCCATCATATTGCGGCCCGTGCCCGGGTGCGGCTGATGACCTGTCATTGCGGTTGTGGAATTGTCAAGCACGCACAGGATGATATCCGCCTCATTGTAAACCGCATTGACAACGCCCGTCATACCGGAAGCAAAAAACGTGGAGTCGCCGGTGAAGGCGAAGCAGACGCCGTCGTTAGTGTAATTCATACCCTGAGCCATAGTGATGCCTGCGCCCATGCACAGGCAGGTGTCAACCATGTCGAGGGGCATGGCGTTGCCGAGAGTGTAGCAGCCGATATCGCCGCAGAAAAACGCCTTCTGACCTTTCATCGCCTGCTTGACGGCGTAGAAGGACGCCCTGTGCGGGCAGCCGGCACAGAGTACGGGAGGGCGCACGGGAAGTGCGGGAGAACCGGAGAGGTCAACCTGACCGTTAGCCGTCTGCACACCGGGAAAACCGGAAAGGATCTTTGCAGAGAGCTCGACGCTGTTTTCTCCGTTGTGGGGAACACTGCCGTCAAGCTTGCCGTGAACGGTTAAATCAAGGTGATGCATGCCTGCGGTTTTTAAAATCTGCTCTTCAATATATGGGCTGAGCTCCTCGATGCAGAGCACTTCGCTGACTCCGTCGAGGGCGCCGAGAACAAAATCTTCGGGGAACGGGAAGGCGGTGGCAATGCGGATGAGCCGGACATCGCTGCGGTTTTTGAGGCACTCCCTGACATAGGCGTAGCTGATGCCCGAGGTTACAACCGCTTTTTCGGCTTCCGGGTTCTGCACGGTGTTGAAGGAATAAGCCGAGAAATCTTTGCCGATTTCAACATTGCGCTCTTCGATTCTGCCGTGATTTAAATATGAGAGACGGGGGAAAATTACCCATCTGCCCGAATCTTTTATAAAGCCGTCATATTCCTTGGGCGAGGTTTTGTCGGGAATATCGATTGAAGCGTAGGCGTGGCAGACCCTTGTGGTTGGTCTGAAAAGAACGGGAGTGCCGTATTTTTCGGAGTATTCGAAGGCATCGCCTATCATTGTGTATGCCTCCTCGGGTGAGGAGGGGTCAAAGACGGGGATGCGACAGAAATCGGCGTAGCGTCTGGTGTCCTGCTCCGTCTGGGAGGAGATGGGGCCGGGGTCGTCGGCGCTGACGAGGACAAGCCCGCCTTTGACGCCTACATAGGCGACGCTCATCAGCGGGTCGGACGCGACGTTGAGACCCATCTGCTTCATTGTAACAAGGGCGCGCGCTCCGCTGTAGGCGGCGGCGACGGCAACCTCGAGAGCCGCCTTCTCATTGACAGACCACTCAAGGTGCACACCCTCGTGCGGATATTTTGAAACTGTTTCAATTATTTCGGAGGACGGCGTGCCGGGGTAACCCGCAACAAGATTGACTCCCGCCGCCAGGGCACCCAAAGCTATTGCACCGTTGCCCATTACATATTCCTTCATCTTTTCACCTCGGAATTACAGATGTATTCCGTTGAAAAGCGCCGTGGCAACAAGATTGCCTGCGCCGTCAACGATTGTTATTTCAAAGAAGCACGCCTTTTTGCCGTTTTTGAGGCATCTGCTCTCACCGATGAGCTTTTTATCTTTTGGCATGCTTATAAAATTGATTGTGCTTGATGTTGTGACTGTGAGCTGTTCCTTTGTGTTTGTTGAAACAGCGAAGGTAAAATCCGCAAGGGTGAAAATCGCGCCGCCCATAACCGCACCGTGAGCGGCAACATCGTCTTCGGTTGCAGTGAAAGAGCATTTTGCGTAATCTCTGCCGGTTTCATCGATGGTTATGCCAGTTTTGAAGGTGGCAAAGCGGTCCGCTGAGAAAAACTCGCGGGTTTCTTCAAGAGTCATAAAGATACCTCCGTCGTTTTTTAAAGTATACTTGTTAATTATACTCTAAATTTTAAAAAAAATAAAGGGGTTTTGTG
This sequence comes from Clostridiaceae bacterium, assembly GCA_016288315.1. GTDB lineage: Bacteria > Bacillota > Clostridia > Oscillospirales > Acutalibacteraceae > CAG-177. The sequence continues at coordinate 12,159 of JAEEYU010000007.1, read as the reverse complement.
TTACGGGATGTTTTTTACCGGGTGACAGGAAAAAAGAAGTCCCGCCCAGCTGTCAGACGGGCGGGAGTATTGCTGTTCGGCAGGGTTTATGAGGAGATGAGGGGTTGTATAGAAACATGCGCCTTCGGCGCAAATGAAGCAAAGTCGCCTTTCGTCATCTGCGAACTCCGTGAGCGCCTTCATTTCTTCATTAGCGAATTGTCTTCATCAGCCCGCAAGGGGCGACTTCACTGAAAAGAGCACTTGTTGATACAAGTGCTCTTTTCTGGTGGGAGAGGGTGGATTCGAACCACCGAAGCTATCAGCAACAGATTTACAGTCTGCCCCCTTTGGCCGCTCGGGAACTCTCCCATATTAAGTTGGAGCTGGTGGACGGACTCGAACCCCCGACCTGCTGATTACAAATCAGCTGCTCTACCAACTGAGCTACACCAGCGTAAGCGTTGCTCTGAACGCTCGATTAATATATCATAAATCTTTCAACTCGTCAAGTGAAAAATGAGATATTTTTAAAAATTATTTAATAACAACAAATTTGCTCTCGTCACGGGGCTTGAATTCGGGCTTCTCATCGGGGCGGCCGATGCAGATGCCGATGAGAAAATGCCACTGTTCGGGAACGCCGAGTTTCTCTTTCCACTTTGCGCCTGTTTCGCCCTCGAAAAGAGGGGCGACGCTGGCGACAATGCAGGTGCCGAGCCCTATTGCTTTTGCGGCTATGCAGATATTCTCAGTCATAAGACCGGCATCCATATAGCTCTCGTTTTCGGCAAAGATGACGGCGAAGGTGGGGGCGTCGTGGTAGAACGGGTCGGTGTCCCATCTTGTGTAAGCCGGGGTATCCCAGCCGATTTTATCTTTGAAATCGATATTCATTTCTTTGAGCATTTCTGCGTTTTGCACGAATCTGACGTTGCAGGGCTGCGAGTTTCTGCCGCTTGGCGCCTTGATTGCGCAGGCGATGAGGGTGTCGAGCTCCTTTTGCGAAATCTGCTCCGGAGTGAAGGTTCTGATTGTCTGTCTGTTGAGTATTTCGGAAATAACGGGGTTGTCGATAATTTCTCTCATTTTTTGCACCTCAGCCGTATATTTCAATATTTTTGATAAACGAGTTAATCATTGCTTCGCTGCGGGTAACCTGAAAAGTCTCCTCTATTGAGCGGAAGGACGCTTCGCCGAAGGCGGAATACATATCCTTGACGCACTGTGAGCGGCAGGAGGCGTATTCCTCTTCTCTGTCATCGGGATTATATTTCCAGATGATAAAAATGCAGTCGTCGTATCTCAGCACGGAGGCGGAGTCGTTCTGCAGGGAGTTGACATCCTCAAAAAAGCCGTCCGGGTAGCCCTCGCACTGGGTTTTTTTGAGAAGAATTGCGGAGGATGCCGTGTAGCTGAGCTCGTTTGCGGCGGTTTCAAGCCCCGATATATCAACAATTTTTTCGGCGAGGGATCTGAATTTTGCTTCGACCTTGTCTTTCTCCGCATCACTCATTTCAATGGCGCTGCCTGCCGCATCTGTTGTGACAAAGTAGCCGCAGACGGCGCGGAAAATTATGTAATTCTCAGCAAAATATTTGCGGACCTTTTTTTCTGCTTCCTCATCGGAATTGTCAAAGAGGGTGGTGAAAATTGTGTTCTCATAGGTTTCATTTGTAACGATTTTTGAGATTGTCGCACGGGAGACGCCGATTTTTTTGTAGTGGTTGCTGTAGCAGGTCCACTTGTTGCTGACGTTGTCGGCAATGCTGAATTTTTGCGAGTTTGTAAGCTTGAGATTGTATTTTGCGAACATTGTGTTTACGGTGACATACCTTGTGCAGAGTTCAACCGCCTTGTCGGCGTAATCGGAGGCGTCGGCTTTTTCATCAAGACCGTAGTCTGAGGGTCTGGCTTTGACCTTGTCAAGATAATAGGCGAAAATCTCTTTGTCAATATCCGCGCCGGAGACGGAAATCACCGCCTCATCCGCCTGAAAAAGGGAGCAGGATGACAGGGCAAGGCAAAGTGAAAAAGCCAGTAAAAGAGCCGTTATCTTTTTAATCAAGCCGCCGCACCTCCTTCGTTTATGATGTTACCAAATTAATATACCACAATATGTTGTTTTGTGCAACAGAGGAAAAACGCAAAAAGCACAAGTTTAAAAATTTTTTAAAAAATCTCTTTATTCCTGCGCGTAAATATAGTATAATACATCCGTATCAAAATTTTTCGGGGTGAAACAAATGCAGAAAGTCAGGCTTATGATAGCGGGAACGGAATATATCATTTCAACGGATGACGACCTTGATTATGTTGCAAAGCTCGGCGAAGATATTGACGGCAGAGTCCGCGACATAATGAGCAAAAACCCCAGGGCATCCGTCACCCAGGCGGCAATTCTGGTAGCGCTTGAATACGCCGATGAGGCAAACAAGGGAGAGGGCAGTGCGGACAATCTCCGCTCGCAGATTCAGGGGTATCTTGAAGACGCGGCAAGAGCAAGAACAGACGCCGAGATAGCCAAACGCGAGGCAGAGAGACTTGCCAAGGAGCTTTCCGCTCTGAGAGCTGCAAACAGATAATGAACAACAGCGAAATTCTTGCACCTGCGGGGAGTATTGACTCCGTTTATGCCGCCGTGCGCTGCGGAGCGAACGCGGTTTATCTCGGGTCAAAGGCATTCAACGCAAGGCGCAACGCCGCCAATTTCTCTAACGAGGAACTCAGAACGGCGGTGGATTACTGCCATTCACACGGCGTGAAGGTTTATATGACTTTAAACACGCTTGTCAATGACACCGAACTTAAAACCGCATCTGAAGAAATCGAACGCGCCTGCAGTCTGCCTGCGGACGCGCTTCTTTTGCAGGATCCGGGGCTTGTCAGAATTATAAAAGAGATTGCTCCCGATATGCCGCTGCACGCATCAACGCAGATGTCGGTGCAGAGCGCACAGGGTGTGAAGCTGCTTGAAGAGGCGGGCTTTTCACGCGTGGTGCTGGCAAGGGAGCTCTCGCTTGAAGAGATAAAAGAGATACGCCGTCAGACCGGGGCGGAACTGGAGGTCTTTGTTCACGGAGCGCTTTGCATGTGCGTTTCGGGGCAATGCCTTTTAAGCGCCGTGCTCGGCGGCAGAAGCGGCAACAGAGGGCTCTGCGCCCAGCCATGCCGTCTGCCTTTCGGAGTGAACGGAGCACAGGGGCATGCGCTCAGCCTTAAAGATGTGTCGGTTATTGAAAACCTTGCAGAGCTTAGCGATGCAGGAGTTGTTTCGTTTAAAATCGAAGGCAGAATGAAGCGTCCCGAATATGTTGCGGCGGCGGTTACCGCTTGCAGAAAAAGTCTTGAAGGAGAGTATTCGTCAGAGCTTGCCGGCGATTTACAGAGCGTTTTTTCACGTTCCGGCTTTACGGACGGATATCTGAAAGGGCAGAGAGGCGGTCACATGTTCGGCACGAGGCGCAAGGAGGATGTGCAGAGTGCCGCTCCCGTTCTTAAAAAACTTGCAAATCTTTATGATAAAGAGACACCGCTTATACCTGTCGGCTTTGCACTGACCTGCATAGAAAATGAGCCGCTTTCGCTGAGTGCGAAGGCGGGCGGAAGAACAGTTTTTTCGCAGAGCGAAACAGTGCCGCAGACGGCGGTCAACAGAGCGGTTACAGCAGATGAACTGAAAGAACGTGTTTCAAAATGCGGAGGCACGCAGTTTTACGCAGAAAATGTTGAAATTGAGTGCGGTGAGAACCTGAGCGTTCCCGCTTCGGCGGTCAACGCTTTAAGAAGAGATGCCCTTGAAAAGCTTGACCGCACTTTTACAAAACAAGAAACATACAATTGCGGCAAATACTCTGCCGCTTTCACCGCTCACAAAACGGACGGCAGACAGATGCGGATAAGACTCTTCAGAGAGGAACAGCTGCCGTCTGACCTTGGCGGAATAAGCGAGGTTGTTCTTCCGGTTGACGCAGGTAAAGATACGTATGAAAAGTGCCGTGAGGCGGGAGTCGCGGCAAGTGTTGAAATTCCGAGGGCGTTCTTCGGCAACAGTGAAAAATTCCGCAAAATGCTGAAGGCAGCTCAGGCAAACGGAGCTCAGAAGGCGGTTGCAGGCACGATTGACGGTATGAAGCTTGCTCTTGACGCGGGGATGCCCTTTGAAGCGGGCTTCGGGATGAATATATTCAACACTCAGGCGCTCGCAATGCTTGAAGAATACGGAGCGCTCGGCGCTCTTGTTTCACCGGAGCTTACACTCAGGCAGATTTCGGCTCTCGGCGGAAAAATCAAAAGGGGAGTGCTTGCATACGGCTCGCTTCCGCTTATGCTGACGAGGAACTGCCCTGTGAAGACCGCAACCGACTGTGCGGCATGCAAGGGCAGATCGCACTTAACCGACAGGATGGGTATAGATTTCCCCGTAATCTGTTCAAACGGCTGCTCGGAGCTTCTCAATTCAAGACCTGTATATCTCGCAGACAGGCAGAGTGAAATTCACAATGTCGATTTTATTCTGCTGTATTTCACCAACGAGACGCGCGGGGAGTGCGAAAGAATAATTGACGCATATAAGAAAGAAAAACCGCCCGAAGGCGAATTTACAAGAGGACTTTATTACAGAGGCGTTGAATAAAAGAAACGGACTTGCAGGTTGAACCTGCAAGTCCGTATTTTGTCGTCAGTCAAGCTCGCGCAAGCCCGTATAGAGCTCGTAGTATCTGCCCCTGAGTGCAAGAAGCTCTTCGTGTGTTCCGCTCTCGATGATGCTGCCGTGTTCGAGCACCATAATCGCATCGGAATTGCGCACGGTTGAAAGACGGTGAGCTATTACAAATGTTGTGCGGTTTTTCATAAGGCGGTCCATACCGTGCTCAATGTGGCGCTCTGTGCGGGTGTCAACTGAGCTTGTTGCCTCGTCAAGAACGAGGATGGGCGCTTTTGAAATAGCGGCTCTTGCTATATTGAGAAGCTGGCGCTGACCCTGCGAGAGATTGGCGCCGTCGCCTTCGATAACAGTATTGTAGCCGTCGGCAAGGCGCATAATGAAGGAGTGCGCGCTCGCCGTTTTTGCCGCCTGAACGACCTCGTCGTCCGTTGCGTCAAGACGGCCGTAGCGGATGTTCTCCATAACCGTGCCCGTGAAGAGGTGGGTGTCCTGAAGAACCATTGCGATGTTCTTCCTCAGATAGCTGCGGTCGATTTCTTTGATATCCGTGCCGTCAAAGGAAATTGAGCCGCTGTCAATTTCATAGAATCTGTTAATAAGGTTTGTGATTGTGGTTTTGCCCGCTCCCGTTGAGCCGACGAAAGCGATTTTTTTGCCGGGCTCCGCGTGAAGAGAGATGTTTTTAAGCACCGTTTTTTCGGGCAGATAGCCGAAGGTTACGTCTTTGAGTTCGACGTTGCCTTTGATTTCGGGCTGAGAGTTTATAAGGTCGTTTATATTCTCGGGGTCTGCATCCATTACGGCAAAGACTCTCTCTGCGCCGGCAAGAGCTGCAAAAATTGTGGAAGTCTGCTGTGAGACGGTGCTTATAGGCATTGAAAACTGCCTTGCGTAGCTTGCGAAAATCGAAACACCGCCGATGTCAAAGCCGGCAAGCACGCAGAGAAGACCGCCGACGCCTGCCGTGACGGCGTAGCATATCTGCGTGATGTTATGCATTACGGGTCCCATCAGACCGCCGAAGAACTGCGCGCCCATCTGCTTTTCGCGCATATCGTTGTTGAGCAGCTCGAACTCGTCAATACACGCATCTTCGTGGTTGAACACCTTGACAACCTTCTGACCCGTTACGCTCTCTTCAATATAGCCGTTGACGGCACCGAGAGCCGACTGCTGGGCGGTGTAATATTTTGCCGACCTTGATGCAACATAGCGCACTGCGAGGAGCAAAACGGGAATAAAGGCGACAATTACTATGGTGAGCTGCCAGCTTGTGTAAACCATAAGGCAGAAAGTGCCCACAAGAGTAATTGCGGCGGAGACAAGCTGGGTTATTGTCTGATTCATCATAAGGTCGATATTGTCAATATCGTTTGTAAATCTCGACATTATGTTGCCGGTTGTTTCGCTGTCAAAAAATCTTACGGGGAGCGCCTGAAGCCGGTTGAAAAGATCGTTCCTGATTTTCTCCGATGCCGAGGTGGAAACGCGCAGCATAAGGCGGTTCTGCAGGTAGCCGGTGACTATGCCCGCAAGGTAGATGCCGCCGATTAAAAACAGCATGTGCGCAAGATAGGCGATTTTCTGCTGTGCGGGTGCATCGTCATAGACAAGCTTGTTTATGAGGGGGCGCATTATGTATGAGCCCGCAAGTGCTGTGCCTGTGCTTGTGAGCATAAGCAGAATGACGAGCATAAGGCGGTATTTGTATTTGGCTATATAGCTCCAGAGGCGTTTTATTGTTTTGCCCGTGTTTTTGGGCTTGCCTTTTGAAGAGCCCTGCTGGTGGCGGCCGGGTCTGCCGGGAGGGCCGAAATTATGCTTTTTGTCAGCCGCCGCTTTGTTGTATCTTTTTTGCAATTCATCAAGACTGCGACCCTGCATTATGCTCCCTCCTTTTTGTCAACCTGCGACCAGTAAATCTCCTGGTATTCGGGGTTGTTCTCAATCAGCTCGTCGTGGGTTCCCACGCCCGTTACCCTGCCGTCGTCAAGAACAACAATCATATCGGAATCCTTTACCGAGGAGATGCGCTGAGCGATTATGATTTTTGTGGAGCCCTGAAGCTCGTTTGCAAAAGCTTCGCGTATTCTTTTTTCCGTTGCGGTGTCAACGGCGCTGGTAGAGTCGTCGAGCACAAGTATTTTCGGTTTTTTCAGAAGAGCTCTTGCTATGCAGAGGCGCTGCTTCTGACCGCCCGAAACATTGGTGCCGCCCTGCTCGATGACGGTGTCATAGCCGTTTTCAAACGAGGTTATGAAATTGTCCGCCTGGGCGTAGGATGCCATTTCTTTTATTTCTTCATCGCTTGCCTCATAGTTGCCCCAGAGGAGATTGTCTTTGATTGTGCCGGAGAAAAGAAGATTCTTCTGAAGAACAAAGCCGACGCCTTCGCGAAGGTTGTAAAGCTTGTAATCTTTAACATTTACGCCGTCAACAAGAACCTCGCCCTCGTCTGCGTCATAGAGGCGGGCTATCATTGAAACAAGGGTGCTCTTGCCTGAGCCCGTTGAACCGATTATGCCGACGGTTTTGCCTGCGGGGATAGTCAGATTTATGTTGTCGAGCACCTTTGCATCGCTGTTTTTATAATAACGGAACGAGACGTTTCTGAACTCCACTTCGCCGTTTCGGACGGTTATATCCTTCGCCTCTTCGCTTTCGTTGTCTTTTATGTCGGTTTCTTCATCGAGCACTTCTGAAATACGTCTGCCCGATGCCATCGCCCTTGAGAGAGCGACAAAAATCATGGTCATCATAACGAGCGACATAAGAATCTGAATTATATAGGTGATAAACGCCGTGAGGTTGCCTGCGGTGAGCGTTGAGCGGATAAGCATATTGCCGCCGAACCAGGCGATTGCGATTATGGTAATATTCATAAACAGAGTCATCGCCGGCTGCATCATAATCATTGTGCGCATAGCGTCAAATGCGCTCTGCTTTAATTCCCTGTTTGCCTTGCCGAACTTTTCTTTTTCGTGCTCCTCACGCACAAAAGACTTGACGACCCTGATGTTTGTGACGTTCTCCTGAACGGTTGAGTTGAGAGCGTCGATTTTGCTCTGCTGCCTTGTAAAACGGGGAAGAGCAACCTTGATGAGGAAGAAGACGGAGACCACAACCATAGGCAGAACCATAAGAAGGCAGAGGGTGAGTTTGCCGCTTACCATTATTGCCATTATTACTCCGCCTATCATCATACCGGGTGAGCGCAGGCACATACGCAGGAGCATATTAATGAAATTCTGAATCTGGGTAACGTCGTTTGTAAGTCTTGTGACAAGCGAGCCGGTGCTGAATTTGTCAATGTTTGCAAACGAGAACTGCTGAACTTTTTTATAGATATCCGAGCGCAGGTCTGCGGCGTAGTTGACCGATGCCTTTGCACCAAAATAGGCGCCGCCGACGCCGCCAATCATCATAAGCAGGGCGGTTATAATCATGGCGCACATAATTGCCACAATATAGGGTGATGCTCCGCCGGTGCGGGCATAGAGCCACTGGTAAAATGCAGCCGCTTCCGAGATATCTGCCTGACCGGTGCCGTAGTCTATGATATTTGCAAGGAACTTCGGCATAAGCGCTTCGCCTATGACTTCAATAATCATACAGAGGGGACCTAAAATAAAATATGCTTTATACGGCCCTGCATAGCTTGCCCATCTTTTCATCTGCGCACCTCCACTCCTGCCGATGCGGCAAATTCACACATATTCGCCTTCATTTTGTCGATTATTTTTTCAAGCGACTCAAGCTCTTCCTGAGAAAGCCCCTTTGTCATATTTGCATCCGCCTCGGTGAATTTTTCGTGTGATTTTTTAACTACATCGAGACCTTTTTCGCTGACCTGAACAAGGTTGCGGCGTGTGTCGGCGCTGTCTTGCCTGCGCTCGACATAGCCCTTTGCCTCAAGCTGTTTTAACAGGGTCGCAACAGCGGCGGGGCTGACGTTGAATTCATCGGCAATCTGTTTTTGCGAGGCGGCTCCGCCGACCTTTGACAGATACATGAGGGTCATGTGCTGTGTGCGGTGCAGGTCAAAGCCGAGCGAGTTGATGCTTTTATCCACACAGGCGTGGTGCAGACGGTCCAGCGCCATGAGCTTATGTATGAGCGATATGCGGTTTTTTTCGTCCATAACAATCTCCTTTCCGGTTTTGTCAATACAAAAACAACTTAAAATGTTTATTATTAACTTATTAATTATTAACCATTTAACTATTATAAACATTTTTTACAATATGTCAATATTATAATGTTGATTTTAACAATTTATTTTTATATAATATTATTCGCATAAACAAAAAACCGCATTGTGCGGTTTAAAAGAAAGAGGTGCGTTTATGACTCCCAGAAAAGAATACCCCAAGCCCCAGTTTGAGCGAGAAAACTGGATGAATCTCAACGGCGAGTGGCTGTTCTGCATTGACAACGGCAGAAGCGGCGAGGCAAGAAAAATCTATGAAGATTCATCTGCGTTTGACAGAAAAATCACAGTGCCTTTCTGTATGGAATCAGAACTTTCCGGCATAGGAATCAAAGATTTCACCTACGGAGTATGGTATAAAAAAGAGGTAAGCATAGCGCAGAAATATGCAGGCAAAAGAACGGTGCTTCACATAGGCGCGGCAGATTACAGAACAAAGGTGTTTGTCAACGGCAGCGAAGCAGGCGTTCACGAAGGCGGTTATGTTTCGTTCAGCTTTGACATAACGGAGTTTGTCAGAAAGGGCAAAAACGACATTGTAATCTATTGCGAGGATGACACGAGAGACAGAATGATTCCCCGCGGAAAGCAGAGTGAGGAGTATTATTCACACGGCTGCGACTACACGCGCACAACGGGTATCTGGCAGACTGTGTGGCTTGAATTCACCGAAAAGACGTTTGTTGAGAGCGTCAGATATTATCCCGATTATCTTACGGGGAGCGTAACGGTTGAGGCAAAGCTCTGCGGCTGCGCCGACCTTGAATTCAGCGCATCGTTTGAAGGCAGGGATATGGGCGTTTCAAAAATCAAAAACGCCGCAGGCACGGTAACGTTGACTCAGAAGTTAAAAGAAAAGCACCTCTGGAACGTCGGCGACGGCAAGCTCTATGATGCCGAAATAAAATTCGGTGAAGACAGAGTAAAAAGCTATTTCGGTCTTCGCAACGTTTGGTTTGACGGGTATAAATTTATGCTCAACGGCAAGTCGGTATTCCAGCGGCTTGTTCTTGACCAGGGCTTTTATCCCGACGGTATATACACAGCCCCTTCGGACAAGGCGCTTCTGAAAGATATAAAGCTTTCAAAGAAGTTCGGCTTCAACGGTGCGCGCCTTCACCAGAAGGTATTTGAAGAGAGATTCCTTTACCACTGCGACAAAGAGGGTTACCTTGTATGGGGCGAATACCCCAACTGGGGGCTGGACCACTCCGACCCGGAGGCGGTTTACCATATTCTGCCCGAATGGATTGATGAGGTAAACAGAGACTTCAATCACCCCGCAATCATCGGCTGGTGCCCGCTCAACGAGACATGGAATTACAAAGGGCGTCCGCAGTTTGACCCCTTCCTCTCAATGATTTACAGGGTTACAAAATCGATTGACACAACGCGCCCCTGCATCGACACAAGCGGCAACTATCACGTTGAAACGGATATATTCGACGTTCACGACTATGAGCAGAACCCCGAAATACTGGCGTCAAATTATGCCGACCTTGAAGAAAAGGGGGAAATAAAGAACTTCTGCAACGACCGTCAGACCTATGAAAAGGGCAAGCCGATTTTTGTCAGCGAATACGGCGGAATCAAATGGAGCAGAGAAACTGAGACGGGACCTTCCTGGGGCTACGGCAACGCTCCCAAAACGGCGGAGGAATATCACGAGCGCTACAAGGGGCTCACCGACGCACTGCTTGACCACCCGATGATGTTCGGTTTTTGCTACACACAGCTGACCGACGTTGAACAGGAACAGAACGGATGCTACTATTACGACCGCAGTGAAAAATTCGACACGAAGTTTTTCCACAAGGTAAATACACGCAAAGCGGCAATAGAGGATTAAACAAAAAGAAAAAGCGGGCGCTTTCATCCGAAAGCGCCCGCCTGTTTTTGCAAGTCGGGAAATATTATTCCTCTGTTTCAGCAGCTTCTTCAACTGCTTCGCCTGCTGCCGCTGCCTGCTTCTTTGCAAAGCATTCGCTGCAGTAAACGGGTCTGTCTTCACGGGGCTTGAAGGGGACCTTTGCAATGCCGCCGCATTCGTCACAGGTAGCTTCGAACCATTCGCGTTCGCCACGGCTGGCGTTTTTGCGTGCATCACGGCAAGCCTTGCAGCGCTGAGGATCGTTTACGAAACCTTTTTCAGCATAGAATTCCTGTTCGCCTGCTGTGAATACGAATTCTTCGCCGCATTCCTTGCATTTGAGTGTTCTGTCTTCGTACATGAGATATACCTCTTTTGAAAAAATTTTTGCCCTGGACGGGATTGCACCGCCACCTTTGTGATGAACAACGCTCTGACTGGTTTAAGCTACGGGGGCATATATTAAGGCGGCACCGAGGTTATTGCGGAATACGCCTTGTTTGCGTGATGTAAAATTAAACGGAATTACGGATTTTTTTACGGATGCGGGCGAGCGCATTGTCAACGGCTTTTGTGCCCGTGCCGAGTTTTTGAGCCGTTTCGCTGTAGGAGAGCCCTGCAAGACGGCAACGAAGAACGCTTTTTTCAAAATCGGAGAGGAGCTTGCCGCTGCCGATGAGACTGTAAAAATCTTCAAGCTTTTCGCGTTCAATCATAATGTTCTGCGGATCCTGTTCGGCTGCGGAAACACCCGTTTCATCCGTGATGGGCACGGCGGATGTCAGCGAATAGTTGCCCGTGTTGTTGTGAAGGCGCACTGCCGAAATGATGCGGTTGCCTATGCAGGCGCCTGCGTAGGTGCGAAACGATGTGCCTTTTGACGCTGAGTAGGTTTTTAAGGCACTGAGAAAACCCAGCATGCCCTCCTGGACGAGATCTTCTGTAGAAAGGCGGTTGTTTTTTGCCTGCTGCGCCGCCGCTTTTGCGCCCGCTATGGGCATTGCAACGGCAACAAGCTGCGCCATTGCGGAATCGTCACCGGAGAGCGCAAGCTTAACAAGCTCTTCGTCTTCGCGGTATTTGTTCTCATCGGCGGGTAACATAGACACCTCGCAAAACACTTATCTGCTATATATTAAATGATAACATTATTTTTGTCAACAATTTTTTGGTCGAAATAGCTTATTTTTTTACTGTTTCGGCGTTTTTTTTGTTCTATAAGTTAAATCGGCGTTCCGAAAAAGAAAAATCCCGCCTTGGGCAGTCACTCATAAACCAGTATTGGTTTTCACATCAAACTAAAAGCCGCATAACATCGTCAGATTTGCTTACCATACATTAAGTATGCTCTCACAAATCTTCCTTGTTCTGCGGCTCTTTTTTTGCGTGAAAACTGCTTCGCACCTCAAAGAGATGAAATTTGTGCATATT
>JAEEYU010000057.1 GCA_016288315.1 Clostridiaceae bacterium | reverse complement strand
TGGCGTTCTAAACCGACTGAACTACCGGGCCATTGGTGGGAACAACAGGGCTCGAACCTGTGACCCCCTGCTTGTAAGGCAGGTGCTCTCCCAGCTGAGCTATGCTCCCGGACCTCGCCGCTTCAAGCGGCGAAATATAATATACTATAATATATTGTGATTGTCAACCGTTTTTTTAAAAAATTTTTTCAAAAGTTTCACGGCTCATTTACGGCATCAGTTCTGCTGTTTTGCCTTTGAAACAAGGGCTCTGATTTCGGCGGGAGTGAATTCGTAAACTTTGTCGCAGAAATGGCAGCTGACCCTTGTGACCTCATCTTTTGCCATATCTTCAAGCTCTTCAATTCCCGTGCTGACAAGAGCTTTCTCCACCCTCTGACGCGAGCAGGTGCAGACATAGGAGGGGTGCATCTCATCGAGAGTCTGAAGCGGGAATCCGTCGAGAACGGTGCGGCAGATTTCTTCGGGTGACATCCCCTTTGCAAGCATAGTTGTTACCGGCTCGATGTTTTCGAGGCATTTTTCAACCTTGTCGATTGTGTCATCCTCGGCAGTGGGAAGAAGCTGAATGATGAATCCGCCGGCGGTAATGACGCTTCTGTCTTCCTTACTGACGAGAACACCCAGGGCACAGACAGTGGGAATCTGTTCGCTTACGGCATAGTAGCTTGTTATATCTTCGGCAATCTCACCGGAGACAATCGGAACCTGACCGATATAGGGCTCTTTAAGACCGAGGTCTTTCATAACAGTCAGTGTGCCGTTTTTGCCTACCGCACCCGAGACATCAAGCTTGCCTTTTTCGTTTTTGGGAAGTTCAACGCCAGGATTGGCAACATAGCCGCGCACATTGCCTTCGCTGTCGGCAGCCGCTATGATGCTGCCGGCGGGGCCGTCGCCGTTTAATCTGATTGTAACAGAGTCATCCCTGCCTTTGAGAACAGCGCCCATAAAGCTTGCGGCGGTAAGAAGTCTGCCGAGAGCCGCTGTTGTAACGGGTGTTGTGTTGTGAATCTGACGTGCGCGTTCGACAATGTCGGCGGTATCTGCCGCCATAACAGTCAATGTGCCGTCATCCGATATCATTCTGACAATTCTGCCCATAGTTAATCCTTTCTTGCGAGAAATACCGCTCTTTCACTCTCCGGCAGGACGGGGTCGAGGGTTAAATCATCATATATACCCACAACCGAAAAGCCGCTTTTAACGAGCATTTTTTCAATATCTTCGAGGGGATATGCCCGCTCCGAAAACTCCTCTGTTGAGCGCTCCCATTTTCCGTCGCCGTCGAGAGCGAAGAAATCAAGTGTGATGTCAACGCTCAGATCGCTGTTGAGCGTGTTCTGCCAGACACAGAAGACATCATCGTAATCGTATATAAACGAATTGTCGGCAAGAACGTTTTTGTGTTTATAAACAGTATTGACATCGAACACAAACGCTCCGCCCTTATTCATAAAAAGCGAAACCCTGTCAAACGCCTTCTGCACTTCTTCTGCACCGGGGAAGTGGTTGACACTGTCAAGGGCGCAGACTGCGAAATCTATTGTGCCGTAGAGGTCAAGCCCGGCAGCGTCCTGGCAGAGGAGAAGAACGTTCTGCCCCTCTTCGGCGCATTTGCGCCGTGCTTCGCTGAGCATTCCGACGCTGCAGTCAACGCCTATTACATCATAGCCGCGTTTTGCAAACTCAATGCTGAGCGTGCCTGTTCCGCAGGCGAGGTCAAGCAGAATGCCTTTTTGCCCGTTGCAAGACGAAAGAAGCCTGCAAAAATAATCTGCACGCTTCCCGTAGCCGACATTTTCAGTTAACAAATCATAAAACTGAGCAAAAATATCGTAAGCCATCAGTCTTCATTACTCTTGTCAAGGCGTCTGAATATTTCTTCATAGCCGTTGCTGCCGTATTGCAGAGAGCGGTTCACACGGCTTATTGTTGCGGTGCTGGCGCCGGTAGCGGCAACAATCTCGCTGTAAACATTGCCGTCGCGCAGCATTTTGGCAACCGCAAGACGCTGTGAAATGCTTTTGAGCTCGTTGATTGTGCATAAATCTTCAAAAAAGTCATAGCACTCATCAAGAGTTTTAAGCTTCAGAATTGCCTCAAAAAGGAAATCGTTGTTTTCGTTTTTGATTTTTGATGCCATAGCGAAACCATCCTTTGCTGTTGATTACTTTAACATTTTATCACATAAAAGTATGAAAGTAAAGAGATAAAAACAAAAAAATGCAAAAAATTAACGGAGCCCGTAAGAGCTCCGTTATCTTTACTTATTAAATAATCAGCAGTTGTAGCCGAGTTCAAACGCCTTGACGTTGAGGTCGAGGAATTTTGCGGGAACGCACTCTTTGACAGCTTCAAGCCAGGTTTCTTTTTCTATCTCTGTGTATTTTGCCATAGCGCCGATGAGAACGACATTGACCGCCTTTGAGGAACCCGCCTCAATTGCAACGGGAAGAGCATCGAGCTCGAGCACGTTTGCGCCTGCCGCTTTGATTGAGTCGATTACGCCGTCCGGATAGACTGCATCGCCGATAACTACCGACATGGGGTCGATTTTCTGGGTGTTGACGATAACCTTGCCGTCGGGCTTCATATATTCAAGCCATCTTGCAGCTTCAAGCTGTTCGAAAGCCAGGATAATATCCGCTTCGCCTTTTTCGATTATGGGGGAGGCGATTTCATCACCGTATTTGACATAGGTAACAACGGAGCCGCCGCGCTGGCTCATTCCGTGAACCTCGGAGAGTTTGACATTGTAACCCTTTTTAAGAAGCGCCGCGCCGAGAATACGGCTTGCGAGCAGTGTTCCCTGACCGCCTACGCCTACTATCATAACTGATTTATTCATAAACGTGACTCTCCTTTCTTAACCTATTGCGCCGACTCTGCAGAGCTGGCTGCAGACATCGCAGCCGAGGCACTGGGTAGCGTCGATTTCCGCTTTGCCGTCTCTGATACTGATTGCAGGGCAGCCGATTTTCATACACATTTTGCAGCCCACGCACTTGTTTTTATCAACCTTGAGAGGAGGATTGTGCCTGACATATTTAAGAAGGGCGCAGGGTCTGCGTGAAATGACAACGGCCGGGCCTTCGCACTCAAGCGCTTTTCTGACCGCCTGCTCGCTGTTTTCAAGATTGTAAGGGTCGCACACGAAAATGTTGTTTTCGGGGATGCCTACGGCAACGGCAAGCTTCTCAAGCGATACAGCCGAGGTGGGGTCGCCCTTGATTGTGTAGCCGGTTGTGGGGTTCTGCTGGTGACCGGTCATTCCGGTAATGGAGTTGTCGAGAATAATACTTACGGAATTGCTTTGGTTGTATGCGATATTCACAAGACCGGTTATGCCCGAGTGGATAAACGTTGAGTCGCCGATTACAGCCACTGTTTTGTTTGCCTTTTCGGGGTTTGCCTTGTTTCTGCCGTGAAGGGAGGAGATTGAAGCGCCCATGCAAAGGCAGGTGTCAATCATGCCGATAGGTTTGGATGCTCCGAGCGTGTAGCAGCCGATGTCGCCCGTGACGGTTTCGACGCCCGCTTTTTTGAGTGCATAGAAAAGGCCTCTGTGAGGGCAGCCGGCGCAGAGCACGGGAGGTCTTACGGGGATATTGATATCCGCTTTGATTGTCGGCTTTTCTTCACCGAGAATAACCTTGGCAATGAGGGACTGCGAATATTCGCCGATGAGGGTGAAATCCGCCTTGCCTCTGACTTTGATGCCGTTTTTGAGGCAGTGGGTTTCGATGTAATCGTCAAGCTCTTCAAGAACATAAACGGTTTCGCACTGAGCAGCGAAATCTTTAATCAACTCAACGGGAAGAGGATAAAGACAGCCGAGTTTGAGATATGACGCCTTGTCGCCGAGCGCCTCTTTTGCGTAGTCATAGCAGACGCCTGCGGTGATTACGCCGATTTTTTTGCTGTTGTATTCGACCTTGTTGAGACCGATTTCAACCGCTTCCTTCTCGGCAAATGCGGTCTGGTCGAGAATTCTCTGCTCAACAGCAACGTGCTTTACCTTGGCGTTTGCGGGAGCCATAACATATTTCTGAGGATTTTTTGTGTATTCTTTGTTGGCGAGTTCAACTCTTTCGCCCGTTTGAGCAAGACTTCTCGAATGGGCAATTCTGGTGGTTTCTCTGAGAATAACGGGAGTGTCGAAACGCTCCGAAAGCTCATAGGCGAGCTTTGCGAATTTAAGGCATTCGTCGGAATCGGACGGCTCGAGCATCATAATTTTTGACGCCTGAGCATAGTGCCTTGAATCCTGCTCGTTCTGTGAGGAGTGCATACCGGGGTCATCGGCAACAAGAACAACCATGCCTGCGTTGATGCCGGTGTAGGATGCGGTAAAGAGCGGGTCGGCTGCAACGTTGAGACCGACGTGCTTCATTGCGCAGAATGAACGTGCGCCTGCGACTGCCGCGCCGTATGCAACTTCCATGGCGACCTTCTCGTTGGGAGCCCACTCGCAGTATATTTCATCATATTTTGCGGCAAACTCGGTAACCTCGGTGCTGGGGGTGCCGGGATAACTTGAAACAACCCTGACGCCCGCCTCGTAAAGCCCGGCGGCTACAGCTTCGTTGCCTAAAAGAAGCTTTTTCATATTTTACCTCCGTTGTGGATAAAGGATATCTTTTTGATTTTAATCAATTACATTATATATGTCAATAGCAAATTTTAAAGAGAAATAAAAAAGCGGAGCCGCAGCTCCGCTGAGTTTTCGGATTTTCAGGCGCCGTGCGCCCTGCATGGAATCAAATAACGTGCAAAAGGCAGTCAAGTGCAATTGCAGCTTTAATTTTCTCCCATGTGATGCCCTTCTGACTTTCGATTTTTTCGATGAGACGTCTCTGAGCATCAAAAATCTCTCTTTCGTAGTCTAAATAGCTGTTCATTACTTATGCCTTCTTTCTTTTTTTGATTTGACTGCATTATAGCACTGCAAAATTATTTGTCAAGTAATGTTGCACAATTCCGGCGCTTGCGTATTGTGCATATTGCACTAATAATTGAAGCTCCGGTTTTATTGAGAAGTCATATTTCGTATATACATTGGCGAAATCTTTTATATAAATTGTACAAGTGATTTTAAACCGTTTTGAATAATGTGAACAAACAATTAACATTTGTATTGTTATTTACCAAAAAATTTGTGAAAAATAATGGCAAAAAAACACGGATTTCAAGCGGAA
Source organism: Clostridiaceae bacterium (assembly GCA_016288315.1). Lineage (GTDB taxonomy): Bacteria > Bacillota > Clostridia > Oscillospirales > Acutalibacteraceae > CAG-177. The sequence goes on along the minus strand of JAEEYU010000057.1, from coordinate 42,003 downwards.
ATCCGTGTTCTTTGATGCTTCTGATGTTTTATTTTATATCATCGCGCAGGAATTTCTTTTCATCCTCTTTAAGATCGAGCCCGATTGTGCCGCCGGGATTCATATTGTAACCGGGGTCGAAGTAATCCTTGAGAACCCTGAAAACTCCGTATTCGTTTCTGCCGAGCGAACCCTCGAGCCAGGGGGCGAACATTTTGCCTATGCCGTGGTGGTGGCTGATTGCGGCGCCCGACTTTTGTATGGCATCGAGAATTGTTGTGTGATAGCGGCGGAATTCTTCGGAGTTATTCATTTTTGTAATGAAGATGAAATAGAGGTTTGCGCCCTGCGGATAGCAGTGAGACATATGGGTTGTGACTATTGTGTCCGGAAGGGCGTGACATACCTTGCGGACATCGTCGTGCACCTGAGCCATATTTGACCAGTTGACGGTGCATTCGAGGGTATCTGTTACGATACCGAAATCCATAAGGGCATCCCGCAGATAGGGGTCGGTAAACCTGCCCTTCTCCCAGCTTTTTGCGACAAAGGCGGTAAGACTCATACCGCCGAACTGCTTTGCGATTTTTCTTATATTCTTTGCGACGTTGTCTGAAAAGCCCTTTTCGCCGTCGGTGAAGCCGAGGAAGAGGCAGCGCTCCATATCCTTGTAGCCCTTCATTTTAAGAAGGGGCTCGAGCGGGGTGTCGTCAACATTGTAAAGCTTGAGCATAAGACTTGTTTCTTCCGGGTCGGAGAGACGGAAAACGGACGAATAGCCGCACTCGCGCTGCATCATTTCTCTGCCGGCGTTCATTGCCGTTTGCCAGTCTTTGAACATATATGAAAAATAGTGCCTGTTTTCGGGCATCCAGCGGAAGACCTTGAGAGTTACCTCGGTGAGCACGCCGAAGGTGCCTTCGCCGCCCATCATAATCTGGTTGAGATTGGGACCCGTTGCCTCGCGAGGGTAGTGGCTTGTGACTATTCTGCCGCGCGGGGTTGCATATTTTTGCGAGAGGACAATGTCAGCTATTGTGCCGTAGTATGTGCTGTTCTGACCCGCTCCCCTTGTGACTACCCAGCCGCCGACGGAGCTGTATTCGAAGCTCTGCGGAAAATGACCGCAGGTGTATGCTCTTTTTGCGCCGAAGTTTTTTTGCGCATTCTGAAGCGTTTCTTCGAGGCAGGGTCCGGACATACCCGCCTGCACGGTTATTGTCTGGTCGGTTTCATTGAAGCTTATGACTTTGTTGAAGTTTCTTCTCATATCAAGCGACACGCCGCCTCTTATCGGCTCGACACCCATTGTGACGCTGCTGCCGCCGCCGTAAACATAGAGGGGAATTGAGTGCTTTGTGCAGTATTCAACGATTTTTTCAATTTCTTCGCTTTCGGAAGGGTAGAGAACGACGTCGGGAAGGGAGTCGAATCTGCGCTCTCTTATTCTGAACAAATCATAGGCGGTTTTGCCGTAGGCGACGCTGAGGCGGTCGTAATCGGCTGTTGAAACATTTTCGCTGCCGCAGATTTTTATGAATTCATCAATGTGCTCCTGCGCCATTTTTGAAGGGCAATCGAGAGTAACTTTATCAAGACCGACATCTCCCGCATAATGCCTGAAATCTTCATCGGTCATTTTAAAGGTGGTTTTCATCAGTTTATAAAGGGATTCTTTGGGGTATTTTACAAATTCGGGGTCGCCCCAGCGGAAAACGGAGCGGTATGAATCCTTCGGCGCCGGTTCTTTTATCCAGGCGGGCTCAAAGCCCTTATACGGTTTTGTGCTCATATTATTATCTCCTTAATTTCTGCTCAGAATATCGCTCGTCGCTATAACATCCGCGCCGAGACCGAGCACGTTTTTTATAACCGTATCGCCTCTTTTAAGAGGGGCGGTAACGGTGACTGCGTTAATCTCATCCATAACGGCAAAGATTTTTTCTTTGGGGATATCGGCGGAAACTCTGACGGGAAGAACGGGAATATCTGCCCTGTCGGTTTTAACGGTTGAGCAGATTGTGCGCATGGGACGTGTCATTTCGGAAACGGCAAATTCCTCTCCCCTTTTGCATTTGTTGCCCGTTACGGTTATTTCTCCGCCGTTTTTTTCAACGTTCAGGGTGCAGCCGTTGGGGCAGACTATACATATTATTTCTTTCATACGGATGTCACCTCTGTTTCAAAAACGATTTTGCTGTCTGGACTCAGATTGAATGCGGAAAAATCAATTACAAGCCGTTCCATTTCGGGTGGGCGCAGGAAGGCGTATTTTTTTCGGAATTTTTCTTCGCCGTCAATTTTGATTATAAGAGCGCAGTTGTTGAGAACATCAGCCGAGCGGAAATAGACGGTTACGGAGCTTGTCGCACCGTTCAAGTCAAGCATCTGCGGAACAAGCGACATAATACCTTGACCGCGTTCAAGCTTAACCGTTGTGCGTTCGGTATTTTTATATGCTGCCGCAGCTGCGCCGGCTGTTTCGCCGCTCTCGGAGACATAATCGACAAGGTCGTTGACGTGAAGGGCGTTGCCGCAGGAGAAAACGCCTTCAACGCTTGTCATAAGCTTTTCGTCACAGACGGGACCCTTTGTGCCGGAATCCATTGAAACGCCGAGTTCTTCGGCAAGTTCGTTCTCGGGGATAAGACCGACGGAGAGAATCAAAGCGTCGCATTCAACCGTCTGCTGTGTGCCCTCTATAGGGCGCATTTTTTCATCCACCCTGGATATTTCAACCGCTTCAAGGCGTTCGTCTCCGAAAACTCTTGTTACGGTGTGGGAGAGGAAGAGCGGAATATCATAATCATTGAGGCACTGATGGATATTTCTTGTAAGCCCCGAGGGAGAAGGTTTTGCCTCATAGACTCCGAGCACTTTGCAGCCCTCGAGAGTAAGGCGGCGTGCCATAATAAGACCGATGTCGCCGCTGCCTAAAATCACGCATTTTTTTGCGGGAAGCTCGCCCAGAAGGTTTGTGAAATGCTGAGCCGTGCCCGCTGTGAAGACGCCGGACGGTCTTGTGCCGTGGATAAAAACCTGTTTTGCCGTTCTTTCACGGCAGCCGGTAGCGAGAACAATGGCTCTGCAGTTAAAGACGGCCGTGCCTTCGCGGTTGACAACGTGTATTTCAAAGATATCGCCGTTCTTTTTGATTTTTGTGACAAATGTGAGTGCGAGCGCCTCGATTGAGAGGGAGTTGAATTCATCAATGAATCTCTCGGCATACTCGGGGCCCGACAGTTTTTCTTCAAAGCGGACAAGACCGAAGCCGTCGTGGATACATTGCTTTAAGATGCCGCCCAGCCTGTTTTCGCGCTCAATGAGAAGAACAGACGCACCGTCTTTTTTTGCCTGAATCGCTGCGGCAAGCCCTGCGGGGCCGCCGCCGATTACAATTACATCATAGTTATTCATCGGCGCCCCTCCCCTTTTTTGTGCTGCCGTAGGTTATTACGGAGCCGTCATAACTTTTGCGGACTTTGTCAATCGGCTCATTTAAAAAGCCGGCAATTATTTTGGTTACAAGCGGGGAGCAGAATCCGCCCTGACATCTGCCCATACCCGGACGCACGCGTTTTTTTATACCGTCAACGGTGGGAACGCAGATGGGAGAATTGAGGGCATCGAGTATTTCACCCTTGCTGATTTCTTCGCAGCGGCAGACTATTTCGCCGTAATCGGGGTTCTTTTTTATCATCTGCGCCCGTTCTTCATCGCTCATATTGCGCAGGGTGGGAACGGGTTTTCTCACAGGATTGAAATCGGGGTTTTTCTGAGCGCCGCCGAGCATTTCGAGAGCCATTTTTTCTATATCAAGGGCTACGGCGGGTGCCGTGGTGAGACCGGGAGACTGAATGCCGGCACAATGAATTATATTCCCGCATTTTCTGCCTTTTTCGATTATGAAATCTTCTTCAAAGGTAGGTGCGCGCACACCCGTAAAATAAGTGATTATGTCACGTTCGCTCAGCGACGGCATTGTGTTTTTCTGGCGGGAGAAAACCTTTTCGATGCTTTCGGGATTGGTCGCGACATTTTCTTTTTCGCTTGTTTCAACGGCATCTGGACCTATTAAAAGGTTGTCGTGAACGGTGTGAAGTATTCCGCCGCCCTTGGTGTGACCGCTTGAAGCGGCGAGCTCCTTGATTGAAGCGACACTGTGCATATACTTACCCGCTTTTTTGTCGAGTATGGAGTTTGTTCCCCTTCTGGGGTGGATGGAGAAAAACCTGTCGCCCGCCATTTTTGCGATTTCTTCGCTGAAGACACCCGCGGCGTTAATGACTGTTTTAGGATAAACCGTGCCTCTGTTGGTTCTGACGGAGATAATTCTGCCGTTTTCAACCTGCATACCGGTAACCGCCGTGTTAAGCATAACCTTTGCGCCGTTCATAACGGCGTTTTCGGCATAGGCAATCGTCAGTCCGTATGGGCAGACGCAACCCGTTGACGGGTTTGAAATGGCGAACTTAAAGCTGCCGTTGAAATTCGGTTCCCTTTTGTGAAGCTCTTTGCCCGAAATGATTTCGGAATCTTCGATTTTGTCAATATACTTTCTTTTCAGGACATAAAGGGCGATAAGCGGTCTTGCCCACGCCTCGTTGAAGCAAACATACTGCCCTACCCTTCTGAATTCAACGCCGAGATCTTTGCAGACGTCGCCATACATCCTGTTGCCTTTGCGTATATAATAATGTTTGAGTGAGCCCTTTGAAAGGTCTATGCCGGGATGCACCTCGCCGTCATTTCTGCCCGACGCCTGCATTGCAAGGTCGGGTTCCTTCTCGACAAGGAGAATATTCAGCTTGTTTTTTGTAAGCTCCCTCGCTATGCTCGCACCTGAGATTCCGCCGCCGATGATGAGAACATCGGGCTTTTCGCCGTCAATGGCTTTGTCGCAGACGGAGGGCATACGCATTGGCTTTTCAACAAGTTTTTTTACGGTAATATCGTTGACAACATGAATTTTGCCGTAGGGAATTGCCGCCGCGCTGCAGGCTTCAAGCGCCTGCTCCCAGGAGTCCGCCTCGCCTGTCAGGACAATGCAGTTGTCTTTTAACTCGGCGTTTACCCTGCCGCCGCTGACTGCCGAGACTTTTTTGCGGATTCTGGCAATATTCATATTTTTCACCTGCCTTTTTTCTTCGAGTCGGTCGAATGACCGACTTTGTGTATATGATAGCACTTTGCCGTTGAAATGTCAATATCGGATTGGTTTTGCGGGCGGGTGTGGGTGTGGGGTTGGATGTTATGGGATTCTTCGCCTGCGGCTTAGAATGACAAAAAGCGGGGGTTGCCCGCTTTTTTGATTATCTTGCTTTTTCAGATTCCTTTTTTTATTATACAAAATCTTTTAAGTTTTCAATTATAAACTCTGCGGGCGGGTTGTAAATATCCGCACCGCCGAGGAGGGATTTGAACAATGTGTCGTTTTTTTCAATATCCGACGGGATGAGAGAAGTGGTTTCGTCATCCTCATCATAGGCGAGAAACTCTTTGCCGAAGACATCCGCCGTTTCTCCGCCGTAGATTTCATCGACTGCCGCCTTTGCGTAAACCGTAAGCGGTTTGCCGTTGATTTTAAAGAAATTGCTGAGTTTTTCGCCGCCGTCTTCAAAGATGAAGTAAAGGGCGTAAATCTTCTTTTGATTCTCGTTCAGAGAATTGAACACGGCGAGCATATCGGCGGATTTTTCAATGTTTCTGCATATACCGAGCGCAACGCCTTTAAAAAGCTTTTCAGGAGGTGCGGACTGCGCCTTTTCGGGTGTGAGGTTTTCGAAATCCTTACGAAGGGCTGTGTCTTCCTCAAGCTTTTTCATAACCGCTTCGTTTGCCTTTCTTCTTGCGGAAGAGGACCTGAACGCCTTTGAGACCATCCAGACAGCCAGAACGAGCAGAGCGGCGAGGATAAAAAGAAAATAGATGTGTTCTTTGTAATATTCAATAAACGCCTGCATTATTATTCCCCCATAAGTTTATAGATATCGCCTTTTTTGAAGCCGGTCTGTTTTGCCGCCTGTTTTGCCGCATCGCTGCGCGACGCTCCTTCTTTTTCAAATTGCAGGGCAAGGGCGACCGCTTCTTCGATTGTAGTTTTTATCTTTTCTTCCCGTGCGCCCTCAACAATTATGACGATTTCGCCTTTGAGCGAGCCGTCTGCATATTTTTCGGCGGCATCGAAAAGAGATGTGCGGATGACTTCCTCGTGGATTTTTGTTATTTCGCGCACTATTGCAATATTCCTGTTGCCGAAGTTTTCGGCTAAATCTTTCAGCGTGGCGGCAAGCTTGTGCGGCGCCTCGTAAAAAATCATTGTGCGTTTTTCATCTTTCAATTCTTCGAGGTGCTTTCTGCGAGAGGGTTTGTTCATGCTGAGAAAGCCCTCAAACGTGAACCTGCCGGCAGGCATTCCCGAGATTGCGAGAGCGGTTGAAAATGCGCAGGGACCCGGCACGGACTCAACTTTGACGGAGTGTTCGTGGCAAAGGCGCACGAGGTCTTCGCCCGGGTCGGAGATTGCGGGCATTCCTGCATCTGTTACAATCGCACAGTTTTCGCCCGAAAGAATGCGCGAGAGAATATCCTCGCCCTTTTCAAAACGGTTGTGCTCGTGATAGCTTACAAGCTGATTTTTTATGCCGAAATGGTTGAGAAGCTTTAAGGCAACTCTGGTGTCTTCTGCGGCTATGAAGTCTGCCTTTTCAAGAATATCAAGCGCTCTCGGAGACATATCGCCGAGATTGCCTATGGGAGTGCCGACGACAAAAAGCGTTCCGCTCAAGGTTTTTCACCTCTGTTTTCAAAAAGATAATCAGCGTATATTTCTTTCATTGCGGGCGAGTATTCTTCGCCATCATAAACGGCGAACTGCGGTTCAACGGTCATTCCCGGATTGCCGCCGAGACGACCCTCGCACAGCACAAGCCAGGGAGGCGTGCCGTGGTGCTTTGAAACGTAGCGCAGACGTTTCGGCTCTATTTTGTATTTCTGCATTGATTTAAAGAGCTCCGCCGTTCTTTCGGGGCGAAGGCAGACGCAGAGCTTTCCCGAATATTTAAGAAGTTTTGATGCGGCAAGGCACATATCTTCAAGCGAACACTCTACACCGTGGCGGGCGATTCTTTCCGCCTGTGACGTGCTTTCAATTCCCGTGCCCTTTGCTTTATACGGCGGATTCATTGTGACGATGTCAAACAAGCCGTTTTCGACCTTGCCTTTAAGGTCGCGCAGGTCGGAGTTGATTACCGTCAGCCGTTGAGAGAGGGAGTTTTCTTCAATCGCGAGTTTCACCTGCTCGCAGGCCTGTTCGCTTATTTCGATACAGGTGATTCTGCCGCCTTCTTTTCTGCACCAGAGAAGCGGAATTATTCCGCAGCCGGTTCCGAGGTCGCAGCAGACGGATTTTTTTGAGGGGTTTGCAAAATCGGCAAGCAGAACGGCATCGGTGCCGAAGCCGTGGGAGTCCGAAATAAATGCGGTTATGCCGCCGCCGAGATATTCTTTTCTGAATTCTTCCGTTTCCGCTCACCTCCCGATTCGGTTTTTATTATAGCATTTAAGAAACATAAAGTAAAGAATGACATTGTTTGACATATCCGGGCGCATGTGTTAATATGAGTCGTCCGATGACCGACTCAAAAAGGAGAGTAAAAATGGCAGCACCGAGAAATGACGACCTGAAAAACAAAATAATAGAAGCGACACAGCGCTTGCTTGACAAAAAGCCGCTCTCTGACATATCGCTTGCCGAGATTTCAAAGGAGGCGGGCATATCGAAAGGCACGCTGTATTATTATTACAAATCAAAAAATGACATACTTTTTGACATTACCGACAACTACCTGACAACGCAGTGGAACGACCTTATTGCGTGGACGGAAAACCCCGAGAAGGACACCTCGCTGCACCGCCTTGTGAAATATGTTATTGAGCGCAGTATTTCAACTCCGCCTATGCGCTTTCACCTTTTGTGTGATGCGATAAGCGGAAATGAGGAGATAAGGCAGAAGCTTATAAAGCGATACACGGAATTTGAAAATCTTATTGCCGAAAAGCTCGGCGAGCGCACAAGCTCGCTGCCGGCGGGCTATTTTTCGTGGCTGATTCTTTTTGTAAGCGACGGAATACTCATTCAAAAACTTTTGGGCAACCCCGATGTTGACATTGACGCCTTTGTCGAGGCAACTGCCGGGTATGTAAAATCCATAAGCTGATAATGATAAAAGGAAGCTTCCTCATGAAGCTTCTTTTATTTATTATATTTTTAATTTGACTATTATAATATGATATAGTATAATCAAAACGTATTATTTTGACGAAAGGCAGGCAGACTATGGCGGTTAAAGAAAAAAAGCAGAACGATCTGGCTCCTTATTATTTTCATCAGGGCACAAACTATGAAGCATATAAATATCTCGGCTGCCACCTTGACGAAAGCGGCGGTAAGCTGACATACATATTCCGCACCTGGGCTCCCAACGCTGTAAGAGTGTCTGTGATTGCCGATTTCAACTCCTGGAACAGCTGGGACATGCATAGGGTTACAGACGGCGGAATCTGGGAACTGCGCTATGAGAGCGACAGAGACCTTGACAACACATTCTACAAGTTTGAAATAACCGGCAGAGACGGAGTGACCTGGCAGAAGAGCGACCCGTATGCGGTTTATTCCGAAACGCTGACGAAGACGGCTTCCATTATCAAATGCCGCTCTGATTTCAAGTGGAACGACGCTCCCTGGTTCAAGCACCGCAAAAAAATATTTACGCCGACGGAGAAGAACAGTTATTTTTACAGCGCTCCGATGAATATTTATGAGATGCACTTAGGCTCGTGGAAAACGCGCGACGGCGCCTGCACGGCTGACGGGGAGCACTACCTGACATACCGTGAAATTGCAGACGAACTTGCGCCCTATGTCAAAAAGATGGGTTACACGCACGTTGAGCTTATGCCGATTATGGAGCATCCGTTTGACGGCTCCTGGGGCTATCAGGTGTGCTCGTATTATGCGCCTACATCGCGCTTCGGCTCGCCCGATGATTTCAGATATTTTATAAACAAACTTCACACCTGCGGAATAGGCATTATTCTTGACTGGGTGCCCGCACACTTTCCGAAGGACAGGCACGGTCTTTTTGAGTTTGACGGCGAACCGCTCTACGAATACCAGGGCAAGGACAGAATGGAGCACAAGGGCTGGGGCACAAGGTGCTTTGACGTGGGAAGAAACGAGGTTCAGTGCTTCCTTATTTCAAATGCTCTTTACTGGCTGCGTGAATTCCACATTGACGGTCTTAGGGTCGATGCGGTTGCTTCAATGCTCTACCTTGACTATGACCGCGAGCCGGGGGAATGGATACCGAACAAGAACGGCGACAACAAGAATCTTGAGGCAATAGCATTCTTCCAGAAGCTCAACGCCACAGTTTTCGGCGAGTTCGGCGATATACTTATGATTGCAGAGGAATCGACCGCCTGGCCGATGATTACAAAGCCGGTTTCAATGGGAGGTCTCGGCTTTAATTTCAAGTGGAATATGGGCTGGGCAAACGATATGTTCGAATATGTTTCGCTTGACCCGTATTTCAGAAAGCATCATCACTCAAAGCTGACGTTCCCGATGATGTATGCATACTCTGAAAACTACATTCTGCCCGTATCGCACGACGAGGTTGTTCACGGCAAAAAATCGCTTGTTGACAAGATGTTCGGCGAATACGACCAGAAATTTGCGGGCATGCGCGCCTTTCTTGTTTATATGATGACTCTGCCCGGCAAAAAGATGATGTTTATGGGCAGTGAATACGCACAGTTCCGCGAGTGGGATTTTGAAAACCAGCTGCAATGGTTTATGCTCGACTACCCGAGGCACACCGAAATGCAGAGATTTGTTTCGGAGATAAACAATTTCTATCTCTCCTCACCCGAGCTGTGGGAAATTGATACTGACTGGGCGGGCTTTGAGTGGATTGACCCGAACAATGCGGATGAAAACATTATTTCATACCGCAGAAAGAGCGTTTCGGGTAAAGAGCTGATTATAGTTATCAACTTTTCACCCGTCGAGCGCAGGGGCTTTAAAGTCCGTGTGCCGAAAAGCGGTTATTATGCGGAGGTGCTGACAACCGACGAATACCGTTTCGGCGGCAACAACCTTCTCAACAGCGAGCCGGTTAAATCTGCAGCTGTCTCCGAGAACGGCGGCAAGGCGGATTACATTGAAATCAACCTGCCCTCATTCGGCGGCGTAATATTCAGAAAGCAGGCGAAAGCCGTCAACAAAAAGCAATAATTAAAACTATAAATATAAACGGGGTGTAAAAATGTATAAGAAGCAAAAATGTGTTGCCATGCTCCTCGCAGGAGGTCAGGGCAGCAGACTCTACGCTCTCACGGAGAAAACAGCAAAACCTGCCGTTCCTTTCGGCGGCAAATACCGCATTATCGACTTTCCGCTTTCAAACTGCGTAAACTCACAGATTTACACCGTGGGCGTTCTCACGCAGTATCAGCCGCTTGTGCTCAACGAGTATATCGGCAACGGTCAGCCGTGGGACCTTGACAAAATGCAGAGCGGCGTTATGGTTCTGCCTCCCTACCAGGCAAAAGAGGGCGCGGACTGGTATAAGGGCACGGCAAATGCCATTTATCAGAACCTCAATTTCATTAACCGCTACGACCCTGACTATGTGCTTATTCTTTCGGGCGACCATATCTATAAAATGGATTACTCCAAGATGATTGACGCACACGTCAAAAACGGTGCGGACTGCACAATAGCGGTGCTTGAGGTTTCGCTTGAAGAGGCAAGCCGTTTCGGTATTATGAACACCGACGACAACTTAAAGATTCTTGAATTTGAAGAGAAGCCCGCCCATCCGAAATCAACAAAGGCATCAATGGGTATTTATGTTTTCAGCCGCAAGGTGCTTGAAAAATATCTTATTGAAGACGAAAACGACCCGGATTCGGTAAACGACTTCGGCAAAAATGTTATTCCGAAAATGCTGGCGGACGGCTGCTCAATGTTCGCATACCCGTTTGAGGGCTACTGGAAGGATGTCGGAACTGTTTCATCTCTCTGGGAGGCAAATATGGACCTTCTGGGCGAGAACCCGAAGTTCCCGATATATGACTCCTCCTGGCGCATTTTCTCACGCAACGAGCCCCTGCCCCCTCACTATATTTCATCAACCTCGGAGATTTCAAACTCATTTATCACAGAGGGCTGTGTAATCGAGGGCGAGGTTCACAACTCCATTCTTTTCAGCGGTGTAAAGGTTGAACGCGGCGCCGTAATACGCGATTCCGTTGTAATGAGCAACGTCACCGTTTCAAAGGGAGCTGTTGTTCAATACAGCATTATTGACTCCGGCTGCACAATAGGCGCAGGCTCCATCGTCGGCAGAAGCAAGGACGAGTGCAACGAGGTTACCGTAGTGGGTGCGGACAATGTTATCGCTTCGGGCGAAGACGTTCCCGGCGGCTCAATGATAAGCGCGAAATAAGAAGAGAGGAGAACTGAACTATGTCATCGGCAACAGGTATTATTTTTTCAAACATTCACGATACAAACATACCGGAACTCACCAAGCTGCGCACACTGGCTTCCGTGCCTTTCGGTTGCAGATACCGCTTTATTGACTTTGCTCTTTCAAATATGGTCAACTCCGACATATACAATGTCAATGTCATAACCCAGCACAACTACCACTCGCTTATGGACCACATCGGCAGCGGTAAGGACTGGGACCTCGCACGCAGAAGCGGCGGCATTAAAATACTGCCCCCCAACATTACGGCTTACGCCGGAAGCTCCGGCAGCGGAATAATCAACACGCGTCTTGAGGCACTCAAGAGCATTTACCATCCGCTGAGCAGAATCACCGACGATTACATTGTTCTTTCGGACTGCGACGTTGTTTGCAACATTGACCTCAATGACATTTTAAAATACCATATCAGCACCGGTGCCGATATGACATTTGCCGTGCAGAATATGGAAATGACACGTGAACGTGCACAGAGCAACACAATCTTTTTCTCGGATGACGACGGCAAGGTAACGGATGTTCTTGCATACCCCCGCAACTTTGAAGGCGCGGGCGACATCTGCCTGAACATAATTGTTGCAAACACCGAATACCTGCAGCAGGTTGTGCTTGATGCGATTGCACATAACTACTCAAGTCTCAACAGAGACATAATTGCCAAAAACATCGGCCACGCAAACTACCGCGTTTACAAATACGACGGTTTCTTCGGCTGCGTTTCATCGTTTGAGGATTACTTTGCGCTGAGCATGGATTTAATTAAAAAACCCGAGTTGCGCGACGAGCTCTTCAACGTTAAAAACCGCCCCGTTTACACGAAGGTCCGCAACTCCGTGCCCGCCTATTATTCGGTAAACTCGAGCGTCAAAGATTCGCTTATAGCCGACGGCTGCCACATTTACGGCACGGTTGAAAACTGCATTCTTTTCAGAGGCGTAAAAATCGGCAGAGGCGCTGTTGTTAAGAATTCAATTCTTATGCAGGACACCATTGTTGATGAAAACGCATCGCTCAACTGCGTTGTTGCCGACAAGAACACGGTTATACGCGGCGGTGTGACGCTCTCCGGCGCAGAGAGCGCCCCCTACTACATTGTAAAGGGTAAAATGATCTGACTTTTTGCGGATATGCCTCTCCGGTTTTCCGGAGAGGCTGCCGCTGAGGCGGAAGATATAAAAGAGCGTTTTGAAAAAAAGCGTTGTTTTATATTTTCAGAGGGCGCGGTTTTACGCCGATGCCCGAAAGAAAGGAAAAGGATTATGAAGATATTGTTTGTTGCTTCCGAAGCTCTTCCCTTTGCCTCAACAGGCGGACTTGCCGATGTTGCGGGCTCTCTGCCTGCGGCGCTCAAAAAAGCTGCCGGCAAGGGCTGCGATGTCAGAGTGGTTATTCCGCTCTATGCAGGCATAAGGGAGAAGTTAGGTGACAAATTGAAGCTTGAGTATGAAACGGGTGTTTCACTCTCCTGGCGCAACCAGTATTGCGGCATAAACTCATACAAAAAAGATAATGTCACATATTATTTCATTGACAATGAATACTACTTCAAGCGCGATATGCTCTACGGCAGTTTTGATGACGGCGAGCGTTTTGCCTATTACGGCAAGGCGGTTATGGAGCTTATGCGCGTTATGAACTTTTACCCTGACATTATGCACGCAAACGACTGGCAGACGGCGCCTGCCGTTATTTACCTTAAACGCAAATTCGCCCACATAAGCGAATACAGCAATATAAGGGTGCTGTTCACCATACACAACATTGCTTACCAGGGCAAATACGGCTTTGAGATTCTGGGAGACGTGTTTGAACTCGGCTTCTGGGACAAGGACGTTGTGGAGTATGACGGCTGCATAAACCTGCTTAAAGGCGCAATAGTGTGCGCAGACAAAATCAGCACCGTGAGCAAGAAATATTCCGAAGAGCTTATGGACGAATACTTTGCCTACGGTCTTGCACCGATTCTTCGCGAAAACGCGTGGAAAATGACGGGCATAACAAACGGAATTGACGTTGACTACTACAACCCCGCCACCGACGATGAAATCTGCAAAAAATTCTCGCAAAAGGATATTTCGGGCAAGGCGCAGTGCAAGAAGGAGCTTGTTAACATCTGCGGCTTTTACAATGAAGAGACACCGATTATCTCGATGGTTTCACGCCTTGCGGCGCACAAGGGTTTTGACCTTGTTTCAAGGGTTATTGAAGAAATAATCTGCACCTGCGACGTGAACTTTGTTCTGCTCGGCACCGGTGAGAGAGAGTTTGAAGACTTTTTCTCGGGGCTTGCTTCAAGGCACCCGGGCAGGGTATGCACAATTCTCAAATATGACAAGGCGCTTTCAAAAAAGATTTATGCGGGCTCGGATATTTTCCTTATGCCTTCGCAGAGCGAGCCCTGCGGGCTTTCGCAGATGATAGCGTCACGCTACGGAACAGTGCCCGTGGTGCGTGAAACGGGCGGTCTGTTTGACACAATTCACGCCTACAACAAATATGACGGAACAGGCAACGGCTTCAGCTTTGCGAACTACAATGCGCACGAGATGATGGCGGTTCTCAAGGATGCCATTGAGCTCTACCACAATGCAGAAGCGTGGAGCGGTCTTGTCAGAAACGTTATGGCTGTCGATTTCTCATGGAATGCGTCTGCCGAAAAATACATTCAGCTCTACAAAGAGATTATGAGCTATTAAAACACGAGGTTAAAAAAGTATGGCAAAAAACACGGCAAAACAGGCAACTGACAAAAAGACAAAAGAAGAAATACGCAAATCGCTGATGTCGAAGCTGTCGAGATACTACGGCATTGCTTATGACGAGGCGACCTACGACCAGATTTACCGCGCAACTCTTTTAAGCGTTAAAGATATACTCGCGGAAAAACGAGCCGTTTACCGCGACAAAATCAAGAAACAGCAGGCAAAAAGAGTTTATTACCTCTGCATGGAATTCCTTATCGGTCCATCGCTGAGAAACAACCTTATGAATATCGGCGTAATGAAGGAATACACCGAAATTCTCAAGGAATGGGGCTTTGATATAAACAAGCTCTGCGATATGGAGCCGAACCCGGGTCTGGGCAACGGCGGTCTTGGCAGACTTGCCGCCTGCTTTATGGACTCGCTGACTACTCTTGAATACCCCGCGACCGGTTTTTCAATCTGCTACGAATACGGACTTTTCAAGCAGAAAATCATTGACGGCAACCAGGTTGAACTGCCCGACAACTGGATGGGCGGTGCTGACTCCTGGCTTGTGCTGCGCCCCGACAAGGCGTTTGACATAACGCTGGGCGGCGACATCAACGAAACATGGGAGAACGGCAAATGCACGGTTACCTGCGAAAACTTCCGCACGGTTCGCGCCGTTCCGTATGACATTATGATTTCCGGCGCCGATTCAAAAGCGGTAAACGTTCTGCGCCTGTGGAAGGCGGTTGACACAACCAACTTCAACATGAGTCTTTTCTCGCAGGGCGAATACATAAAGGCGATTGAGGAGACAAGCAACGCCGAGGTTATCTCGAAGGTTCTTTACCCCTCTGACGACCACGACGAGGGCAAGCTTCTGCGCCTTACACAGCAGTATTTTCTTGTATCGGCTTCTCTGCAGAGCATTATACGCGACCATCTTGCCGCCTACGGCACACTCAACAATTTTGCTGAGAAGGTTGCAATACATATAAACGACACGCACCCCGCCCTTGTTATTCCCGAACTTATGAGGGTACTGCTTGACGTTTACTCATACTCATGGGACGATGCGTGGAACATTGTAACGAAGGTTGTTTCATACACTAACCACACTGTTCTTCCCGAAGCGCTTGAGACCTGGAACGAAAACCTTTTCAAACTGCAGCTGCCGAGAATACACATGATAGTCTGCGAAATCAACCGCCGCCTTTGCGAAAATCTGTGGAATATGTATCCCGGAGACTGGGACAGAATCAGCAATATGGCTGTTGTCGCATATAACCAGATAAGGATGGCTAACCTCAGTGTTGCGGCGTCGCACACGGTAAACGGCGTTTCCGCCCTGCACTCCGAAATTCTCAAGCAGACCGTCTTTCACGACTACTACAAGGCGATGCCCGAAAAGTTCACGAACGTTACAAACGGCATTGCCCACAGACGCTGGCTGTGCTACTCAAACCCGCAGCTTGCAAAACTGCTTGACGACTGCATCGGCACGGGCTACCGCAAGGATTCTCTTCAGCTTTCGGAATTCCTCAAATACAGGGACGACGCCTCCGTAATAGCGGAGCTTCGCAGAATCAAGCACGAGAACAAAGAGAGATTTGCCGAGAAGTATTTTGAGCAATCGGGTGTCCGTCTTGACACGCACTCCGTTTTTGACGTTCAGGTAAAGCGCATGCACGAATACAAGCGTCAACTTCTCAACGTGCTTAAAATAATCACCCTTTACAATATTTTAAAGGCAAACCCCAACGCTCCCGTAACGCCCACGACCTTTATTTTCGGCGGCAAGGCGGCTCCCGGCTATTACCTTGCAAAGGATATTATCCGCCTTATCTGGAGCGTAGGCAAAGAGATTGAGAACGACCCTGTTGTCAGCAAGATACTCAAGGTTGTTTATGTTGAAGATTACAACGTCAGCACGGCTGAAATACTTATGCCCGCCTCGGATATCAGCGAGCAGATTTCGCTTGCGGGCAAAGAGGCGAGCGGCACGGGCTGTATGAAGTTTATGATTAACGGCGCACTTACGCTCGGCACGCTTGACGGCGCTAATGTTGAGATGAAAGAGGCAGTGGGTGACGAAAACATCTTCATCTTCGGTCTTACCGCAAACGAGGTTGACGAAATCTGGAAGCAGGGCTACAGGTCGATTGACTACTACATGACAAACGACGACCTGCGCGACGCAGTAAACAGATTGAACGGAAGCTTCGCAGGCAACGACTTTACACCGCTGTTCAACTATTTTGTTCACGGTCACGGCATTTCGGACCCGTATATGTGCCTTGCCGACTATGAGTCATACATCAACACATACAAAACTGTTATGGGCGAATACAAGGACCGCGACGAGTGGACGAAGAAATCGCTTTCGAACATTGCGGGTGCGGGCTTCTTCTCATCTGACCGCAGCATACACGAATATGCGCGCAACATCTGGCACATAAGTGAGATTAAATAATGGCTTTTCAGATAACCGAGCACAAACACAGCAAATTTTACAAGCGTGATATGTCGCTTTTCGGGGCTTTCCCGGGAAGCGACACTTTGCGCCTTGAAATAAAGGTTCCCCGCTCGTTCGGCACATACTATGCCGAAATGCAGATTTATGCCGACTCGCTCGATTTCCCCGATGACGTGCTGAGATACATCCCCCTTGAATGGTCGGGAATTGACGAAGGAAGAGATGTTTACTCTGCCGATATACGGCTTGAAGCTCTTACGGACGGCAACCCGGCAAAGGGACTTTTTTATTACAGATACAAGGTATCCGGCGCTGAAAAAGAGGTTTTTATCGGCGGTGAAAAGCCGACGGTTCTTGAGGACTGCTCCGAGGCGGGAGACCGGCAGCTGCTGCTGTTTGACGAAGGTTATCAGACCTCCGGCTTTTTTAAAGAGGGTATAATCTACCACATTTTTGTTGACAGGTTTTATAAAAGCGGAAAATGCAGGGTGCGAGGCGATGCGTTTATTAACCCCGACTGGGACAACGGTGTTCCGCAATACGCACCCTGCCCCGGCGCACCTCTAAAAAACAATATGTTTTTCGGGGGCGACCTTTGGGGAGTTATTGAAAAGCTGGATTACATTGCTTCGCTAGGCACAAAAACAATCTACCTCTCCCCTGTTTTTGAAGCCGCATCAAACCACAAATACGACACGGGCGATTACCTCGCTGTTGACAGTATGTTCGGCGGAGACGAAGCGCTCGCCGCTCTTTTCAAAGAAGCGGACAAATACGGAATAAAGGTTATTCTCGACGGAGTTTTCAACCACACGGGCTCCGACAGCGTTTATTTTAACCGCGAGGGCAACTACAAGGGCAAGGGTGCATACAACTCACCGCAATCGCCGTATTATGACTGGTATTCTTTCAGCAACTATCCCGATGAATATGAATGCTGGTGGGGCGTTGACATTCTGCCGAGAGTCAAAAGCGACAGCAAGTCATATATGGATTTTATTTTCGGCAAAGTTATTCCTAAATGGATGAAGCTCGGAGCAGGCGGATGGCGGCTTGACGTTGCGGATGAACTGAGCGACATTTTTTTGATGAATCTTCGCAAAACGGTTAAAAAAATCAACCCGGATGCGCCTGTGATAGGCGAAGTCTGGGAAGATGCGACGAACAAGATTTCATACGAAAAAAGAAGACCGTATCTGAGGGGAAAAGAACTTGACTCGGTTATGAACTACCCGCTCAGGGATGCCGTGATTGACTACATCAGAAACGGAAACAGCGAAAAGCTTGAGGCAGTCACGAGCGGGCTTTACAGACGCTGCCCGAAGCAGTCGAGCGACTGTATGATGAACTTTCTCGGCACGCACGACACCCAGAGAATTCTTACAGTTCTCGGCGGGCGTGAAGAGGGAGAAATGACAAATGAGGAGCTTTCGACGCTTAAGATGTCGGTGTTCCAGCGTAAAGACGCTCTGCGCTGTCTGAAGCTTGCATACGCCCTTACGGCGGCAATTCCCGGTGTGCCCTGCGTTTTCTACGGAGATGAAGCGGGGCTGGAGGGATACCGGGACCCGTTCTGCCGCAGGCCGTTCCCCTGGAACAATATTGAAAACGATTTGCTGGATTATTACAGAACAATCGGCGAAATACGAAAAAAAGAACCGCTCTTAAACGGCGGCGTTTTCAAAAACATCTTATGCCGTGAAGAACTGTTTGTTTTTGAACGGACTCCCTTCGGCAAGGGCAGACAGAAGCTTCTTGTTATAATTAACCGCTCCGAGCGCGTTCTTCCGCTTGATTTCGGGCAGGAGTTTGATGAGCTGATAAGCGGTGAAAACGGGTTGACGGAGATTGAACTTGAACCGATGACTGCGGCTTACATAAAACTGCCCGACGACTATGAGATAACGGCAGAAAACTTCAGATAAAAACAGGCGCTTTGCAAATGCAAAGCGCCTGTTTTTGTTTTTTGTGTTATTTTATTCCGCTTTTTTGCCGTCGAGGATTTTATAGCAAACAGCGGCAAGAACTCCGCCGATGAGGGGAGCAACGATGAATACCCATACATTTGCAAGAGCATCTCCGCCGACGAAAAGTGCGGGGCCGAAGCTTCTTGCAGGGTTTACGGATGTGCCTGTGAAGGCGATTCCGAGAAGGTGAACAAGGGTTAATGAAAGCCCGATTACAAGACCTGCTACCGCACCGTTTTCAACCTTTGAGGTAACGCCGAGAATTGCGATGACGAAGATGAATGTGAGAACAATCTCAATAACTATTGAAAGACCGATGCTGCCGTCAAACAGAGCGTTTGTGCCGAGGCCGCTCTCTTTGCCTACAAAGGGGATAAGCAGAGCTGCGCCTGCAATGGCACCTGCGAACTGGGAGACAACATAAGCAATGAAATCGACAAATTTCATTTTGCCGCTGACAAGCATTGCTATTGAAACGGCGGGGTTTATGTGGCAGCCCGAAACGTTGCCGATTGAGTAAGCCATTGCAACAATTACAAGGCCGAATGCGAGCGCGGTGATAAGGTAACCGGCTCCGTTTGCAGAGTCACAGCCGACCTTTGCGGCTACGCCGCAGGCGACAAACACAAGGGTGAATGTGCCGATAAATTCTGCAAGGCATTTTTTAACGAGATTCATAATATCCTCCTTACAATATTTAATACTGTGCAAAATCCGGGAGTGCTGGACTCCCGGACTTTTTGTTGATTACTTATACTTGGGTTTGGGCTCATAAGAGGTATGAAGAACCTCGTGGGCAATGTGGCTGCCGTAGGAAACGAAGTATTCGTCATATACTCTCTTGATGGCGGGATTCTCATGTGACTTTCTGATGGGCATGTTTCTGTCTGCCTCGTAAAGAGCTGCCGCACGCTGACCTTTGAGGTCAACAAAGTTGCGGACAACTGCGGGCTGAACGGGCTGACCGCCGCCGTTTACGCAGCCGCCGGGGCAACCCATAATCTCAATGAAGGTGTAAGGAGAGGTGCCGTTTTTGACATCTTCCATAACTTTCTTTGCGTTTGCGGTGCCGCTTGCTGCGCAGACTTTGATTTCCATACCGTTGACTGTATAGGATGCCTCTTTGATGCCCTTGGTGCCGCGGACATCAACAAAGTCAAGCTCTTTGAGTTCTTCGCCGGTGAGTGTTTCAACCGCCGTGCGAAGTGCCGCTTCCATAACGCCGCCTGTTGCGCCGAAGATGACGGCTGCGCCAGTGCTCTCGCCGAGGGGGCTGTCAAACTCTTCATCGGGAAGTTTGGGGAAGTAGAGACCTGCGGACTCAATCATTCTTGCAAGCTCTCTTGTTGTAAGGGCAACGTCAACATCGGGGTAGCCCGAAGCTGCCTGGTCTGCACGCTGAGTTTCAAACTTCTTGGCTGTGCAGGGCATAATACCTACTACGAAGATGTTTTTGGGGTCGATGTTCATCTTCTGGGCATACCAGGTTTTGAGAGTTGCGCCGAACATCTGCTGAGGAGATTTGCAGGTTGAGAGGTGCGGAATCTGCTCGGGATAATAGTGCTCGCAGTATTTTATCCAACCGGGCGAGCAGGATGTAATCATAGGCAGAACGCCGCCGTTTTTAACTCTTTCAAGGAGTTCCGTTGCCTCTTCAACTATTGTAAGGTCGGCTGCGAAGTCGGTGTCGAACACCTTGTCAAAGCCGAGTCTTCTGAGAGCGGCAACCATTTTGCCCTGAACGTTTGTGCCGATATGCATACCGAACGCTTCACCGAGAGTAACACGGATTGAAGGAGCGGTCTGGGCGATAACGTATTTTTCGGGGTCGTTGATGGCGGCGAAAACCTTTTCGCTGTCATCCTTTTCAACTATGGCGCCTGTCGGGCAGTTGACAATGCACTGACCGCAGGAGATGCACGAAACATTTGCAAGGTCCTTGTCAAATGCGGAGCTGATGTGAGTGTCAAATCCCCTGGCGTTTGCGCCGATGACGGAGACATCCTGCATCTGGCAGGCGGCTACGCAGCGGCGGCAGAGAATGCACTTTGAGTTGTCTCTTATCATATGAGCGGCGGAATCGTCGAACTCAAACTCCGGCATTTTGCCTGCGAAATAATCGGCATCCTTAACACCGAACTCTTTGCAGAGCTTCTGGAGTTCACAGTTGCCGCTGCGAAGGCAGGTGAGACAGGACTTGTTATGGGTGGAAAGAATAAGCTCAAGCGTATGCTTACGGCTTGTTCTGACCTTTTCGGTGTTTGTGAAAATCTCCATACCTTCGCTTACGGGGTAAACGCAGGCGGTGACGAGCGAACGTGCGCCTTTGACTTCTACCATGCAAAGACGGCATGCGCCGATTTCGTTGATTTCTTTGAGGAAGCAGAGAGTGGGGATTTCGATGCCTGCATATCTTGCCGCCTCGAGAATTGATATTCCGTCGGGAACGCTCAACGGAGTGTTGTTGATTTTAATGTTAATCATATTATCCATTTCAGTCTTCCTCCTTCCTTATGATCTGCTGATTGCGTCGAACTTGCAGTTATCCATACAAACGCCGCACTTGATGCACTTGGTTGTGTCGATTGTGTGTGCTTCTTTGACCTTGCCTGAGATTGCGCCGACCGGGCAGTTGCGTGCGCAAAGCGTGCAGCCCTTGCACTTGTCGGGGTCAATCTTGTAGGTGAGAAGCGCCTTGCAGACACCTGCGGGGCATTTCTTGTCAACAACGTGGGCGATATATTCGTCGCGGAAGAAGCGAAGAGTTGCAAGAACCGGGTTGGGAGCTGTCTGACCGAGACCGCAGAGTGAATTTGCCTTGATGTAGGCGGCGAGTTCTTCGAGCTTGTCGATATCTTCAAGCGTGCCTTGACCGGAGGTAATCTTTTCGAGAATCTCTTTCATTCTCATGGTGCCGATACGGCAGGGTGAGCACTTACCGCAGGATTCATCAACGGTGAAGTTGAGGAAGAATTTTGCAATATCGACCATACAGGTGTCTTCATCCATAACGATAAGACCGCCCGAGCCCATCATACAGCCAATGCTGGTGAGGTTGTCATAGTCGATTTCGGTGTCAATAAGACTTGCGGGGATGCATCCGCCGGAGGGACCGCCGGTCTGTGCGGCCTTGAACTTTTTGCCGTTGGGGATGCCGCCGCCGATGTCATATATAATCTCGCGAAGGGTTGTGCCCATCGGGATTTCGACAAGACCTGTGTTGTTAATTTTGCCGCCGAGCGCAAATACTTTTGTGCCCTTTGATTTTTCGGTGCCCATTGAAGCGAACCATTCTGCGCCCTTGAGAATAATCTGGGGGATGTTTGCGAATGTTTCAACGTTGTTCTCTGTTGTGGGTTTGCCGAAAAGGCCTTTTATTGCGGGATAGGGAGGACGGGGACGGGGCTCGCCGCGGTTGCCTTCGATTGAAGTCATAAGTGCGGTTTCTTCACCGCAGACGAATGCGCCTGCGCCAAGACGTATGTGAAGGTCGAAATCAAAGCCCGAATCAAATATATTTTTGCCTAAAAGACCGTATTCCTTTGCCTGATCGATGGCTATTTTTAACCTCTTGACGGCGATGGGATACTCAGCGCGAACATAGATGTAACCTTCTGAAGCGCCCGTTGCGTAACCGCAGATTGTCATTGCCTCAACTACGCAATGGGGGTCGCCTTCGAGAACGGATCTGTCCATAAAAGCGCCGGGGTCGCCTTCGTCGGCGTTGCAGACAACATATTTCTGACCCTTGGGCTGAGCTGCAGTGAAGCTCCACTTTCTGCCGGTGGGGAATCCGCCGCCGCCTCTGCCGCGAAGACCTGAGTCAAGAACGCACTTGATGACGTCTTCGGGAGTCATTTCGGTAAGAACCTTGCCTAATGCGGCATAGCCGTCCATGGCAATGTATTCGTCAATATTTTCGGGGTCGATAACACCGCAGTTGCGAAGAGCAACTCTCTGCTGTGCCTTATAAAACTTTGTGTCGTTGAGCGAAACATTGACGGAGCCGGCAATCTCTTCTTTTTTGGCATCGTCAACATCGTTATAAACGAGTCTTTCGACAACTCTGCCTTTGAGAAGGTGCTCCTCAACGATTTCGGCAACATCCTTTTCTTCAACACGGCTGTAGAATGTGCCGTCGGGGTAAACGATAACTACGGGGCCCAGTGCGCACAGACCGAAACAACCGGTCTGGACGATTTTGATTTCATCGGAGAGTCCCTGTTTTTCGATTTCATCTGCGAACGCGGACATAAGCACTTTGCTGCCTGATGAAGTGCATCCCGTGCCACCGCAGATAAGAACCTGCGAACGAATCATAATATTTTCCTCCCTGTAAAATTAACTTAGCTGTTTGCGCCTATGGTATATTTCTCAATAACCTTGCCGTTTTTGAGATGGCTTTCGATTACCTGTGCCGCCTTCTCGGCGTTCATTTTGACGTAGGTGACCTTTTCTTTGCCTGCCTCAAAAATCTCAACCACGGGCTCATACTGGCAGATGCCGATGCAGCCGGTCTGTGAAACCGTAACCTTGTCGGAGAGGTTTTCTTTGTTGACGCCTTCAACAAATGCGTTGAGAACGGGGCGTGCGCCTGCAGCGATACCGCAGGTTGCCATACCTACAACAACACGGATTTCGCCCGTGCCTTCGCGAAGGACGACTTTGTCCTTCATTTTGTCTTTGATTGCCTGGAGTTCAGCCAATGACTTCATATTTCTTTTTCCCTTCTGTGAAATTTTATAAACTTATTTGTAAAATGAATCATATTCTTCTTCAAGAGAAGATTTGATCCATTCAATTACCTCGTAACTGTCGAGCGGAACGTCATCGCCCAGAACCGAACGTATTTCCGCTGTGTCTATGCAGACTTCTTTTTCGCCGTATGTATGGCTGAAACGCCAGTCAATATGCGGCGAGCCCTGGATGAGGGTTGTTACGGTTGAGATTACATCGCCGAGCGGCGTGAAATCTATACTGTTTTTAAAGAACACTGCCGTTGTTGTCGTGCCGTGGTTTTCGGGGCTTTCTTCTTTTGTTGCCGATTCTATTGAAAAGCTGCCGCCCGTCTGTTCTGCGGCAAGTTTAAGAAACGGAATTCCGAGCCCGACATTGCGGGTGGTGCGGGTTGTAAAGAAAGGGTCCGTAACGTTTTCGACCTGCTGCTTCGTCATTCCGCAGCCGTTGTCTTTGAAGATGAGCGAGAGCGTGTCGTCGGTTTCGACTATCAGAACCTCTGCCCTGGTTGCCCCTGCTTTTACGGAATTGCCTGCTATATCGAGAATATTCAGGGATAATTCTTTCATCTGTTTATACCGTTCCTGAGTTTTCTGAATAGGTCTGCGCGGATTTCCTGCTCGCTTTCGCCTTCGAGTTCGAAGAAGTGCTGCGCCTCTCTCATATTTTCGAGGTAGTGAGCGTCGGAGGAGACGAGAACGGGCTTGTCTGCGAGAACGGGATATTTCTCACGGTATTTTTCAATATTGGCGGCATCGTTGAACTCGGCAAACCGGAAAGGCGGTTCTTCGGGAAAGGTGCCGAGAGTTGCGATTATGCCGTTTGACTCGCGGTCAACGTGCGCGGGGTAGCAGATTCCGCCGTAGCTTTCAACAAAGGCGAGGGATTCGTCAACCGTTATTGAAGTTGCGTTGGAGAGAAGAAACTGCTCGCTGCCCTTTATTTCATCGTCGCCGTCGAGAATAAGCTGTTCGCCGAATATTTCGACGCGGTTTTTTATAAGGGTGCGCCTTTTGTTTACCGCTTCGCCGAAGCTGAGCGCCTGCCCGAGAGTTTCAAACAGGCAGACTACATGAATATCCTCTGCCGTGGTAAGCTCCATACCTGCAACGGGAACAATCGAATAACGCTTTGCCGCCTCGAAAAACGCCGGCGTGTTGAGCACAGAGTTGTGGTCGGTCAGCGCGACAATATTGAGCCCGTTGAGTTTTGCCATGCCCGCGATGTTGTTGGGAGTCATATCGTTGTCGCCGCAGGGCGACAGGCAGGAGTGAAGGTGAAAATCGTAATAGAACTTTCTCATCTCAAATGAGCTTTGAAATCTCAACCGCCGTTTCGTAAGCGGGTTTTTGGGATGTGAATATATTCACGCCTTTTGCTTGTGCGGTTTCGGTAATCTTTTCATCCACCGTTACGCCTTCGGCGAGAATTATCAGGGCTGTTTCGGCGAGGGCTGCCACGGCGACTATGTTGACGTTTGACATAATCGTCAGCCAGGCGTCGCCTGCCTTTGCCCTGCCCATAACCCAGCTGAGCAGGTCGCCTATATAAACGCCGCAGACTTCTTTTTCGGGGTCGGGACAGCAGACCGGCTCAAGTTTCAGTTTTTCGGCTAAAGAATTCACTGTCATCGGAGTCGTCCTCTCTGCCTTTGGAATTAATATATTGTTTGATTAGTTTTTTGTAACCTATGATGCAGTCGTTTAAATCCGCCTTGCCCAGAACAAGGTCTTCGGCAAACGCTCTGCAATTCGGCGAACCGCAGGCACCGCAGTCTATGCCGGGTAAGTCCTCGCGCACTGCCTGGATTTTTGCGAGCAGGCGCATTGATTCGCCTATATTGTCGCTCAGACGGCTCAGGGGTTTGTAGGTGGGCATCTCGTTGAAAAACCTTTCTTCGGGAATGTAATCGCCCTGATGGGAGTTTCTCGAAACGGGAAGGTAGCGGCGCAGAGTCTGGAGACGGTTGCGGGCTATGAACGGATTTTCTATTGTAAGAACACCGCCAACGCAGCCGCCTGTGCAGGCGTTGAGCTCGATGAAATCAACGCTCGGGATGTTGCCGTTCTCCACCTTTTCGAGAACCTGAATAACATTGTTGATGCCGTCTGCGGCAAGGATTCTGTCGGTAAGAAGCCCCGACGCTTCGCCGCCGCTTGACGCCCAGCTGATGCCGATGACACCGGTTTTGCTTGTAATCTCCGGCTTGACATCGCGGTTCATAACGTTAATCAGTTTAAAATAGACCTCGCTTATGGGAACTACAAGATCGATTCTGCTCTTGTAATCGCCGAATCCGTTTTCAACATAGCTGACCTTTGCGGGGCACGGAGTAATAAAACATACTCCGATTTCTTCCGCTTTTAATTCGGGGTGTTCTTTTGCCGCCTTTTCTTTTGCCATTGCCGCCGCAACCTCAACGGGAGGGAGCAGAGGCATAATATTGTCTTTAAGATAAGGGAACCTCAGGCAGATGAGACGAACCACAGCGGGGCACGCCGAGCTGATTACGGGCTTGCATACGCCGGGTGTTTTAAGATACTGACGGGAATAGGACGTTACAAATTCAGCCGCCTGTGAGACCTCGAACACATCGTCAAAGCCCAGGTCAATGAGCCCCTGCAGAACGTAATCGATATCGTCAAGCCCGTCAAACTGGGCAAACAGAGCGGGAGCCGGGAGAGCAATTTTAAATCTGAACTGCTTTATCTGCTCCAGGTTGTTGTAGTTTGCCTTTTTTGCGTTGTGCGGGCAGACTCTGATACATTCGCCGCAGTCAATGCACCTGTCGGGGTTTATGTGCGCCACCTGATGAAAAACTCTTATTGCCTCTGTGGGGCAATGCTTCATACAGGTTGTGCACCCCTTGCATTTTTCACTGTCAAGTGAAACGGAGTGGATATATGAATTCATAGTTAATAATTGACTTTCATTGTGATGGTTGTGCCGACACCGACGGTGGAGTCGATGCTCATTTCATCGGTATATCTCTTCATATTCGGCAGGCCCATACCTGCACCGAAGCCGAGACCGCGCACTTCATCGGGCGCTGTTGAAAAGCCTTCCTGCATTGCTTTTTCAACATCGGCAATACCGGGACCTTTATCGGCAAGAACAATCTCAATACAGTTGTCATCCACCTTGACGGTTGCCACGCCGCCGTCTGCGTGAATAACCATATTGATTTCGCCCTCATACATCGCTATAGAAACCCTGCGGATAACCTCGGGCGAGAAACCTATCTGGTTCAGGTTCTTTTTCACCATGACAGAAGCCTGACCTGCCGAGGTGAAATCGCCGCCGTCAACATTGTAAGTAAAAACGAGTGGTTCGCCCATTATTCTATACCGGTGCCCAATCCTTCGGAGTAAAGCTTGCCGCAGGCTTCATACATACGCATGGGTGATGTCATAACGGTTATGCCGCACTCCTTTGCGAGGCAAAGCATTTCTTCAGACGGCATTTTGCTCCTGACAAAAACCACGCACTGCATATCCATCATTGCTGCGGTTCTGATGACCTGTGAATTGACAAGTCCGGTGAGGAGCACCGCCTGATTCTTGACATATGCGAGAACATCACTCATCATATCGCTGCCGCAGGCGGAAAGAACATCATTTGAAAGACGGTCTTCGCCGCAAAGAACATCCGCATTGAGCAGGTCGCGGATTATTTCAATTTTCATAACTGTTCTCCGGTTGCCGTTGATTATTCGTATTTTGCGAGGATGCCCTCGACATCGTCGGCTGTAAGTCTGCCGTAAACATCGTCGTTGACCATAAATACGGGAGCAAGACCGCAGGCGCCTACGCAGCGGCATTCTTCAACTGAGAATTTACCGTCGGGTGTGCATTCGCCGTTGCCGATTTCGAGGACTTCGCAGATTTTGTCAAGGAGAGCCTGGGAGCCCTTGACATAGCATGCGGTGCCGAGGCAGACCGAAACATTGTATTTACCCTTGGGTGAAAGAGCAAACTGAGCGTAGAAGGTGGAAACACCGTAAACTTTCTCAAGCGGGATATCCATACCCTCGGCTATCATAACCTGAACCTCGAAGGGAAGGTAACCGTAAATGTCCTGCGCCTCCTGCATAACGGTCATAAGAAGGTGCTTGTCGTGCTTGCTCTCATCGATGATTTTTTTGAGTTTCGCTTCCTGTTCGGGAGTGCCCGAGAAAGGAATATTGCTGATTTTTTTAAGCATTGAAACTTTCCTCCTGAAACATATATTCATAAGAATTCAAAACTGATTTGAGACGGCACAAAGTGCGTTCTACTTATTATAACATATAAATAAAATATTTAAAGACTTTTTTTTAATATTTTAATAACATTTTCAATGTTAAAATCTGACGTTTCCCGATAAAAAAAGGGCGGTCCGTGACCGCCCTGTGTTATTGCATTTTGTAAAAAATTATATATGCTCCCGGAGTGTTTTCCGCAGAGATTTTTATTCCGCCCTTCATAAGAGTTCTGCCGTCAAGCGAGGCGGTTTCATCGGGGGAATCAATTGAATAAACAGTGTATTGAGCATCGGGGTCAAGCCCGTTGAGAACGAGGTTGTATTCGTTTTGTTTAACATTTTCACGCTTATAAACAACCGCCGCCCCTTCGCTGCCGTCGCCGATGTCAAACTGCATTGCGAGAAATTCTGACAAATCGGTTTTGCCGTCTTTAAGCGGGAAATACCTGCCCTGCATATATCTGCTGACTTCAGAGTATTTTGTAAGTTCCTCCACGGGAGGTTCATAGAGTGACTGGTGAGTGAGAATTGCGGTGCGTGAGGCGTATTCTGAGTGGAAATAACGGTTTGTGCCGCTGTATGGAATCCAAAAGGACAGCCCGTAGGTCATAGACTGGGTAGCTTCAAGAACATCCTCTTTTATATTTCCGTCGGCGTCGCCGCAGTTGTAGTCACTGCGCCAGAGAGGAACGCTTCTTCTGAGCATTTCGATGTCGAGTCTTTTGCCGCCGGAGGCGCAGTTGTCAATCACAAGACCGTCAATGCCGTCGAGCAGGAAGTCAAGATACCTGTAAAGATTTGTTACATAGTGGTTTTCGGTTATGCCTGTTCTGCCGCCGAAATAATCCTTATCTGACTTTTCCCAGTAGGCAAGCGGAGTGAAGTTGAAATCCTGGCGATACATTGAAACGCCGTTTGTTTTCATTGAATTGAGGATGTATTCGCACAGATAGTCGCAGGCGCCGTCGCTTGCAAGATTCCACATAATGTTGTCATCTATCTGAACCGTCCAGCCCTTGTTTTCAATGCCTTTGTTGTAAAGCACGGTGTTTTCGCGCACTCTTTCCGGCTCATACCAGAGCAGGAATTTTTTGCCCTTTGCCGCCATTGCATCGGAGAGGGGTTTTATTGTTTCGGGGAAGCGGTTTTCATCGGCAATCCAGTTGCCCACCCCGTCATACCAGCTCTCATTGTATTTATACCAGCCGGCATCCATCCAGAAATAATCGATGCCGTTCATAACGCTTTCATCTATTGAATTAACCCTTTCAATCAGCTGGTCGCAGGTGAGGGTTGAAAACTCATTGGCAATGACAAAGCCGGTGAGATTGGCGTTTTTGCCCTGAATAACGGTTACATCCTTCTGCCAGTCGCGGAAGGTGTTAAAGCCCTTGAGGGGATTGCCGCCGTCATAAAAAGTAAGGGAGACAAGAGGTGATCGGACTTCTTCGCCGGGGAGAAGATAAGCATTGAATTTCTCCTGCTTTGCCTTAATTGCCACAGAGCCGATTTTCTGCGCAAGGGAGGTATGCCACTGCCCTGTCCAGCCGAGGGCGAGGACCGCTCCGTTTGTTTTGCCGCTGATATTGAAATAGGGCAGGAAGGACTCCGTTCTGCCGCCGTTTGCAGTAAAACGCATCGGAATAAAGTTGACAAAGGTGCGGCTCATCTGAAAATCATCCGGCGCAGGGTCTGAACCCCTGCTGACATAGAGGTCGGATAATCCCGTTCTGACGCTGCAGTCTGCGGCGTAAAAATCTTTTATAACGGGAGAGTTTTCGTTTGCGGTGTTCTGAATATGAACGGTCCATTCGCAGGTGGCTCTGTTTTCATAGATTACCCCCTGCACTTCCGCAGTCAGACCGCTTTTTTTGTGTTTTAAAAAGACCGCAGTCGCTGTGCCTCCGCCTTGCGAGGGCTGACTTTCGCCTTTTTCAAAGCTCCAGTCTTTGATATTCTTTTTTAAGGATTTGCCGTCAACTCTGAAATCATAAGCCGGCTCGCCTTCACCGCCCGTGAAAAGCACGTTTTTTTCATACCATTCGCGGCAGCGCTGTTTTTCGGAACTGCTGACTTTGAGTTCCGATGCTTTAATCGGATTGAATTCAAGCTCTTTTCCGGAGGTGACGTCAATGGCTGCGCGGTCAACCCACATTTTGAAATTTGAATCCACAACGGAAAAAGAGGAGACAATAAAAAGAAGTGATTGAAGCAAAGCGAATATTCTCATAGTAATCACCTTTCAATGTGCAAAAGGAAGCACCCCGGAAGATGCTTCCTCAGAAATATGCTGTATTGATTATTCTTCGCCGCTGAGCTGTTTCCAGTGAATCTTGCAGTAGTTTTCACCGTCGATTGCGGGATATTTCTCGTCATCAATTCTCGCCTTGTTGTTGCAGTCATACTCAACATTGTATGCGCACTTTTCTTCATTGCTTTCGGTCATAAGCTTGCCGACCGATATGCCGAGGAAGACGACAGTTAACGCAATAACTAGCGCAAGCGGCATTTTAAGGATGCTGATTTTGTCGATGAATTTGATTTTTTCGCAAATTTTGCAGGCGGCAAGAGCAAGCAGATAACCGATAACACCTGCAAGAATGCCTGCGAGCGAGCCGGCGATAACGTCGGTGGGGTAATGAACCATTACCATAATTCTCGAGCAGGCGGTGCCGAGAGCGAGAACGGGGAATATCCAGGCGATTTTCTTTTTCTTGTTTGCCATAAGGCAGAGGAAGAGAGCGGTTGCCATTTCAAAAGCGGAATTAGAGTGCCCCGAAGGGAATGAATAATCGCTTTCGGAAAGGGAGCCGGCTGCTGCATACCATTTGCTGTATTGCGGCCAAATCGGTGTGTTCTGAAGAGTGTTATAGGGTCTGATACGGAGT
The DNA here is from genome assembly GCA_016288315.1 of Clostridiaceae bacterium. Classification (GTDB taxonomy): domain Bacteria; phylum Bacillota; class Clostridia; order Oscillospirales; family Acutalibacteraceae; genus CAG-177. The sequence continues at coordinate 11,463 of JAEEYU010000057.1, read as the reverse complement.
ATTTCGGGTTTGAGAACGAGGTTGACTATAATTGTGCCTGCAGCTATTGCAAAAAGAATTGCAAAACCGTATTTTCTCGCTCTTTTGTCAAAGCAGAGAAGAACACAAAGCACGGCAACGGGGATAACAAAATTCTCGTCGCCTATTGATGTGAATATTTTAGCAATAAAAAGAGTGGCTTTATTCTGGATTTTACCGAAGAATTTATAAACGGCTACATCAAAATCATAGAATTTTGAATCCAGCTTATCGCCGACAGTCTGCTCCTTCTCAACAGGTGTTTCGCTGTAGGTCTGATAGAGAACAGCGTCATCTTCGGGAAGGGAGTCGAACTCTTCTGTATCATAGCCGGCGACAAATTCCGACGTGCTTTCGGGTTCGGTTTCCGGCTCTGTTTCGGGGACGGTGTCTTCATCAAAAACAGTTGTCGGCTCTTCCTCGCCGGTAAGCGCAGGAGCCGTTGCAACGGGGGCAATTACATCTGCCGATGCGGGAACGGCGCCCATAAAAAGCACTGAGACAAGAACCGTTGCAAGCATTAAAGCGAAGCATTTCTGTTTTAAAGAATCTTTCATAATCAATCTCCTTTAAAATCGGATAATCAGTAAAAATATCTTATCATACAAGAGCGGTCAAGTCAAACAAATATAACAAAAAAGTCCGGATTGCACTGACCCGGACTTTGATTATTCTTTGTATTATTTAATTGTCTTCAGTTCTGCCCGTTACGTTCTTGATGCTGTCGCGGGCGGCGCGGACTGCGTTGAGACTCTGCGTGATTGACTCGTCGGCTGTTTTCATAATCTCTTCAATGAAATCGCCTGCTGCAATACGGATTTCCGCAGACCACTTGTTTGCCTTGTCGATGGATTCATCGGAACGCTGCCTTGCCTCGTCAATTGTTCTTGACGCCTGCTGTTCGGCTGCGGCAAGGAGGGTGTCCGCCTGATTCTTTGCTTTTTCGACTATGGCGCTTGCCTGTGCCTCGGCGTCGGCGAGAATCTTCTGTGATGAAGCGCGTGATGCGCGCACGACCTCGCTGTTTTCAACAAGGGCGTCTGCCTCAAGCTGGGCGTTTGCACGGATGATTTTGGCATCCTCTGTTGCGGAGTCGATGATTGACTGCGCCTGCGCCTGTGCGTCGGAAACGCGTTTGTTTGCGAATTCTTCGGTTTTTGAAACCATCTCTTTAACCTTTGCTTCGGCAGATGAAAGCATTGAGCGGGCTTTATCATGAGCGGCGGTTGTGGTGTTGACCGCTTCATCTCTCGCTTTGACGATGATGGAGTTGCGGTCCGCAACGACTGCTCTCGCCTGCGCTATCTCTGCGGGGAGGTTGAGGCGGATGTCTTCAATAGCGGTTTTGATGGGTTCGGCATCAATAACCGTTTTGTTTGTAAGAGCAAATCTGCTGCCTGATTCGAGAACGTCTTCAATCTGGTCGAGACTTTTTTCAATATTCTGAACGTTATCCATTTTCTGTTCCTTTCAGTTAAAAAATCAAAAGCGGACCTGCCGCATATCATTCTTCCGTCTGTTTACGATAGGTGGTCAGCGCTGTTTTGCCGTATTTGTAGGTGCGGTAGAGTTTGAGTTCTTCCGCTTCTTCGGGCATTTCTTCACCGTAGGGATGCTCGCATATAACCGTGCCGCCCGAAGCTACGCAGGAGGAGAGCATTCCGAGCGCTTTCTGAAGCATTCCCGTGCCGTAGGGAGGGTCAAGAAAGACGAGGTCAAACTCGCTGCCCGTCATACGCAGAAACGAGAACGCATCCGTCTGCACAATTACCGACTGCCCGTCGAGCCCTGTTTTTGCGAGATTCTCTTTGACAACTGCCACGGCGCGTTTTTCTCTGTCAACAAAGGTTGCCTCTTTTGCGCCCCTGCTGAGCGCTTCGATGCCGAGCTGACCTGAACCGGCAAAAAGGTCGAGGACCCTGCGCCCTTCAATTTCGAACTGAACAATGCTGAACATTGCCTCTTTGACTCTGTCTGTGGTGGGGCGGACATCATCGCCTTCAAGTGTGCGAAGCTGCCTGCCTCTGGCGGAGCCCGTAATAACTCTCAAACAAATCACCGCCTCATTAATTATCATATTATTATTGCATTTTTATATGTGATTTGTCAAGCCCGGGGAAGAAATCCTGCGTTACAGTTAAGAAATAATGCTTAAAGCGGCTTAACCCCGTAAAGGGAAAAGCCGCCTTTTTAAACTGAATTATGCCTTTTCTTTGGAATTTGAAAAGAGTCTGATTACAACGAGGGTGAGGATTGTGGCAACAACGCCGACGGGAAGAGCGATATAAATCTTCTGTGTGAAGCCGGCAACGATGTATGTAACGAACGACACGGCGGCAACCGTCAGGGCGTAAGGCATCTGGGTTGCAACGTGGTTGAGGTGGTTGCACTGTGCGCCTGCGGAGGACATAATCGTTGTGTCTGAAATGGGCGAGCAGTGGTCGCCGCAGACAGAACCTGCAAGGCAGGCGGACATTGAGATAACACCGAGGATATTTTCGACGGGGAATATAACCGTAACGATGGGGATAAGGATACCGAAGGTGCCCCATGATGTGCCGGAGGCAAAGCTGATTGCAACGGCAACAAGGAAGATGATTGCGGGAAGGAATCTGTCAAAGCCGGATGCGGAGTCGAGAGCCGATTTGACGAAGGCGCTGGAATCAAGAAGGCCGGTAAGGTTTTTAAGGGTTGAAGCCATTGTGAGGATAAGGATTGCGGGAACCATGGCTATGAAGCCCTTGGGAATGCATTCCATTGCTTCTTTGAAGCTGACTACTCTGCGGCAGGCATAGTAGATTATTGTGAACACGAGAGTGATGAGACCGCCCCAGGGAAGACCTACGGTTGCATCGGTGTCCGAAAAAGCGGTGATGAAGCCGGCACCGTCAAGGATTCCTCCGTTATAAACAAGGGCGAAAATGCATACGCCGATAAGAACGACGATGGGAACAACGAGGTCAATGACTCTGCCGCGGGAGGTGGCGGGTGCCTCCTCTTCGCTCTGTGTTGCGCCCGTTGTGAAAAGGTCGCCGTTGAGAGCATTTCTCTCGTGAAGTCTCATGGGACCGTAATCCAGTTTCATCACGGAAAGAGAGATGATGAAAACGAAGGTGAGAAGAGAGTAGAAATTATAGGGAATTGCTCTGCAGAAAAGAGTGATTCCGCTGACTCCCTCGGGAGCGTATGATGAAACTGCCGCCGCCCAGGATGAAATGGGAGCTATCATACAGACGGGAGCGGCTGTGGCGTCGATAATATAAGCAAGCTTTGCGCGGGACATCTTCGTTTTATCCGTAACGGGGCGCATAACGGCGCCGACGGTAAGGCAGTTGAAATAGTCGTCTATGAAAATAAGCACGCCGAAGAAGAAGGTTGCAAGAGCCGCGCCGACTTTTGATTTGATGTGTTTTGCAGCCCACGAACCGAAAGCGGCGGAAGCGCCGGTTTTGTTGATGAGGGCAACGATTATGCCGAGTATGACGAGGAAGATGAATACGCCCGCCTGGTCGGAGACGGCGCTGATAAAGCCGTCGTTGACGATGTTGTCAACCGACACTCTCGGTGAGAAGCCGGCTGTAAGAATGCCGCCTGCAACAATGCCGACGAAGAGCGAGGAATAAACTTCCTTTGTGATGAGAGCCAGGCAGATTGCCACTACGGGCGGAAAGAGCGACCACAGCGTGCCGACGGGTGATTTGATTGAGCCCGTGCGCCAGCAGATAACCGCAAATGCCACCATAAAGACTGCTATGGCTATGTTGATAATGAGTTTCTTTTTGTTCTTCATTGGAACACCCCTCTGTAAAATTTGCTGAAATATATATGAAACGGAATTACTCCGCTTTCATCTCATCTGCGATAAGCAGGTCAATGTTTTTCTCCATAAGGTCAAAAAAGCGGTTGACAGTCTGTTTGTCTTCGTCGCTGCCGCGAACGCACATTGAGAGAGTCATCTCATTGCGCATAGACGTTGCGGAAAGCAGAACGAAGGGCTTGTATTTGACCGCTCCGCTCATAAAGCCGTCGGTGGGCTCGTGCCCCTCGAGAGCGAGCTTGTCAACCTCGAGAATGCCTATATTGCTCATTGCGAGAAGAGGATTTGAATAGCCGATTTTGATTATTTCCTCAGACGCTGCGTGCGGCATAATGCGGTAGCCGAGCGAGAGCAGAGGCAGACCGTAAAGACCCATAAATTTGTCTTGCTTGAACATATTAGAGCTTCGCACGACATACTGCAGGGTTTCAAAAATATCTCTGCCCTTTTCGGGAACTCTGCACTGCATCCACGAGGTCTGGTTTGTGTAGCCCGTATCGCTGACATCCTTCATATGACGGCGCAGGTCAATGGCGCACGAAATGGTAGTCGGCTCGGACGGATTGAAGCCGGCAAGCTCATACAGGCTGTAAAAATACGCCGCGGTGAGCATATCGTTGATGGTGGCTCCCCTCTTTTTGCCCGCCTGTTTTATCATGGGGAATTTTTCAGCGCTTATTCTGCGGCGCGCTATGAAGGAATAATCTTCATCGCTGCTCTCTCTGAACGGAAACTTGTGTGCGTATTTATCTTTCACGGAAAGATTTTTATAAAGATTCTGCGCCGCCTTGCTGTCGGTTTTGCTTAAATCTTTATAAACGGATTTATAGGAGCGGGAACCGGTCCGCAGGTCGAGCGGGCTTACGCCGTTCAAAACATAGTCATTATAGTTTTTGCAGAAGGTTTTGAGAAAGCTTTTGAAATCGCCGCCATCCATACACATATGGTTTTCGATTATGCAAACGGTGGTTTTGCCGGAGTGTCTGAGAATCAGAACCTTCATCTGCAGATCCCCTTCGGGAGGCAGGCACTGGCAGAGAAAGGCGTTGATTTTGTGGTCGAGGTCTTCCTCCTCAATGTCATTTACCTCAACGACATCGTCAATGTTGTAATCCTTTACAACCCAGTAGGGTGAAATGTGGTTGTCGGTAAAGCTTGAGTGGAAAACGGGTGCTTTCTCGAAGAAGCAGGCGAGCACCGTTTTGAAAGCGTCGATATTTATTTCATAATCGTAGTGGAGTTCAACGTGGACCATACGGTCGTTGTAATCACGGAAAAGATAGTGCATCTTGTCCCACAGTTCGGCTTTTAATCTGCGTTCCATACACTGTCCTCCTCCACTTCCTCATTCTCTTTTTTGCCTATCAGCAATCTTACCGCAATAATGACGGCATCAATAATAAGAGCAACGGGAATAATCAGCCAGCCCGTCTGCCAGGTGACAATGCCGGCGATTGCGAGAATAACGTAAAGAATCGCGGCGGCAAGCGGAATATAGGCAAGATACATAAACACGGCAAAGCGCTGGTGTGAGAAATGTGCGAAAAGGCCGTCGCAGGCAAGCACGGCTATTGCGCCTGCGGGGAACATAAGCCAGCTGTGAATAATATTGAATTTAAACAGCATAATAAAGAAGGCAAGTGCGAAAGCGAGCATAATTGTAAATGCAAGCTGAAGTCTTGTTGTGATATGGAAGATAATGCCGCGTTTCTTTATGAATCTTCTGCACCCGATAAATGTGTAATAAGCCGAGAGAGCAAAGGCGCCCGCAATGAGAATAATCCAGGAAAGCCCGTTGTCAACTTTAAACAGGTGTATAAAGAACGCAACGAGAACGGCAAGGCAGAAAACGACCGTGCCGAGAATATTGAGCGCAACAAGATGTCTGCGCCTTTTTGCGCGTTTTTCTTCGCGCAGAACACTCTCGAACTCCCCTTTTATGTCGGGATGTTCGCTGATGATGAGATCTTCAATAACCTTCTCATCTTTTATTCCGCGGTGCGTGAGTTCATTTGCCCTTTCGGTGACCTCGCTGACAAGCTGCATTTTGAATTTGTAGGACTTGTCTGTTTCGGGTATCTGCCTGAAGGCTTCATCTATGAAGCCCAATACGGTTTTCATTTTTCCATCTCCGTTCCGGAATCATTTTTTGTCAGAACAACACGGTTCCGCACCGTAAAAAGCAATAATTTACGACCGCATCATATGATGATTCTTTATAATTTAAAATACCTTTTAATTATATCCAAGCCCTTGCATTTTGTCAAACAATATGTGCCTATGTAATAAAAAATTTACATAAAACCTGTCAAAATTCACAAACGGCACGCCGTCCGTTTATATCGTATTTGGAATACAAGCCGAATTTTTAAAAAGCAGGTTTATTATCGTTGACGAAAAGTTTTTTTGTGTTATAATCTCATTGTAAAATATTATGTGTTAAAGACAGGAGGTTTTCGACAATGTTCGTTAAGGATGTTACCGTTCAAAATCAAGTCGGCCTTCACGCACGCCCTGCAACATTTTTTATTCAGAAAGCCAACGAATTCAAATCACAGATCTGGATAGACAAGGACGAACGCAAGGTCAACGCCAAAAGCCTTCTCGGCGTTCTTTCACTCGGTATAGTAGGCGGCACCGAAATCAGAATTGCCGCAAACGGTGTTGACGAAGAAGAAGCTGTAGAAGAACTTGTTAAGCTCGTTGAATCCGGTTTCGCAGATTAACTTAAATTAAAGCGCACAGGCGGCATTTTGTCGCCTGTTTTTGTTTATAAGTCAATAATTCTTGTCCGGGTATTCGTCTTGCTCGCTTATTTCCCGTCATATTTTGTAAAAAAGCCCGGAAATAAACCGATTATCAAACTATCATCTGTTTTAATAAAAAAATGAAAGGAGGAGAAGTGTATGAACGAAAAGCTCGGTGAACTGCGAAAAAAAGCGATGAGTCTGCCGCTGACGCCCGGTGTTTACATTATGAAAGACAAGACCGGCAAAATCATTTACATCGGCAAGGCAAAGGCGCTCAAGAACAGAGTCAGCCAGTATTTCGGCTCGCAGAACAACCATACGCTCAAGGTGCGGCGGATGGTTGAAAATGTTGATTCTTTTGACTATATTCTGACCGACAGCGAGTTTGAGGCGCTTGTGCTCGAGTGCAGTCTGATAAAACAGCACTCGCCGAAATACAACATTCTCCTCAAGGATGACAAGGGCTACCACTACATTAAAATCACACAGGGCGAGTGGAAAAACATATATGCCGTAAAGCAGAAGACCGACGACGGCTCGCACTATCTCGGGCCCTACACAAGCGGGTTTGCGGTAACAAATGCGGTTGACGAGGCAAAAAAGATTTTTCGCCTGCCGCAGTGCAACAAGCAGTTTCCGAGAGACTGCCGGTCATCACGCCCCTGCCTGAACTATTTTATCAAGCAGTGTTCCGCACCCTGCGCGGGCAAGACCACAATGCAGGCACACAACGAAGCGGTTGAGAGCGCAATAAAATACATTACAAACGGCGGCGAAGAATTTATTGAAGAGCTGACGGCAAAGATGCTTGAAGCATCGGAAAACCTTGAATTTGAAAAAGCGGCAAAGCTGCGAGACAGAATAAATGCGATTAAAAAAGTCGGCGAGAAGCAGAAGGTTGTTTCAAACACAGTGCGTGAACAGGATGTTTTTGCCATAGTGGGCGCAACCGACGGCTCAGAGAGCCCGAAGGCGTGCCTTTCGGTTCTGCGTTTTTCGGAAGGACGGCTTTTTGACAGTGAATACTTCATTATTGATATGCCGGAGGACCTTGCATCGGCGAGGTATGAACTGCTGAGGGATTACTACACGATGCGCGACAGTATTCCTTTGCGGGTAACCCTTGACGGTGAGGCGGCAAACGCCGGGCTGATTGAAGAGTGGCTGACATCAAAGCGGGGCAGAAAAGTTGCCATAACCGTTCCGCAGAAGGGCGAGCAGCATGAAATTGTTGAAATGTGCCGCAGCAACGCCGCTCAGAAGCTCGGGCTCTATCTCGGCAAGACGGGCAAATCGACGGCGGCGCTTGACGAGCTGGCGACAATGCTCGGTATGAAGGTTCCGCCCGAATTTATTGAGGCATACGACATTTCACACACCGCAGGCAGCGACAACGTTGCGGGTATGGTTGTTTTCCGCTCCGGTGTGCCTTACAAAAAATCATACCGCCGCTTTGCGATAAAGGGCTTTTCGGGTCAGGATGACTATGCTTCAATGGCTGAGGTGCTCGAGCGCAGAATACTCAGATATCTTGACGAAAAAGACTCGGGTGAGGGTTTCGGCAGGCTGCCCGACCTTATTCTGCTGGACGGCGGAACGGGGCAGGTAAACGCCGTGCGTCCGGTGCTGAAAAAATACGGACTGGATATTCCCCTTTTCGGTATGGTCAAAGACAGTCACCACAGGACAAGGGCAATCACGGGCAGCGGCGAAGAAATATCGCTGACATCAAAGCGGGCGGCGTTCACTCTTGTTTCATCCATACAGGAGGAGGTTCACCGCTACTCGGTAGAATACCACCGCACGAAGCACAAAAAATCATCGCTCAATTCCGCTCTGCTTTCCATTGACGGTATAGGCAAGGCGAGGGCAGACGAGCTTATGAAAAAATTCAAAACCGTCAAGGCGATTTCTCAGGCGAGCGTTGAGGAGCTTGCTGCCGTAAAGGGTATGAGCATAAAATCGGCGCAGGCAGTCAGAAAAGCGTTTGAAGACAGCGGCAAATAATTTGACAATATTTGTTATTTTTGATTGAGATTTTGTATTAAAGATGATATAATAAATAAATCAGCAACACGGAGGCGATAATATGCCATTGGTAAATATGAGCGACCTGCTCTGGAGAGCGAAAGAGGGTAAATATGCGGTAGGCAGTTTCAGCATATCCAACATGGAGATGGTAAAAGGGATTCTGCGTGCCGTTGAGGAGACGGAAAGCCCTGCTATTATTCAGATTGCGGAAGTCCGGCTTAAAAACTCGCCGCTCGAGCTCATAGGTTCGCTTATGGTGGCGGCGGCTGAAAACAGCGAGATGCCGATAGCCGTGCATTTTGACCACGGCAAAACGGTTGAAAAAATCACGCAGGCGCTTGACATCGGCTTTTCATCCGTTATGTTTGACGGCTCGCACCTGCCGTTTGAAGAAAACGTAATGCAGTGCGCCGACATTGCCGTGACGGCAGCCGAATACGGAGCCGACATTGAGTGCGAAATCGGCTGTGTGGGCGGCAGTGAAGACGGAAGTGAGGATATTGCAATCAACTGCTCCGACCCCGCTCAGGCGGCGGAATTCTGTGAAAAGGTTGAGATGGACGCTCTTGCGGTTGCAATCGGCAACGCTCACGGCAATTACAAAGAAGAGCCGAAGCTCCGTTTTGACATACTTGAAAAAATCAGGGACAGCGTGGATGTTCCCCTTGTTCTTCACGGCGGAACGGGTATAAGCGAAGCTGATTTCAGAAAGTGCATAGAGCTCGGAATCTGCAAAATCAACATAGCAACCGCTACCTTTGACAGCGTTGAAAGAACGGTGCGCGAGGCGTATGAAGCGGGAAAAATCAAAGGATATTATGACCTTCAGACCGCAGAGGAAGAAGGCGCTTATCAGAACGCGATGAAGCATATAAAGATTTTCGGCTGTGCCGGAAAAGCTTATGACGATTAATCAGGAGGAGACAGCAATGGCATTTATTGAATTTGACAACAGCAAGGAACTTGACGTTATTCCGATAGGCAGAGTTGCCATCGACTTCAACCCCACGGATATGAACATGCCCCTCTGGGAGAGCAGCAACTTCAACAAATATGTCGGCGGCTCGCCCGCAAATATTGCCGTAGGTCTTGCAAGGCTCGGCGCAAAGTGCGGCTTTATTGCAAAGGTCAGCGACGATCAGTTCGGCACATACGTTACAAAGTATTTTGAAAACGACGGCATTGATGTTTCACACATCACGAGATGCACAAACGGCGAAAAGCTCGGCCTTACATTCACCGAAATTCTCAGCCCCACACAGAGCAGTATTCTTATGTATCGCGACGGAGTAGCAGACCTTCAGGTGAGCGTTGACGATGTTGACGAGGACTACATCAAGAAGGCAAAGGCAGTTGTTATTTCCGGCACGGCGCTTTGCTGCAGCCCTTCAAGAGAGGCGGCTCTCAAGACACTCTTCCTTGCAAAGAAGAACGGTCTTGTGGTTATTTTTGACATCGACTACAGAAGCTACACCTGGAAGAATTTTGATGAGATTTCGCTCTATTATTCAATAGCCGCGAAGAACAGCGACATCATTCTCGGCTCACGCGAGGAATTTGACCTCACTGAGGCACTTGAAGGCAAGTGCGCAAACGACGAGGAATCGGCTGCACGCTGGTTCAGCTACGGCAACAAGATTGTTATTATCAAGCACGGTAAAGAGGGTTCATACGCATACCTCAACGACGGTTCAATCTACAAAGTCGGCACACACCCCGTAAAGCTTCTCAAGGGCTTCGGCGGCGGCGACGGTTACGCTTCGGCGTTCATTTATTCACTGCTTCAGGGCAAGCCGATTGACAAGGCGCTTGAGTTTGCGACCGCCTCGGCTTCAATGCTTGTTTCGGCTCATTCCTGTTCGGCGGCAATGCCTTCGGCACAGGCGGTTCAGGACTTTATTGACAGTTTCCCGGGTATGGAAGTTATAACGAAGATTAAATAACAAAACAGGAGCAGAAAACTGCTCCTCTGTTTCGGTCGGTGTTCAAAAAGCACAGAACAACTCAATATTTTTAATTAATTCGGCGTGATTCAGGTCACGCCGATATTTCATTGCTCGGACGCTTTTCTGCTTCGGCTTATTGTTTCAGATTTTAAGTAAGTATTATGAAAAAGCAAAATCCGGGATCTTTTTCTTTTGTGATAACTGTGAGTCTACGTTGGTTTTATTCACAGGTGCCGACAGCGCCGCAGGGATTGAATTCAATATTACCCACACATTTTGCATTTTAAAAGAGCCATGTTTTGCTCCTCCCCGACAGCTTTATTTTTGTTTTAGAAATTCTGTTTTAACCCAACCGTTTTTGCTGTTGTTATCGCCGTAAGAAATCTGTGACCATTCTCCCTTTTTACTTTGAACAACGACAGTAGAGCCTTTCTTTAGTTTTCCTACTACTTTCGCATCCGTGCTTGGAACTTCCCTGACATTCAAGTCGGAGCTTTCCGTGTTTACAATCCAGTAATTCTCAGTTTTTGAAGTTGTAGTTTCTGTGGTTTTTTCGGAAGTTTCTTTGCCAAGATATTCTTCAAGGCACTGACCGCTTGCCTTCATAGTCTTCGCGGCGGCAACGCCCACATATCTCCAATGAGAGGGTTTATACTCAACTTTCGTTATATTAGTCTTGTTTTCGGGATATCTGAGAATAAATCCATAATCTGCGGCGTGCTCGTCAAGCCATTTATATTCTTTTGTATTACGGAAATTCTTATCCAGGTCGTCGGAAATTATATCAACAGCAAGACCGGCGTTGTGCTCGCTTGAGCCAGGAGGAAGAATTCTCTCAACCGCCTTGAGCGTAGCGTCAACCTTGTTGTAGCCCTGATTTCTGTAGAAATCAATCTTGTTG
>JAEEYU010000056.1 GCA_016288315.1 Clostridiaceae bacterium | reverse complement strand
TTTGCGTAAAGCCGTCGTAAGCCATCTTTGAGTAATAATACGGATATATCAGCCCGTATTCATCACCTCTGCCGATATAAAACATAAGATTATAAAAATCCTCGGGGTGAATTTCCGGCTCCGCTTCATCAAACCACAGTCCGTCAACTCCGTTGTCAAGATAGTTTTCCTTCAGCTTTGAAAAGACATATTTTCGTGTTGCGGGGTTGGTAACGTCGATTTCCGCCTGCGGTCCGTAAAAATCAAAAACCCTGTCGTTTCCCTTGACGGTGCGTATAAGCATATTGTTGTCGCGCATATAAGCGTAGTTTTCTGATTTTTCATTGATTGTCGGCCACATTGAAACAACAAGCTTTGTACCCATGGCGTGCAGCTCGTCCGTCATCGCCAGGACATCCGGCCAGTAAGCGGGGTCAAATTTGTAATCTCCTTGCTCCGTCCAGTGAAAATAGTCGCATATTATTACCGAAAGCGGTATGTTCTCTTTTTTGTATCTCCTTGCAACCTCGAGCAGATCTTCCTGTGTTTCATATCTCAGACGGCTCTGCCAGAATCCCGTTGCCCAGTGCGGCATAACGGGCGCGTGCCCTGTCAGGTCTGCAAGCGCTTCGCTGACCTCTTTGGGATTGCCCGATATAACAACAAAATCGATTTTCTTTGTCGCATCCGCACTCCAGCGCGTTCTGTTTCCGGAGAGTTCAACATTTCCCGTCGCAGGGTTGTTCCATATAAACCCGTAGCCGAGAGAAGAATACACAAACGGAATGGTGCTTTTGGTGTTTACGTGCCTTAAGTCAAAAGAACAGCCCTTGAGGTCAAACCTTCCGCTCGGCTCCTGACCCAGACCGTAAAACCGCTCGCCGTCGTTGCTTCTGAAAGTGATTCTTGCGCTCCACGAGCCGTTTTTTTTCTCATAATGCCTGTATCCGCTGTTGAACGCAAGCTCCGGCTTTTCTTCAAGAACAACTCTGCCGTTACTGTAAACCGTGATTTTTCCGTTGTCTTCAAGCTGGATTTTTGCTTTGCCTGCCTTCACAAAAACGCAGTATCCTCTGTCTTCAATCTCTGCGTCCGCCTGCTGAGGCAAAAGCGTAAAGTTTTCATCATATTCCCTGCAATCGGGGAACGCTTCAAAACGAACGGCGTTTTTGTGGCAGGCAGTTATCCTGACAAGCTCGCCAGCTCTTGAAAAAACTATTCTGTTTTTGTCAATTACCGTGTTTTTCATAGTTTACTTCGCTCCAGAAGGTTGAATTTGTGCCCTTTAATCAGATTCTTCCGTAAAGCTCATTCCATTTTCTGAACTTTTCCGCGTTGACTCCGTTTAACTGTTCCTTCGTTATGCGGTAGTTCCAGTTGTCATCCGCTGTTCCCGGCGTGTTTAACCTTGTGTCACTGCCGTATAGCAGCAAATCCTGAACGGGCAGAATAAGCGTGCCTGCATGGCTGCGGAACATCATCTGCAGTATCTTGTCATAGCATGCATCCCAGTTGCTGCCGTCATAACCGCAGTAGTCAAGCAGCCGCTTCCTCGTTGCTTCGTCAAGCTCCCATACATAGCCGAGAAGGGTGTTGTTGTCGTGCGTGCCCGTGTATGCTATGCAGTTGGCATTGTAATTGTGCGGCAGGTGAGGGGAGTCCGCTCCTCCGAGAAAACCGAACTGCAGAACTCTCATACCCGGGAATCCGCTTGAATCAACGAGCTTGCGCACCTTGTCGTCAATATCTCCCAGATCCTCTGCAATAATCAGCTTGCCCTTGCATAACGGCTTTATAGCGCTGACGAATTTCATCCCGGGACCTTTTATCCATTTGCCGTTTTTTGCGGTTTTTTCGCCCGCCGGTATGCTGTAATATGATTCAAGCCCTCTGAAGTGGTCAATGCGTATTCCGTCAAACAGCTCGCACATAAAAGCTATGCGTTCTTTCCACCATGAAAAGCCGTCTTTCTCCATTTTGCCCCAGTCATAAAGGGGATTGCCCCAGAGCTGACCGTCCTCGGCAAAATAGTCGGGCGGAACTCCCGCCACACACTTCGGCATATTCTTTTCGTCAAGCTGAAACTGCTTCGGGTCAGCCCACACATCCGAGCTGTCAAGCGCAACATAAATCGGTATGTCGCCGATTATTTTAACGCCCTTAGAATTTGCATACTTCTTTATCTTCATCCACTGTTCAAAAAAGATATACTGGGTGAATCTCCAGGTTTTCAGCGTCGTTTCATCGGGCTTGCCGTTCTTCCACTCGTGCCAGTCTCTGCCGCCGTTTGCCGTCTTGAGAGCCATAAATTCACAGAATTTTTCGGTGTGCGGGTGTGACTTCATAAACTTGCTTATTTTGCTGTCTCCGTCAAACCGAGCCGCCGCTTTTTCAAGCAGAGCAAAGCGCTCTTCCGACAGTCTTTTGAACTCGCAGCTGTAAGGCGTTTTCTGCTTTGCCGAATTGAGCTCCGAAACGGTCAGAAGCCCGTCGTTAAAAAGCTCTTCAAGGTCAATAAAAAACGGGTTTAAGCTGAAAGCGCTGTAAGATTTATATGGCGAGTAAAACTCGTCGGGCAGGCAGAAAGGCAGAACCTGCCAGTATGTAAAGCCGAGCTTTGAAATGTAGTCAACCCATTCTTCGGCCGCCTTGCCTAACGAGCCCCCGGAGTAGTCGCCCCACAGGGATGAAATGTGCAAAAGAACACCGCTTGCGCGATTCATGATGTATCACCGACTTTCAATATATAAATACTCATTTATATTACCATACAAGCATAAAAAAGGCAACATATCGGAATCGGTTAATATGGTTTGTCAAAAGAGAAAACAGAGAAAAAAGGCCTGCAGCAGCAGACCTTTTTTGGTGCGGGTAACAGGACTTGAACCTGCAAGGATTGCTCCACCGGATCCTAAATCCGGCGTGTTTGCCAGTTTCACCATACCCGCGTGGGTATGATTATAACAAAAGCAAAACACTTTTTCAAGTGATTTATTGCCGCACATTGTTAAAATCACTTGTATAATTCAAGCTCAAGTTTTTCAGAAGATTTCATAAACTGCGGATATTTCGGGTTGGTGTCAACCGTAACTCTTCCTTCACAGCTCAGCAGCCAGAAAACAAAGTCCGAATAATCCGTCCCGTAGCTGCAGGCAACGTGAGGCGAGCCGCTTATTGCCCACGTGGTTTCGGGGTAGAGAACATCCGAAAGGTCGCAGATATTGTCGGGCGATACTCTTTCGCCCTTGTAGCCGTTGCCGAGCGTCTGACCTATGCGCGCAACCTTTGCAAAGCCGAGCATCGGTCCGCTTTCGAGAGTTCCGTCTCCGTTCTCTCCGCCTCTGAGATATACGGGAATGTTTGCTATACCGTAGCTTGCCACTACCTCGAAGAAGAAGTCGTCGTCCTCCTGCAGGAATTCGCTTCTCGCTTTCGCCATTTCCTGGTATTCTTTGCTCAGCGCAATAATTTCGGCGTATTCCTCTTCTTTTCCGCCGAACATGAACTCAATATCCTCGTCATATCCGTCGGGCAGGCAGAGCGCCCAGAGTGAAGGCATTGTGCCGAAAACGGGAGAAAGAAATTCATCATAAACCTTGTCCTTGAGCTTTGCAATCAGCTTGTTGCCGAGGTTCGCAATTCTTTCAAATGTGCCGATTTTGTCAAGCCCTCTGTAAAGCAGACCGAGAACGGCGTTGCTGCCGCCTAACTTCTGGTAAACAAAATTGTAAAGCGCATCGGGCTCAATTACCGCCTTGCCCGCAAACAGGTCGGTCGTTACATAGGTTCCGCAGAATGTGGAGGAGAGAAAAACAACTCTGTTGACATCCTCATGACCGTATTTGTAAAGGTAGCTCTCCGTCATGATTCCGCCCATGCTTGCGCATACGATGTTGACCTTGTCCTTACCCGTGTCGCTGAGCGCACGTTTAACCATTTTGTTTATTTTATCAGCGTGCATAAACGGGTCAAGCCGCCAGTCATACATATAATAATATACATTTTGGCTGCCGTATTTTTCGCAGGCGGTTTTTAGTATTCCCCACTCATTGTCGTCGGGCAGCTGCTTTACAAAATCGGGGT
Organism: Clostridiaceae bacterium; assembly: GCA_016288315.1. Classification (GTDB taxonomy): domain Bacteria; phylum Bacillota; class Clostridia; order Oscillospirales; family Acutalibacteraceae; genus CAG-177. The sequence continues at coordinate 58,307 of JAEEYU010000056.1, read as the reverse complement.
AATTGCTCAGTGCGAGAGGATACTCCTGAACAGATACATCATATTTCGACGTGCCGTCCTTGTTGCAGGCGAGAAGACCGAGCAGCTTGTCAACATAGGCAAGAACATCTTCGGTAAAATAATCAATATTCCAATGCACAACGCCGTTTGCAATTGCCTTGAGCAGCGTGAAAATCAGTTCACCGGCATTTATTCCCGGAAATGCAAATCTCTCTTCATCTGTGCCGAGCTTGTAGGTTAAAAGACTTATCTCCATACCTCTGACAAGAATAAAAGGATATCCGTCGTATTCAGCTCCGGCTGCTTCCGTCTTGATTTCCGTCCTGTCTGCTTTAACCGCAGATGCGGGCAGGGCAATCATTCCGAAAAGCAGTGTTAGTGTGAGAATAAAACTGATGAGTCTTTTCATAAATACTCTCCTGACACAAAATTATTGTTTAACGGAATTATAACACATATTTTAAATAATTCAAATATTTAAAATAAAAATCCCACCGTAATGGTGGGATGTATTTATTGCTGACTGATATACTTTTCAATAAGAGCTTTTGCCTGCGAATTGTCGGCGCTTATGCAGAAAATCACACAGTTTCCCTGCGTAATAACAACGGCGCTTTCGATTTTCGGAACCTCCTGCGGTCCGTATGATGAATAGCTCTCTCTGAGGTAGTCAATTCTGTTCTGAACAGCTTCCGTAATAACAGCCGTATCTTCTGCGCTTATGCCTTTGAATGCCGCAAAAACCTCTGCAACCGCCGAGGATGTGGCGTATTCAACCGCTTCAAATTCCGCCTCATCAAGCCCGAAATTCGTCAGCGCAACAGAAGAATCAACCTCTTCAATTTCTTCACTGAAAGCTACATTGTTTTTTACATATCCGCCAAGAGCAATAATATCAATATCCTTCGGCTGATTGTTGCCGCACGAGCAGAACAAAAATGCAGTCAGAACTGCAAGCAATACCGCTGTTGTCTTTTTCATTCCTGACCCTCCATCGTTTTTGCAAGATAGTCGAGCCAGATAAGGCAGTATTTTTTGCCGAAATGAACACCGTCCGAAGCGGCATCGTCGGGCATATACCCGTCGTCTGCCGTGAATTCCTCGGGGGCGGGGATATATACGGAATCTGTTCTGTCGGCAACATTTTTTATTGCCTGATTGATTTTTTCAATGTTTTCTCTTGTGTAGCCGTCCTTTATGTTGCCCTCGTCTTCATTTGCTTTTTTTGAAATCGGCAGAACGCTCTGAATGTAGATTTTTGCGTTCGGCTCCTTCTTTGCCAGATCATTTATGAGGTCTGTGTATTCGTTCTCAAAAACATTAAGAGAAGGCCACCCGCACTCATTGTCGCCGAAAACCAGAATGATTTTGCTGTATGAGTCGTAGCCAAGATTATCTATTATTGAACTGTCATAAACTGTTCTGATGTTCAGACCTACCTTTGCAAAATTGTCTGCATTGGGCGCAAGACCGTATTCTGCAAGTGTCTCAACCCTTGAACTGCCGAGAAAAAGCGCGTTGTCAAAACAGGGGTAAGCGCCGTTTGCAAGGCGCAAAAACCTGCGCGAGGTTGTTTCGGAGACGGTTTCGTTTACAAACGTATTCTCCTCGCTCGTGCTTTTCTGAAGGGTGGTCTGTTCCATGCGCGTTGTCTGAACAACGCCGGTGTTTTCTGCCTTGACGGTAACGTCGGAATTTATGCTGCATCCTGCGGCAGGCACAAGTGCGCAAACGGCTAAAGCGCCGATAAAAAGCTTCATTTTCATTTTTTTGAACACCCGTAATATTAAGTTGTAATTTCCACTCAGTAATTCATAATTTTATTATCTGAAATTGCAAATGTCAACAGCAAAGAGGCAACATTATAATTACAAATAGTTACAAATTTTTGTGAAAAATGTTGGAGAAATATTAAATCTTTTATTGAATAAAAAAAATAAATATGATATTGTAATATTAATTATAATGAGAGGATGTTTGCAATGAATTTCAAAAGACTTTCCTGTCTCGCTCTGGCTCTCGTGATTATGCTCGGCACTCTCCTTTCGGTTAATGCCGAAAATACGGCTGAGCACGCCCACGAATGGGATTCCGAAGTCAAAACAACCTGCAACGGCGAATGCGGAACAAGCCCGCTTATCATCGTGCCCGGTATTATGCAGTCTCAGGTCTATGTTCAGGATGAAAACGGCAAAGACCTTATGACAAGCGACGGCTTCCCCATAGTCGAGGGGATGGATATGCAGTTTATGTTTGACACAGAGGTTATGAAGGCAAAATTCAAAGCTGCAATCGGCGACATCCTTCTCTGCGTTCTCAAACACGACAGGCAGGCGCTTCTTGATATTGTCATCGGCATTCTCGATGAAAGCTTTTCGAGCCACTACTTCAACCCCGACGGCTCAAGAGTAAATGACGTAGCGGTTGACGAATACTGGTATTCGCTTGAAGAATGTGCCACAAAGCCCGAAAAATCATACAATTACGCAAAGGGCTACAGCACGGATGACAACGGCAACGCTCTGCCCACAACCAAATATGAGCACGAGCTGGATTTCATAAAACGCCAGGTTGATATTTCATCCTTCTGCGACAAATACGGCTACGACCACGCCTATTATTATTCCTACAGCTCATTCGGCAATATTCTGGATTCCGCAAAAGGCCTAAGCGAATATATCGAAATGGTCAAAACCCAGACGGGTCATGACAAGGTCAGCATAGTGTTCATCAGTCTCGGCGGCACTATCGGCAATGTCTTCCTCTCAAAGTATGCAAACCCCGACGACCTCGACAGAGTGGTTTTCGCCGCTGCGGCGATTGACGGCTCATATCTTCTTGCCGATCTTATGGACGGCGCGTCAACTCTTGACAATGATGAAGTCCTTTACAACAAACTTATTCCCAACATTGTTTCGCTCGCAGCTGAAGAATATATGTCTCTCGCCTATCTCGGCAATGTCGTTGCAAAGGCAATTCCGTCCGAACTGTTCAACGACTTCCTGGCCGATGTTCTTTCGCGCGGAATTGATGAAGTTCTCGCAAAGCTTATGCGCAACTGCCAGTCAATGTGGGCTCTTGTTCCGAGCGGGGCTTACCCTGAACTCTCGGAAAAATATATTTCCGATTCCGAACATTCCGCTCTTAAAGAATTGACGGATGAATACTATAATATCCAGCTTTCCGCCGCCCGGACAATGCAGTCCCTGACACAGCAGGGTGTGGATATATTTGTCATCTGCGGCTATAATCTCGAAATGCCCGCCCTCGTCAGGCACTACAATCTCAGCTCCGACAACATTATTCAGGCGCAGTCAACATCGGCAGGCGCAACTTTTGCAAATGTCGGCGAGGTTCTCGGTGACAGCTATAAACCCGCAAAAGATAAATCTTACCTCAGCCCCGACGGAATCGTCGATGCCGGCACCTGCGCACTGCCCGACAGAACCTGGTTTGTCAGAAACCAGAGCCACTTAAAACTTCAGTCGAGCGTAACCGATATTATCGAAATGTGCGTTCAGATTGTTACAGATAAAGATATCACCGACGCAAGGCAGAACAACGGCGGCTATCCGCAGTTCAATGAATACCGCGACCTTTCAACCGTAAAACGCCTTATGGAAGATTACAGAAAGTCCGACCTCAGCTCTCTCTCCGAACAAAAGCGCAATGAGGTTACGGCCGCCTATGAAGACTGCGAAAAGCTCCTTGAAAGCCGCGTGTGGACTCAGAGCGAAACCGACGCAAAAGAGCAGGCGCTTTATAAAGCGATGTTCAGCGCAAAACTGCTCTCCGACAGCTACGACAGCCCGACGCTCAGATATACAATAAAACCGATGCTTCTGAAGATTTGTATGTTTATCAGCAGATTATTCTCAATGATTCTCGGCAAAGGAGATATCTGGCTGTTCCCTGTCAAGCTGCTTTGATCTGACAATTATTTTTGCAAAAGGAGTCAGTTATGGAACGCTATTCCGTATCATTGGAGAAATTCGTCAAAAACCTTTCACTCAATATTGTTTACGCTCCGGCAGAGCCGTCCGATATTTATCTGACCTCAAAGGATGTTCAGCGCCCAGGTCTTATTCTTGCGGGCTACAGCGGCTTCTTTATGCCCGACAGAATCCAGTTCCTCGGGCTTGCCGAGCTCGGCTATGTCGCCGGTCTTCCTGAAAAAGAAGGTCACATGGCGCTTGAAAGGTTCTTTTCCGCAAGACCTTCAACGGCGATTGTTTCTCACGGGCAGGAGATAACGCAGGAGCTCTGCGACCTTGCAAAGAAATATCAGGTCTCTCTTCTTTCAACCGACGATTCAACCTCATCGATTATGGCGGCAACAATTTCATTTCTCAGCGTTGAGCTTGCCCCCAGAATCACCCGTCACGGCGTTCTCGTTGAAGTCAGCGGCGAAGGTGTTCTTATTCTCGGCGACAGCGGCATAGGCAAAAGCGAGTGCGCGCTCGAGCTTATGAAAAGAGGTCACCGCCTTATAGCGGATGATGCCGTTGAAATAAGGCGTGTTTCAAGAAAAACGGTCGTCGGCTCCGCCCCTGACAATATCAGGCACTTTATTGAGCTTCACGGCGTCGGTATTGTTGATGCAAGAAGAATCTTCGGTATGGGCGCAATCAAGATGACCGAAAAAATAGATATGGTCATTCAGCTCGTTCAGTGGGAGAAAAACAAGGTCTATGAACGGCTCGGCCTTGTTGACAATTACACGACAATCCTCGGCGTTGAAATTCCGATTTATGTAGTTCCCGTAAAACCCGGCAGGAACCTTTCAATCATCATCGAAGCCGCAGCCATGAACAACAGGCAAAAGAAGATGGGCTATGATGCCGCACAGGAGCTTATTCATCAGCTCGGTCTCAATGATGATATCATCCCCGAAAGCCAGAAAATCGAAGTCTGGGAAGACTATCAGTAATAAATAATATTATTTTTGGAGGTAGAAAAATGTATAGAGTAGGTGTTGACCTCGGCGGAACAAATATTGCCGTAGGCGTAGTTGATGAGAATCTGCAGATAGTCGGCAGAGGCAAAAAGAAAACGAACTGCCCCAGGGCGGCTGAGTTTATTATGGATGATATTGCCGCCGCTGTCAGAATGGCAGTTGAAGATGCGGGCATCACTCTTGATGATGTTGTTTCAGTCGGCATAGGAACACCCGGTTCCGTAAACAAATCAAACGGATATATTGAATTTGCAAACAACCTTGATTTCGACCAGGTCCCCGCAAAGGAGATGCTGGAAGCAAGACTTGACGGCAAAACCGTTTATCTTGACAACGACGCAAACTGCGCCGCTCTCGGCGAAGCTGTTGCCGGCTGCGGCAAGGGCGTTAAAAACTTTGTGGCCATTACACTCGGCACGGGTGTCGGCAGCGGTATTATTCTTGACGGCAAAATCGTCAGCGGAATCAACTATGCCGCAGGCGAACTCGGTCATATGGTTATCTGCGTTGACGGCGAGCAGTGCAACTGCGGCAGACGCGGCTGCTGGGAGAGATATGCTTCCGCAACAGCCCTCATCGCCCAGACAAAAGACGCAATGCGCCACGACCAGAACAGCATTATGTGGGAGATAGTTGACGGCGATGTCAACAAAGTAAACGGCAGAACATCGTTTGACGCCATGCGCAGAGGCGACCCCACGGCGGAAAAGGTTGTTGCAAATTACATTTATTATCTCTCCGAAGGCATTGTAAACATCATCAATGCTCTTCAGCCCGAAATTATCTGCGTCGGCGGCGGAATCGGTCACGAAGGCGAAACCCTTCTTGTTCCCGTTCGCAAATACGTCAACAGAGGCAGATACAGCATCCACGCAAAAAAGCAGACCGCCATTGTTTCTGCGGAACTCGGCAACGATGCCGGCATTTACGGCGCCGCCCTTCTCGACGAATAATGCTTGACACTGCAAAACTTGAATCCTTCTGCAAAGAAATAAACTGCGGCTGCCGCCTTGACGCTCCGATGAGTGAACTCACAACGTTTCGAATAGGCGGCCCCGCTTCCTTTCTTGCAATTCCCGACTCTGTAAATAAACTGCAGAGCTTTATAAGATTCTGTCTTGAAACCGGAACGCAATACTGCGTCATAGGCAAGGGGAGCAATATCCTTGTATCCGACAGCGGCATTGACTCTGCGGTTATTCTCACATCATCCCTTGAAGGCATTACCTGCGACGGCGGCAACGTTACCTGCCTTTCGGGGACTCCGCTTATCCGACTTTGCTCCTTTGCTCTTGAAAACTCTCTCTCCGGTCTTGAATTTGCCTACGGAATACCCGGCAGTGCCGGCGGAGCGGTTTTTATGAACGCAGGCGCATACGGAGGAGAGATGAAGGATGTAATCGTCGGCACAACTCATATCGACAAAAACGGCAATACGGGCGGGTTTGATAAAAACGAGCTCGACCTCGGCTACCGTCACAGTGTTTATTCAGACAATGAATATGTAATAACTTCCGTCTGTGCCTCTCTCACACCTGCAGACAAAAATGAGATAAAAGCTAAAATGGATGACCTGCTCTCGCGACGCAAGGCAAAACAGCCGCTTGATTTCCCTTCGGCAGGCAGCACATTCAAACGTCCTCAGGGCAATTATGCCGGTGCGCTCATTGAACAGTGCGGTCTTAAGGGCTTCTCCGTCGGCGGAGCGCAGGTCAGCGAAAAACATGCAGGTTTTGTAATCAACAAAGGCGGAGCAACCGCAAAGGATGTGCTCTCGCTTGTTGAATATGTCAAAGAAACCGTCTTTAAAAATACGGGTTACAGTCTTGAGCCCGAAATAAGATTTATAGGTTAAAACAATGTCATTTTCATCATCGGTAAAAAAAGAACTCGCCTCGTTTGAAGTCCTGTCATCCTGCTGCACTCACGCACAGGCATACGGGCTTGTTCTTTTTGCGCATTTTTCCTCATTTGATGTTTCCGTAACAACCGAAAACGAAGATGTTTCATCACTCTATATTTCAACTCTCTCAACAGTGTGCGGCGTCACTCCCGTTTGTGACTCGCAAAACGAACAAAAAAAATACAGCTATTATGTAAAAACTCCTGCGGCACGCAGGGAGGTTCTCAACAAATTCGGGCACTCTGACAAAGAGATTACCCTGCGCATAAACCGCGCAAATATTCAGGATGAATGCTGCCAGAGCGCATTTCTCAGGGGAGTTTTCATCTCCTGCGGAACCGTAACCGACCCCAGCAAAAACTACCATCTTGAATTTGTCGTCTCACATAAAAAGCTCTGCAGCGATCTGATTGCGTTTCTCGGCGAATGCGGGTTCAATCCCAAATATGTTATGCGAAAGGGCTACCATATTGTATATTTCAAAGAGAGCGAGAGCATAGAGGATCTTCTTACTTTTATGGGCGCTACCGAGTCATCACTTTTCCTTATGGGAATAAAAATGGAAAAGGATGTCAAAAACCGCGTCAACCGCAGGGTGAATTTTGAGATGTCCAATCTCAATAAAACAATCAATGCGGCAAACAGGCAGGCGGACGATATCCGTCTGATCGAAAAAACGAAGGGCTTGAGCAGCCTGCCCGAGAATCTTCGTGAAATAGCCCGTCTGCGACTCGACAACCCCGAAATAAGTCTGACGGAACTCGGCAAAATGCTAAGCGTTCCTATCTCACGCTCGGGCGTCAATCACCGCCTTGCAAAAATAAGCGAAATAGCAAGGCAGATAAAGGAAAACAACTGATATGGCATTCACTCATTTACACGTGCATACCGAATACAGTCTTCTTGACGGTGCGTGCAGAATAAAAAATCTGCTCGAAAAAGTCAGGGAGCTCGGTCAGTGCGCCTGTGCAATAACAGACCACGGCGTTATGTATGGTGTAATTGATTTTTATAAAGCCGCGCTCGATGCGGGCATAAAACCCGTTATCGGCTGTGAGGTCTATGTAGCTCCGAGGTCGCGCTTTGACAAGGTTCACGGCATTGACAGCGAGCGATACCACCTCATTCTTCTGTGCGAGAACAACGAGGGCTACCGTAACTTAACCCGCATTGTTTCCGAAAGCTGGGTCAACGGTTTTTACACAAAACCCAGAGTTGACCTCGATTTGCTCCAAAAGCACCACGAAGGGCTGATTGCGCTCTCCGGTTGCCTTTTCGGCGAGGTTTCGCGCCATTTGCAGAGAAATGAATATAATGAAGCCAAAGCCCTCGCATTAAAATATAACGAGATTTTCGGAGCGGGCAACTACTTCCTGGAAATCCAGAATCACGGTCTGCGCGAGCAGGCAAACGTCAATCCCTATTTCAAAAAACTTTCGGATGAAACGGGCATTCCGCTTGTCGCCACAAATGACTGCCATTATATTGAAAAAGCAGATTCAAAAGCTCAGCAGGTTCTTGTCTGTATTCAGACCAACCACACACTCGGCGAAGAAACCGGGCTTGACTTCAGCTCGGATGAGCTCTATGTAAAAAGCGAAGAAGAGATGCGCGAAGCTCTGCGCGGTTATCCCGAAGCAATAGACAACACGCAGATTATCGCCGACAGATGCAACGTCTCTTTTGAATTCGGCAAAACAAAGCTTCCCCGTTTCGATGTTCCCGATGGCTACAGCCACAATGAATGGTTCGAGAACCTCTGCAAAAAGGGCTTCAGAGAGCGTTACGGCGAAAACCCTCCCGCAGAATATATTGAACGCCTCAATTACGAACTCGGCGTAATTGAAAAAATGGGTTATGTCGATTATTACCTTATAGTGCAGGACTTTGTCAATCACGCAAAAAGCGTCGGCATTCCCGTCGGTCCCGGCAGGGGCTCGGGCGCTGCGAGTATATGCGCTTACTGCATTGGCATTACCGGCATAGACCCCATGAAATACAATCTTCTCTTTGAAAGATTTTTAAACCCCGAAAGAGTAAGTATGCCTGACTTTGACATAGATTTCTGCTATGTCCGCCGTCAGGAAGTCATAGATTATGTTATTGAAAAATACGGCGACGACCACGTAGCGCAGATTGTCACCTTCGGCACTCTCGCCGCAAAGGCGGCAATCCGCGATGTCGGGCGCACGCTCGGTATTTCCTATTCCGTTGTGGATAAAGTCGCCAAAGCCGTCCCCAAAAAACTCAACATTACTCTTGATGAGGCACTTGAGATTTCCGCCGATTTCAGAGAAATATATCACTCTTCGGAGCAGATGAGAGAGTTAATCGACCTTGCCCGCAAGGTGGAGGGTATGCCCCGCAACACCTCAACTCACGCGGCAGGTGTCGTAATCACCGACGCTCCCGTTGTCTCCTATGTTCCTCTTGCAAGAAATGAAGAAACAGTTGTCACTCAATACACAATGGTTACTCTTGAGGAACTCGGGCTGTTAAAAATGGACTTTCTCGGTCTTCGCACCCTGACCGTTATTGATGACACCGTCAAGGCGGTAAAGCAGCAAAACCCCGGCTTTGACATTGACAAAATTGACACGCAGGACAAAAGAGTTTTCGAAATGCTCTGCGCAGGTCAGACGGAGGGCGTGTTCCAGTTTGAATCCTCGGGTATGAGAAATGTTCTTGTAGGTCTCAGTCCGCAAAGCATTGAAGATATGATTGCCGTCATTTCTCTTTACAGACCGGGTCCCATGGAATCAATCCCCGAATACATAGCAAACAGGCACAATCCGCACAGAATAAAGTATGACACGCCTCTGCTTAAAAATATACTCGATGTTACCTACGGCTGTATTGTTTATCAGGAGCAGGTTATGCAGATCTGCCGCGAGCTTGCCGGTTACTCATACGGCAGAGCCGACCTCGTCAGGCGCGCAATGGCCAAGAAAAAGCATAACGTTATGATGCAGGAGCGTGAAATATTCGTTCACGGCAAAACGGATGAAAACGGCAACGTTGAGGTTGACGGCGCTGTCCGCAGGGGAGTCGATGAAAAAACCGCCGACGCAATATTCGACAAAATGGCGGCCTTTGCTTCCTACGCTTTCAACAAAGCACACGCCGCCGCCTACGCCTATGTAGCGTATCAGACCGCCTGGCTCAAGTGCTATTATCCGAAGGAGTTTCTCGCCGCTACACTTACCAGCTTTCTTGACAACACAGACAAAGTCACCGAATATATTTCTGAGTGCAAACGTATTTCAATTGAAGTTGCGCCTCCCGATGTAAACGAAAGCTTTGCCGGCTTTACCGCCGAAGGCGAAAAAATCAGATTCGGTCTTCTTGCAATCAAAAACCTCGGCACGGGATTTATTGAAAAGATTATCGAAGACCGTCAGGCAAACGGAGCATTCACCTCGTTTTACGGCTTCTGCCGCAGAATGCAGGGCAGGGAGTTTAACCGCCGCGCGGCGGAAAGTCTGATTAAATCTGGCGCTCTCGACTCGCTCGGTTCAAACCGCCGCGAGATGATGCTCGCATTACCGTCTGTTATGGAAGACCTCGAAGATGCAAGAAAACGCAATGTTGACGGTCAGATCGGCTTTTTTGATTTGTTCGGCTCCGATGAAGACGGGCAGCAAAACAAAACAGACGAGTTCGTTATTGATAAAGCCGACGATTACTCAACGGCTGAAAAACTGAGATACGAAAAGGAAGTAACCGGTCTTTATCTGTCTGGTCATCCCATGGCTGAATATGCTGAAATTGCAAAAAGCATAAAATCCGAAACAATCATTTCACTTGTCAACGGCACAGGTGCCGTTGACAATTCAAGAGTTCGCGTGCTGTGCCAGATTTCCGCAATCAACAAAAAGATTACGGCTAAAAACAACGCAATGGCATACATTACGGTTGAGGATATGACAGGCAGCATTGAAATAATCGCCTTCTCAAATATCCTTGCCGCCTATGCGCCGGTTTTAACCGTCGGCAACATTCTTCTGTTTCACGGCAGACTCAGCGTAAAAGAAGATGAAGCGCCCAAAATCATAGCGGAGCTGGTCGAACCCTGCCCGAAAGAACCCGTTAAAACGCCCGAAAAAAAGAAACAGCGCAAAGGGCTTTTCTTAAGATTTGATTCGGCTGCTTCCCCCCAGATTGAGGAATGTGAAAAGTTCCTCGCTATCTTTGACGGCAGTTTTCCGCTTTACTATTATTTTTCAGACAAAAACGAGTATAAAATGTTTGATATCGCAAACGGCGTATCGGTTAACGATGTTCTTCTCAGAGAACTGCGTAAAATACTCGGCGACGCCAATGTCATTTACAACGAATAGAGGTGAATCCCTTGAAAAAAGTTTTTGCAATTCTTATGTGCCTTTTTGTCGTCCTTATGACTGCATCGTGTATAAAGACGGAGAATAATCCCGCAGATGAAACCGAAACGGTAACCGAAAGGCAGACGGCAAGTCCGGATTTCACGGTCACCGAACCTGAAACAACAACTCTTCCCGAAACCACAACCGAGCCGGAAACAGAAACAACAACTGTTGAAACAACCACCGCTCCTCCCGATCATTCGGATCTTTATATCAAAGGAATTTCGACCGAGATGATGGTTGAATATTTTGCCGAGACGGTTCTCTCCGCCGAATACTCGCGCGACACAGGCCACAAAGTTCTTGTTCAGAAATGGAACAAGCCGATAAGATATTACATTCACGGCTTTAATTACAACTCGACGGATGTCTATTATATTACGGAGTTTTTTGAAAGACTTAACAAAGTTGATGGCTTTCCCGGCGCGACCAGAGTCGGTCTCGGTGAATCATACGACCTTGAAATCAAGTTCTGCACAAGAATCGAGCTTCAGGCAAAAACAATCACCGTTGATGAAACCTGCGCCGCTTTTACAAGCTTCAACTTCAACACTGCTACAGATGAAATTCAGAGCGGAACAATCCTTTACTGCCATGATATTCCGAAGGATCAGCGCCAGTCGGTGATTCAGGAAGAAATACTGAACTGTATGGGTATGTCGGATGACACGCTTCTCAGGGAAGACAGCGTTATTTATCAATACAGCAACTACAATACGGCAACCGAAACAGATATGACTATTTTCAGAATTCTTTATTCCGACGCAATAAAATGCGGTATGGACAAGCGTCAGTGCGCAAATGCAATAAAGGAAATATATTATTGATTTGTTTATTGACAAACCGATATTCGGTATTATAATAATATCGTATTATTTTAAGATTTTGATAAAGGAGAATTCTTTAAATGAAAACAATAGGTGTTTTAACAAGCGGCGGCGACGCTCCCGGCATGAATTCCGCTGTTTATTCGGTAGTTAAATCTGCAGCGGCAAACGGAATAAAGGTTTACGGCATAAAATACAGTTACTGGGGTCTTACAAACGATATAGATAATTGCCTTGTCGATTTTGACCTTAACAACATCAGTGAAATCCTCAATCAGGGCGGCTCCTATCTCCGCTCAATGAGATTCAAGGAGTTTTACAAAGAAGAATATATGCAGCAGGCAATAGCCAACTGCCGCAAGGTCGGTATCGAAGGCCTTGTAGTAATTGGCGGCGACGGTTCATTCCGCGGCGCGAGGGATCTTACCCTCAGAGGTCTTCCCTGCATCGGCATCCCCGGCACCATTGACAACGATATTCCTTCGTCGGATTTCACTCTCGGTTACGACACCTGCCTCAATACAATAATGAATCTCTGCAACTCGCTTGAAGATACAATTTCATCCAACGACCGCTGCATGGTTGTTGAGGTTATGGGCAACAAATGCAGCGACCTGCCCCTGAACGGCGGTATTGCCTGCGGCGCAAATGTCATTGTTGTTCCCGAAATTATGGAGAGCATCAACAACGATGCCGCCGGCTATGTTGTCAGAAAGCTCCGCGAAGTGCGTGAACTCCGCGAAAAAGCTGCTGCTGAAAAGGGCAGCAAAGATATCAGAAAGCACTATCTTGTCATTGTCGCCGAGAAGATGGACGGCGTCAATGTTGCCGATATTGCAAACGCAGTCCAGAACGAGCTCGGTATCGAAAGCCGCTCAATAATCCTCGGTCACCTTCAGAGAGGCGGCAAACCCTCCGCGTTTGACGTCATTATGGGCTGTCAGATGGGCAACAAGGCAGTCAAACTCCTTATGGACGGCATCGGCAACCGCGTTGTTGTCAAGAAGGGCATTGACATTGTTGATTACGACATACTTGAAGCACTTGAAATGAAGAGTTCTCTTGATATGGATCTTTTCAATATTTCAGTTGAACTCGGCGCTTGATTATGTATAAAGAAGAATTCCTTTCGTTACGCAGGCAGATAATTGAACGGGATTTTTCAAAGCTTAACGCTATGCAAAAAGAAGCGGTCCTTTCGACTGAAGGGCCGCTTCTGATACTTGCAGGGGCAGGCAGCGGAAAAACCACCGTTCTCGTAAACAGGGTTGCCAACATTTTAAAATACGGCAACGCTTACAAAAGCGATTATCTCAGCCGCGAACCCGACAGTGAAGATGTTCTGATTGCAAAACAGATTCTTGAAGGCAGCAGAGATGAAGCGTTTGAAATTGAAGATTTGCTGAAATGTTCCGCCGTAAGCCCGTGGAATATCCTTGCAATTACATTTACAAACAAGGCGGCAAAAGAGCTCAAGGACCGCCTTGAAGCAATGCTCGGCACTCAGGCGGCGGATATCTGGGCGTCAACCTTTCACTCCTGCTGTGTCAGAATTTTAAGGCGGTTCGGCGACCGTCTCGGCTACTCGTCCAACTTCACCATTTATGATACCGACGACTCAAAGCGAGTGATTAAGGACTGTCTCAAGTCGCTGAAGCTCGATGAAAAAATCCTGCCGCCCAAAAGCGTGATGAATATTATCAGCAGGGCAAAGGATAATCTTATTTCACCCGATGAGTTCATCAATCAGAATTATGCCGACATTATGCTGCGCAATGCGGGCGAAGCTTATGAGCTTTATCAGAGACGTCTCAAACAGAGCGATGCAATGGATTTTGACGATCTTATTGTCAATACCATCCTCCTGCTTGAAAGTGAAGATGATGTCAGAGAGTATTATCAGCGCAAATTCAGGTATGTTCTTGTCGATGAGTATCAGGACACCAGCCACGCACAATACACGCTCATTTCCCTTCTTGCAGGCGGTTACAACAACCTGTGCGTCGTCGGCGATGACGATCAGAGCATTTATAAATTCAGAGGCGCAACAATAGAGAATATATTGAGCTTCGAGAATCAGTTTGCAAACGCAAAGGTCATCCGCCTTGAACAGAACTACCGCTCAACGCAGAATATACTGGATGCCGCAAACAACGTCATTGCAAACAATGAAAACCGCAAGGGCAAAAACCTGTGGACAGATAACGGCAGCGGCGACAAAATAGTTCTTGCAACCGCAGACAGCGACCTGGATGAGGCAAAATTCATCTCCGACAGAATTGTCGAGGGCAGCTCAAAGGGCGAAAGCTTCAGCGATTTTGCCGTTCTTTACAGAATGAACAACCAGTCAAACGTCATTGAGCAGGCTCTTGTCAGGTCGGGCATTCCATACAGAATTGTCGGCGGTCACAAGTTTTATGACCGCAAAGAGATCAAAGATGCTCTCGCTTATCTGAGCGTTATTGCAAACCCGAGCGACAGTGTCCGCCTTCAGCGTATAATTAACGAGCCAAAAAGGGGCATCGGCGCCACTTCCGTTGCAACCGCTCTGCAGGCAAGCGAAGCGCTCGGTATGAGTCTGTTTGAGGTAATGAAAGATTCTCCCGACATTCCTCTGCTCAGCCGCGCATCAAAGAAAATGACGGAATTCACACAATTAATTGATGACCTTATTGAAGAGTCTTCCGTTTTGCAGTTGAATGAACTGCTCGGCAAATGCCTTGAAGTCACGGGCTACACGGCGTCTCTCGACCTTGACCCCACCACTGCCGAAGACCGAAAAGCGAACCTTGCCGAACTGACAAACAACCTTGTGCGCTTTCAGGATGAAAACCCCGATTCCGACCTGAACGATTTTCTTCAGGAAATTGCGCTTATGACGGATATTGACAACTACAACAGCTCCGCAAATGCGGTAACTCTTATGACCGTTCACTCGGCAAAAGGTCTTGAATTTACCGAGGTTTTTTTAGCCGGTATGGAGGAGGGCATATTCCCCTCATCCCTCTCGCTGTATGAAAAAGAAGAGATTGAAGAGGAACGCCGCCTTGCCTATGTCGGCATCACAAGAGCCAAAAAGAAGCTGTATCTCACCTGCGCAAAATCAAGAATGATGTTCGGACAGACTAAGTTCAATCCTCACTCAAGATTCATAGATGAAATATCCGAAAACCTTCTGGAGAAAAAGGATCTGACCCGCTCAAGAGCTGCCGTTAAAACCGCGGTAAGCAGCAAGTTCGCCTTCAAAGAGGTTCCCGTCAATTATCATCCCAGACATACAACGGTTCCGAAAGTCAACGAGCCGACAGGTGCCGGCATAGACTTTAAAGTCGGCGACGCAGTCAGGCATAAAGCGTTCGGCGACGGTGTAATCGTCAGCGTGACTCCAGTCGGCAACGACAACCTGCTTGAGGTTGCGTTTACAAAAGCCGGAACCAAAAAAATCATGGCAAACTACGCAAAAATCGAAAAAATATAGTTCGGAGTGTTTACAGTGAAAAAGATTAAGCTTGTTTTCGCCTCTCTGTTGATTATCGCCCTGTCGCTGTCATTTCTGACATCCTGCTCAGATGAAAAAGCAAGAGCGACAATAACAATCGAGGGCGTTCTTGCAGATAACAACGGTCAGTCCGCCGAAGGGCTTAACCTTGTTCTTGTTGATGAATACAATAACGATTACAGCACAAAAATAGGTGAAGGCGGCAAATTCACCGCACGCGGAATCCTGCCGGACACCGAGCTTGCCTTGTCTGTTGAAGGCGATGACGGCAGGGGCTATACAAGAGTTTCATATTTTAAGCTTGCCACATCCGATTCCGTTTCACTGGGCGAAATGCAGGGCAGCAATTTCAAAGGTTACCTCAGAGCAAACTGCAGGGAGGATACAGAAAAGCTTTATATAACTTTTTACCTTGATAAAAACAATTACCTTGCAATAAGATATTTAAGCGATGAGGGCCCCGAACCCGCAACCGTCACAACCGAAACAATTAACGAAACTACCACTCGCAGCGATATATTGTTCTGATAACGGAGGAATTACCATGACCTGGTGGCTTAAGCTTTTACTTATTTATATCGGCGTTATGTCCCTTCTGACCGTAATAATCACCGTCTATGATAAAATTGCGGCAAAGGCGGGCAAATGGCGCATACCCGAGGCAACCCTTCTGCTTACAGGGCTGTTCGGCGGGGCGTTTGCGGAGTTCGTAACAATGCAGATTATCCGTCACAAGACTCAGCACCGTAAGTTTATGATTGTGCTCCCTCTGGAGATTATTCTTCACGTGGCGTTGCTGATTGTTGCCTTTTATTTCTCTTTCAAATAAAAAATTAAAAAAACACGGTGGTTTACTAAATCACCGTGTTTTTTTATGTCTCAGCCGATGCTGTTGATATCATAAGGAGTTTTCTGGTAAACAAAGTAGTTGAGCCAGTTTGTAAAAATAAGATTGCCTGCGCTTCGCCAACTGATAACCGGCGTGTTTTCGGGATTGTCGCCGGGGAAGTAGTTGAACGGTATTTTAATCGGCAGACCTTTGTCTCTGTCTCTGAAATACTCCCTTGCAAGCGTGTCACGGTCATATTCCGAATGGCCGGTTGCATAAAAGTTTCTGCATTCCATATCGGAAACAAGGTGAATGCCCGCCTCTTCCGAATATGAAATAATCTGCAGGTCTTTTACAAGGGCAATGTCGCTTCTGCGTATTTCCGTGTGCCGCGAATGCGGAACATAAAAAACATCGTCAAGCCCCCTCATAAGCGGGTGCAGCGTGTCAAGCGAGCGGTGCGGAAAAATACCGAACATCTTTTCTTCAAGCTGATATTTCGGAATGCCGTAGTGGTAGTAAAGAGCCGCCTGCGCCCCCCAGCATATATGAAATGTGGAATACACATTTTTTTTGCTCCACTCAAAAATCTCACACAGCTCGTCCCAGTAGTCAACCTCTTCAAACGGCATGTGTTCAACAGGAGCCCCCGTAACAATCATACCGTCGTATTTGTTGTGCCTTATATCGTCAAACACATTGTAGAATTTAAGCATGTGCTCTTCCGACGTGTTTTTTGATTTGTGGCTTTTAACCTGAAGCAAATCAATGTCAACCTGAAGCGGCGAGTTGCTCAGAAGTCTGAGAATCTGAGTTTCGGTTTCTATTTTTGTGGGCATGAGGTTAAGTATAATGATTTTAAGCGGTCTTATATCCTGCGATACGGCACGCTCTTCGGTCATTACAAATATATTCTCATTTTCCAGCGCCTTGTGGGCGGGAAGCTCATTATCCACTTTAATGGGCATTATTTGTCCTCCTCATCAAGAACCGAGTTTTTCTTTTCTGGCGATTTTGATTATCTTTGCTATAGACGGGCTGAGTATGAGGTTAACCGCAAGTTCAATAAAGAAATTAAAGCCGATCAATCCGACAAAAATGAATTTTACGGGTTTGTTGCCGCCCGACCACTCACTGATAGTGGGCATAAAAAAGATAAGACAGCCGAGAATGAAAACTCCCGTGTTTACAACAGGCGTAAGAACGCCCGAAACGTAGGTTGCAACCGTGTCGTTTTTGTTTTTAAGCAAATCATAGGCAACTCCCGACGCAAAGCCGGCAAGCATGCCTTTTAAAATGACGGTAATGATTGTGCCGGGAATGTTGACTGCAAGAAAAACATTGGCATCTCCCGTTGCCAGAACCGCCGCGCCGAAAACAAATCCGAGCCACGCGCCTGCAAGTTTTCCGTATAGCGCCGCGCCGACTGCTATCGGAACAAGTGAGAGCGTGATGGAAAATGTCGCCGTTCTGATAGACATGCTGATGAACTGAAATGCAAAAACAATGGCAGTCAGCAAACCCATCATAACGATTTTCCTGGTTTTTTGAATTGACATAATATATTCCTCCTTTGCTGTTGTTCCTTTGTGGGGATACAGCACAAATTTAGCTAAATTATGCAGATTATTTTGTTTTGTTATTCTTTTCAAATATCTTTTTAAGTCCGTGATGTATAAGTTCTCCGTTATGGATAATATCACGCTTACAGCTCATAATAATATCTTTTGAAAGTCCGCCCGTGGCAACCGTTGTGGCGGCGGGTTTGCCGTATTCCTCCTCAATCTTTGCGCACAGTCCGTCAAGCATGGCCGCCGTTCCGAAAACAATTCCCGATTCCATGGCGTCAACCGTGTTTGTTCCGACTGCGTGTGAAGGCGTTGTGAGGCTGATGGCGGGCAGCTGAGATGTTCTCGATGAAAGCGCTTCAAGAGATATTCCGATACCCGGTGAGATAGTGCAGCCGCGGAATGCTCCGTTTTCATCAATAAGGCAGATTTTTGTAGCCGTGCCGAGGTCTATTATCAGGCAGGGCAGGGGGTAAAGGTCGGCAGCGCCGACACCGCCCGCAATAAGGTCCGCACCGACCTGGGCAGGGTCGTCCGTCAGAATATTCATTCCTGTCTTGACGCCCGGCGCAAGCACAAGCGGCTCAATTCCGGAGATGGTGTTTATTGACCTGCAGACTGCTTTTGTCAGCTCGGGCACAACACTGCTGATTGCGGCGCCCGTCAGTTTACATTCTATACCGTAAAGATTGAAAAGGTTTTTAAATTCAATGGAATACTGGTCGGATGTTTTGTTGCGGTCGGTTTTGATTCTTGTAACAAGAATCAGTTCATCGCCTTTATAAACTCCGGCCGTAATGTTCGTGTTGCCGATATCAACTGTCAGAAGCATTAAACTCACCTCAATTTCTTTGGTATTATATCATATTGTAAGTTAATTTTCAACATATTTATAACTGTCCGTTTGTGTAAATTGAATAAAAGAATTTTTCAGGGAGCTTCATATCAAAATTCACTTTACTTTATTAAAATAATAATCTATAATTTATATAACTATGTGCCGAAAGGAAGATGAAAGATGAACGCCTTTTTGTTCTATTTACTGCAGTTTACCTGGGGCATTATTCAGAACCTTGCGGGTTTTATTGCCTTCCTCATTCTTGCGCCCACCCACAAGCACGAGCGCTTCAACCACGCCGTTATTACCTATGTCAACGCCAAGGGCTTCGGCGGTCTGTCTATGGGTATGTTCATTTTTATGGGCACCTCAAAAGCGGAGGAATGGGCTCACGACACAAAAATCCATGAATACGGTCACTCCTTCCAGTCCATTCTGCTCGGGCCTCTTTATCTTATAGTTGTCGGCATTCCCTCGTCTGTCTGGTGCAACTTCCCCGTTTTTGTCAGGATGAGAAAAGAGCAGGGCGTTTCTTATTATAAGCTCTATTGCGAGGGCTGGGCAAATCTCTGGGGCAGAGCGGCTGTCAAAGAGAATTTTATCAGCAAAGATATGACGGAGCACGGCTATTTCG
The DNA here is from genome assembly GCA_016288315.1 of Clostridiaceae bacterium. Taxonomy (GTDB): domain Bacteria; phylum Bacillota; class Clostridia; order Oscillospirales; family Acutalibacteraceae; genus CAG-177. Next base: position 38,870 of record JAEEYU010000056.1, on the reverse strand, counting down.
GCAAACCTCTCGCACCGGTTGATTTCAATAAATAATACTTCTTCTTTACTAAAGCTTGGCAGGTGATTTTTTGTCAGACACAAATGAAAAAACAAACGGTTTTTCCGACAATTACGACACGTTTTCCGAGGGCGTGGAACTCGGCGGACTGCGTAATACGGCGCAGATAAAAACTTTGATTTGTTATATAGTCAATAAAATGAATACTCCCGTCAAACAGGAAAAAATCGGAGAGATATTTCAGCTTCACGGGCTTGCAAACTACTTCGCCGTCAGTGAAGCGCTTGAAGAGCTGATTTCTTCGGGCAGTCTCAGATGCGGCAGCGACGGTGTTCTCTCCCTGACTCCCGAAAGCTTAAGCGCTCTTTTCGAGCTTGAAAAGGAGATTCCGAGGTCTGTGCGTGAAAAAGCACTCGGCGACGCCGTTATGCTTGAAACAATAGAGCGCCGCAAAGCGGAAACAAGAATTGACACGGAATATCTTGAAAAAGGCGCAAACATAACCTTTACCCTTATGAACGGCGATGAAATTCTTATGAAGCTCACCGTTTACGCCGCAGATGAAAATCAGGCGGACAGCATCAAAAACAACTATCTTAAAGATCCCGCCGGGCTTTACGCCGGCATTGTTTCAAAATTGTTTGTTTAAGGAGAAAAATTATGTCTAAATATGCAATAGGTCTTGATTACGGAACCCTTTCGGGCAGAGCGCTTCTTGTTGATGTCGCAGACGGCAGAGAGATAGCAACCGCTGTGTTTGATTATCCGCACGCCGTTATGGATGAATGCCTTCCGAATGGTAAAAAACTCGGTATGGACTGGGCTTTACAGCATCCGCAGGATTACATCGATGTTCTTAAAAACACAATCCCTGCCGTCATCAGAGAGTCTCAGGTAAACCCGGACGATATTATCGGCGTCGGCATTGACTTTACCACATGCACCGTTCTTCCCGTGCTTGCGGACTCAACTCCTCTCTGCTTCCTGCCTGAATATAATGACAATCCCCACGCTTATGTCAAACTCTGGAAGCACCACGCCGCACAGCCCTATGCAAACAGACTCAACGATATTGCGCGTGAACTCGGTGTTGACTGGCTTGACACCTTCGGCGGAAAAATCAGCTCCGAGTGGCTTGTTCCCAAAATCTGGCAGACTCTTGAAGAGGCGCCCGAAATATATGACAGGGCAGACAAATTCATTGAAGCCGCCGACTGGGTAGTCTGGCAGCTCTGCGGCAAAGAGACAAGAAACGCCTGCTGTGCCGGCTACAAAGCAATCTGGAACAAGAAAAACGGTTACCCGCTCAAATCATTTTTCAAAGCCCTTGACCCGCGGCTTGAAAATCTTGTTGAAGATAAACTCGGTCCCGTCACCCCCATAGGCGAAAAGGCGGGCGAGGTTACCGCCGCCATGGCGGAACTCACGGGCCTCAAAGAGGGAACAGCTGTCGCAATCGCAACCGCAGATGCCCACGTTGCCGTCCCCGCAGTCGGAATCACACAGGTAGGCGAGCTTCTTGCAATTATGGGAACATCAACCTGCCATATCCTTCTCGGCAACACCGAAAAGCAGGTGCCCGGAATGTGCGGTGTTGTTGAAGACGGCGTTATGCCCGGCCTTTACGGCTATGAAGCGGGTCAGTGCTGCGTAGGCGACTCGTTCCAGTGGTTCATCGACAACTGCCTTCCCGAAAGCGTTTACAATGAGGCAAAAGAGAAGGGCGTAAATATTCATAAACTCCTTCGTGAAAAATGCTCGTCAAAAAAGCCGGGCGAAAGCGGTCTGCTTGCACTTGACTGGTTCAACGGCAACCGCTCCGTTCTCTGTGATATAGATTTAACCGGTATGATTCTCGGTATGACTCTTCAGACAAAACCGGAAGATATTTACCGCGCTTTGATTGAATCAACGGCATACGGAACAAGAATGATTGTAGATACCTTTATTGAAAACGGTGTCACAGTCAATACCTTCTATGCGGCGGGCGGAATCTCCCAGAAAGATCCGATGACCATGCAGATTTATTCCGATGTTCTCAATATGCCCGTCAAAATCGCCGGCACAACACAGTGCGGCTCTCTGGGCAGCGCCATACTCGGCGCAGTTGCCGCAGGCAAGGCAAACGGCGGTTATGACGATGTCTATGAGGCGGCGGGCGTAATGGGTAAGGTCAAAGATACGGTTTATTACCCCAACCCCGAAAACGTTGAAATTTACAATAAACTTTATGCGGAATATAAAACTCTCCACGACTATTTCGGCAGGGGAGAAAACGATGTTATGAAGCGTCTCAAAAAGATTGCTGCGGAGGGCTGATATGCTTGAATCTTTAAAAGAACAGGTGCTCGAGGCAAATCTCAAGCTCGTTGAATACGGTCTTGTCCTGTTTACCTGGGGCAATGTCTCAGGCATTGACCGTGAGAAAGGTCTTATTGTAATCAAGCCCTCGGGAGTTGATTACGACAAGCTCAAAGCATCCGACCTCTCGGTTCTTGACCTTGAAGGCAACAGAATCGAAGGTCTCAAACCGTCGTCGGATACCGCAACCCACCTTGAGCTTTACCGCAGATTTTCCGGCATCGGTGGTGTTGCGCATACTCATTCAACCTTTGCCGTTTCGTTTTCACAGGCGGCAAAGAACATAAAGCCCTACGGCACTACTCACGCCGATTTTGCATACGGCGAAATACCCTGCACAAGGGATCTGACTCAGGATGAGATAGACGGCGAATATGAGCTCAACACGGGTAAAGTAATAGCCGAATGCTTTGAAAAAAACGGTATTGACCCCGGAGCGGTGCCTGCGGTGCTCGTTCATTCGCACGGTCCGTTCACCTGGGGAAAAGACTGCTTTGATGCAGCCAAAAACTCCGCGATTCTTGAAGAAGTCGCAAAAATGGCTTACCTGAGCGAATGTCTTGAGGCGCAGCCCGCTTCCCAGGCAATTCAGCATAAGCACTATTTCAGAAAACACGGCGCAGGTGCTTATTACGGTCAAAAATAATTAATCGGGGTGATAGTATATGCGATTCGGTATGTGTGTAGGCGGAGACAGGCAAAGAATAAAAACCGCCGCAGAGAGCGGATTTGATTTTGTTGAATCCTGCTTTTCGGTGCTTGCCGAAAGTGACGATGAAGCATTCAATTATTTTCGCGAAGAATTAAACAGGTATTCAATAAAATGTGAAAGCGTAAACTGCTTTCTGCCGGGCAGTCTGAAGGTTGACGGTCCCGATGTTGATTACGACGCGTTAACAGAATACATTGAAAAAGGCATTTCCAGAGGCAAACAAATCGGTCTTGAAAAAGTTGTTTTCGGTTCAGCCGGAGCAAGAAATGTCCCAGACGGCTGGAGCTATGAAGCGGCTTACAGGCAAATTGTTTTTTTCCTGAAAAATATTGCTGCTCCCATTGCCGCAAAATATAATATTACCATCGTTATTGAACCGCTGAGAAGAACAGACAGCAACATTGTCAACTCCGCTCAGGAGGGTGCCGCTCTTGCCGCTCAGGCGGAATCGGAACACATAAAATGTCTTGTCGATTTTTACCATATGTCCGATGTCAGCGACAACTGCGAAACGGTTAAAAGACTCAGCGGAGCAATTAAACACGCTCATATTGCCGAACCCGTTTCAAGAAGCTACCCTCGCAAAGGCGACGGAGCGGATTATAAATCTTTCATTGAGGCACTTGAAGCGGCAGGCTGCAGCACCTGTGCCGTTGAAGCGTCAACCGATGATTTTGAAAGGGACTGTGCTCCCTCTCTTGAAGCAATAAAATCATAAAAGAAAGGGGAGTGTGCCCGTGTCAACGGATGTAAATAACAATTCAGGCACAGATTTACAACAACCGCAGGAAAAACAAAAATACGTCAAAAACGGCAGATTGTTATCATACGCCGTAGGTCTCGGCGGTCAGAATCTTTCATACGGTTTTATATCTCAGTGGCTGTTTTACTATCTTACCACCGTCCTGGGTATCAACTCAAAAATAGTCGGTCTGATGACGAGCATTACCAGAACGTGGGACTCAATCAACGACCCCATTGTCGGTGCTCTCGTTGACCGCCACCGTTTTAAAAACGGTGAAAAACTCAGGCCTTATCTCCTGGCAACACCGCCGGTTATCGGTATTCTCTCGGCTCTGATGTTCTTAAAAACCGGCACAAACATTAAAGTCTCCATTGCTGTGGTTTTCGCCTGTTACCTCCTGTGGGATTTGTTCTATTCCTTCCAGGATGTCGCCCTCTGGGGAATGGTCGCTTTATCGTCTCCGCACTCTGAAGAAAGAGCCAAGGTCTCACAGTGGGTTTCAATCGGTGCCGGCGCCGGCTCAACCCTCGTTATGGCTTTTCAGATTCTCCGCTCCGTTATGAGCAATCAGCTCGGCATGAACGATTTTAAAATATTTGCATTTTTCGGTCTTGTTTTCGGCCTCGGCGGAGAACTCATTTCAATGAGCGCTTACAGAATGCACGAAGCCGTCGATGTTCCGAGAAGCAAAGAAAGCCTGCTCGAAGCGATTTTCGTTTTGCGTCACAACAAAACCCTGCTTCTCATTTCAGCCGCAAGATTTTTCAAGGATGCATTCGGCACAATGCTTCCCTGGGCGTATTTCTTTGAAAGCCGTCAGTCCTTCAATTTCGGATTTGCAACCTTTGACGGCGGAACCTCTCAGGTGGTTTACAGTGTTCTTATGGGTATTCCCGGCGCTCTTTCAATGTTCTTTGCCACAAAGGTTTCCGACAAAGTCGGCGGAATGAAACGCATTCTGATTATAGCCCAGAGCACCGCAATAGTTTTAAGAACTGTCTGCTACTTTATCGGCTTTAATTCTCTCGGCAGTATGTATGCCGTAATTCTTCTTATGGCGGTAGTTGCCATTCCGACAAATATGATGGATATCGCTCACCGCTCGCTCACAAGCGACTCCATCGATGAAGTCGAGCTGAAAACAGGCAAACGAACCGAAGGCATTTCGTTCTCAATCCAGAATTTCATTTCCAAAATATCATCTGCTGCAAACTCCCTTATCAGCGGCTTCATTCTCAGTTGGCTCAGATATGACAACACAAAAAAGAATTATCTTCAGGGTCCTCTTTATATGAAATGGCAGTGGCCGATTTTCATAGCAGGTCCCATCATCGGCGAAATTCTCTATCTGATTATCATAGCTTTTGTCAGGGATGACCCGGAAGTCCGCGCAAAGGTTGAAGCGGAATTGTTTGAACGCCGCAAGGCGCTTGAAGAAAAAATGTCCTCGGTTGAGGCATAAAAGCAAAAATAAATGCTCCCTCTATGAAATCCATAAAGGGAGCATGTTTTTGTTTATTCTCAGTTGGCTTTTGTAAGGAACTGGTTGATTAATTTGAAGAAAGTAAGAAGAGCTTTTGTTGCAAGGTTGATAACGCTTGTGAGAATCTGCAATACTTTCTGACCGCTGCCTGCCTTGGGAGCAACGGGGAATGTGTTGGAATCAATAACAGTGCCGAGTTTCTTTACCCATTTGCCGTTTGTGTAGCTCTGAAGCTCAAATTCAACTTCAACACGAACATCAACGGTTGAACCCTTTTTAACTGTTACGTTTGTTGTTTCAACCATATCTGACTTAACGGTAAGGTCAGATGCCCATTCGCCGCTGTCAACAATAATGCCGGAGTCGGTCTGCTTTGCATACCATTTTCTGGGAACATAGCGTGTGTCGCCCTCAACGGGAGTAGTGTCGGCACTGGGTGATGCGGAGTCAATGTATGAACCGGTAGCCGTAACCTTAATGCTTGTGCCCTGAGGAACACTGCCCGTGTAAGCAAGGTCAACACGGCAGTCCTCTTTTTTGCCTGTGAAGCTGTCTCTTGCGGTAGTTCTGATAAGGATTGCGTTGCTGTCTTCGCCGAGAAGCTGATTTTCCGCAACCTTGTTTCTGGCAATAACAGAGTATTCTGTGTCTTTTACAAGACCGGTGATTGTGTTGCTGTCAGACCATTCTGTTTCAAAACCGAGCTGCTTGTTGAAAGCTTTATACTGATAATTTGAGTTCGCCTTCATTGTGATTGTTGTTGCAGTGCATGAAACATAATCGGAGTTCTTGAGAACGGGCTTTTCAGGGGCTGCAAGAACAGTTACTGCTGTTGAGACTTCATCTGTTATAAAGTTTTTGGCAACAATTTCATAACCCTTTGTGCTGCCTGCAAGTTCTATAACGTTTGAAGTTCCGCCCGAGTAGTCGTATCCGCCCTCGGCGCCGATGGCTTTCCAGCCGTAAACACAATTATCAAGCTGTTTAACTGTTACGCTTGTCTTACCGTATTCGGTAACGGTAACTACGGGCGCCACAGCAGACGCCACTACGCTCATTGCAGAAAAAGCAAAAATTACTGCAAATAAAAGAGCAAAAGATTTCTTTACGTTTTTCATTGTTTTGTCCTCCATTCAAAATCGGATTAACTCATTTAATCCGTCACGGAAAAAGATTATAACACATAAATTCCGATAATGGAATACTTTTTTTATAATTTTTTTATGATATAATAATTAAAAACATAAAATTTGATTCTCAGGAGTGTTGATTATGGGTAAAAAAGAAGAAGCCGCTCAGCTCTTTTTTGACGGTTACAACTGCTCGCAATCCGTTGTTGCGGCTTTCAGCGAAGATTTCGGAATTCCAAAAGAAACAGCCCTTAAATTCTCAGAGGGCTTAGGCGGCGGCGTAGGCAGAATGCGCGATATGTGCGGTGCCGTAACCGGTATGGCTATTGTTCTCTCAATGCGATACGGCAGCTCAGATCTCAGCGACAAAGAGAATAAAGCAAAGGTCTATGCCCTTGTTCAGCAGGCGGCCGACAAATTCAGAGAAAAGTATTCGTCCCTCTATTGTCGCGATTTAATCGGTGTCAAAAGAACAACTCCCGTTCCCGATGAAAGAACAGCCGAGTTTTACAAAAAACGCCCCTGCGCCGTTCTTGTTGCGGGCGCAGCTGAAATACTTGAAGAAATGCTTTAATTTTAAAATATATCTTGTATATTCCATCCCTTTATGATACTATATCTATGTAATTTTTTTAAAGGAGTGAAATCTTTATGAAACTTCCTGTTGCCGTTCAGCTCTATTCCGTAAGAGATGAAATGGCTGAGGATTTTGAAGGAACAATCCGCAAGATGAAAGAATACGGCTACGACGGCGTCGAGTTTGCAGGCCTTTTCGACAAAACCCCCGAAGAAGTCAAAGCAATTTGCGACGAGGTCGGTATTGTTCCCGTTTCGGCTCATGTCCCTTATTACGATATGCTTGAGAATCCGCAGAAGGTTCTCAGTGATTATGCGCTTATCGGCTGCAAATATGTCGCCGTTCCGTATCTCACGGAAGAATGCCGTCCCGGCACACCCGGCTGGCAGTCAACAGTGGAGGGAATCGGCAAAATAGCGCTTGCGGCAAAAGAGCTCGGTATTCAGCTTCTTTATCACAACCACGATTTCGAGTTTGTTAAACTCGGCGATGAATACGCCATTGATATTCTTTACGGCACAATTCCCGCCGACCTTCTCCAGACCGAGCTTGACACCTGCTGGGTCAATGTTGCAGGGGAGAATCCCGCAGAATATATTGTTAAATATTCGGGCAGGTCTCCCGTCGTTCATCTCAAAGATTTTGAGATGGGTCAGAAAAAAGGCGGTTCGCTTTATAAACTCATCGGCATAGATGATGAGCAGGAAGAAGAAGAAAGCTCGTTCTGCTTCCGTCCCGTCGGCTACGGCGAGCAGGATTTTGCGGCAATTCTCGCCGCATGCGAAGAGGCGGGCTCGCAGTGGGTTGTCGTCGAGCAGGATGAACCCTCGGGCGGCAACACAAGACTTGAATCGGTAAAACTCAGCAGAGAATATCTTTCAACTCTCGGCTGGTAATATTATTAGAATTTAATGAGGTGCAATTATGGCAGGAATTCTTGACAGATTCAAAGAAGATCAGACTGCGGCAAAAGAGGTTGATGCCTCCCGCAAAGTTAAAGTCGGCATTATCGGCACCGGCTGGATTGCCGAAGCACACGTCAATGCTTATAAAAAATGCCCCGATGTTGAAATAGTAGCCGCCGCAGACCTTATCCCCGGCAAGGCGGAAGCTTTCTGCAAGGCAAACGGTCTTGAAAACATCGAGTTCTATCCCAGCCACAAAGAGCTTATCGACAATGCGGATGTTGACGCTGTAAGCGTCTGCACTTACAATGCCACACACGCCGAGTGCACGGTTTATGCGCTTGACCACGGCAAGAGCGTTCTGCTCGAAAAACCGATGTGCGTCACTCTTGAAGAGGCGGTTGAAATCTGCCGTGCCGAAAAGAGAAACAACGGCGTTCTTTCAATCGGCTTCCAGCCCAGATTTGATGAGAATATGAAAATGCTCAAAAAAATCTGTCAGTCCGGCGAACTCGGCAAAATCTATTACATCCAGACAGGCGGCGGCAGACGCAGGGGCATTCCCACACCCTACGGCACCTCCTTTATTCAGAAGGATACCGCAGGCATAGGCGCTCTCGGCGATATCGGCTGCTACTCGCTTGATATGGTTCTCAACTCAATCGGTTACCCCAAACCTCTGACGGTTACCGGCTATAAATCCGATTATTTCGGCAAAGATCCCTCTTATGAGCATCACGATGTTTTCGGCGTCGATGATTTTGCCGCCGGTTTTATCCGTCTTGAAGGCGACATCATCCTTGACTTCAGAATCGCCTGGGCTATGAACCTTGACACTCCCGGTGATACAATAATTATGGGCACAAAGGGCTCCGTCAGAGTTCCTTCAACCGAATGCTGGAACGGCAGCATCGGCGGTCCGCTTGTCATTTACCACGAAATCGCAGGCAACCAGGTCGAAACAATCATTGAAGAAAAGCACAACGATGAAGACTGCTTCGACATCAAAATCCGCTCCTTCATTGACGCAGTCAAAGACGGCGGTGAAGCGCCCGTTCCCTGCTCACAGATTCTTTACAACCAGGCAATTATCGACGGTATTTCACGTTCCGCCGAGCTTGGCAGAGAAATCGCAATCGAAATTCCCGAAATCTGATAAAACAAACACATACCACATCGTTTTCGCGGTGTGGTATTTTTTAAACAGACAAAGGAGATGCTGTTATGAAAACCGCAAAAAAGATTCTTTCGCTTATGCTTGCCTGCCTCTTTGCGTTTTCCGGTGTCTGCGTATTTGCGCAAAACAACAACGATGCAGCTGACAACACTTACTGTTTTGAAGGCATCAACAATCTTGAAACGGATGAGATTGAATATCCCTTCAACGCAAAGTGCGTAATTCTCCCTGATGGCTACAAACCCGAAGTCAAGGTTTTTTATGACGGAAAAGCGGATGATTTTGTTGTGCCGGAATATATCACCCTTGTTTTCACTGACGGAACACAGGTCAGATGCAGCCCCGAAAACCCTCCCGTTCTTGCCGACGGAAAACCCTTGTATGTCCGCTACATTACCGATTATGTCGATAAAGAAGACGGAACTTTTTCAATTGAGATTTACAGATGGTTCAGTGAAACTCAGCAGGATGTCGGCGGTGCATATCCGCACACGTCGGTAATAATCAAATGCAATAAAGTTCAGAAATCTCTCGGCGAGAACATCGCCTATTTCTTCAACAATATTATTCAGGCAATAAAAAACTTTTTCAGTTCACTGGCAGGGTAAAAGCATAAAAAAATACAGTAAACAATTATATATTATAATACTACTCCTGTTCCGGCTCATTTTTCGGGCCGGAATTTTTATGCTTCGGGGTATTGACAAACATATCACAACTGTATATACTGTATATATACACTAATGCGCATAGTGAGGTATATATGAATATCATAATCAGCAATTCATCTGGAGTTCCGATTTATGAGCAGATTGAAGAGCAGATTAAAACCCAGATTATGTCCGGCTCTCTGTCTGCCGGTGATGCCCTGCCGTCGATGAGGATGCTCGCAAAAGAACTTAAAATCAGCATAATCACAACAAAACGCGCCTATGAAGACCTTGAAAGGGATGGCTACATCTCTACCGTTCAGGGTAAGGGCTGTTTTGTCAACGCCATGAACAGCGATCTCGTCAGAGAAAATATGCTTTTTTCTATTCAGGAGCTTTTTGACTCGGCGGTTGACAAGGCGTTTATCGGCAAAATATCACTTAAGGAACTTACTGAAACTCTCAGCATTATTTATAAGGAGAAAGACAATGGCTGAAACAAAAAATGTAATTGAATTTAAAAATGTTGTCAAAGATTACGGCGATTTCAGACTTGACGGCATAAGCTTTTCCGTTAAGCAGGGGAGTGTCTGCGGTTTTATCGGGCAGAACGGCGCGGGCAAAACAACCGCGATTTCGCTTTTGCTGGATTTGATAAAACGCAACAGCGGCGAGATTTATCTCTTCGGCGAGCCCGTTGACGGCAGACATTCGCAGCTTCGTGAAGATGTAGGCGTGGTTTTTGATGAAATGGGCTTTCACGAGTTTCTCACACCCAAACAGATAAATGTGATTATGAAAAATGTCTATAAAAACTGGGATGAAGAAGTGTTTTTCAATAATCTCAAAAAATTCTCCCTTCCGTCAAATAAAAGTTGCGGCGCGTTTTCAAGGGGTATGCGAATGAAGCTTCAGATAGCCGCCGCGCTTTCACACAACGCAAAACTGCTCGTTATGGATGAACCTACAAGCGGTCTTGACCCCATAGTCCGCAATGAGATAATGCAGATTTTCAGAGAGTTTGAAGAGGCGGAAGACCACACAATCCTCCTCTCCTCCCATATAACGGGCGACCTTGAGAGAATAGCGGATGAGGTTGTTTTTATTGACGGCGGCAGAATTGTTCTGGCAGGCAATAAAGATGAAATACTCGAAAAACACGCCCTGCTCAAGTGCCCCAATGATTATGTTTCTTCAATAAGCGAATCTGTTATTGTTTCAATGCAGGAGGGCGCCTTCGGCACAGAGGTTCTTGTCAATGATGCCGAAACCTGCAAAAAGCTTTATCCCGATGCTGTCATTGAACCTTCTACACTTGAAGAAATAATGATTTTCTATGTCAACAAATCAAGACAGCAGCTTAAAAACGCTTGACGGAGGCAGATATGAAAGGCTTGATTGTTAAAGATTTTTACTGCCTGAAAAAGCAGCTCACCGCATACACGTTTGTTATAATCGGTGTTGTTGCCGTGGCGATAATGTTTGTTCTCAGCGGCCGTTACGGCAATCTCAGAATATCCGTGTCCGGTATGGAAGAGGCGGGGTTTGATATTGCCGCCGTTGTTAAAATTGCCGTAATGTTTTTTATGATTCTGCCGCTTGTCAGCACAGGCGATATTTCCAACCTGTTCGTCTATGACAAAAACGCCTCGTTTTATAAGGTCGGCGCATCTTTTCCGTTTTCCGTTAAAAAAAGAGTTCTTTCAAAGTTTCTGACAGTTCTGATGTTTCTTGCGGCAGGTATTGTTATTGATATTCTTATGTCTGCAGTGATGTCGGCTGTTTCGGATATTATTCTGTTTTCAAAAAGCATCGGCACCCTTGCTTCAATCACCGCTTGCATGGTTATTTTTACATCATTGATAATAATGCTCAATTACGCGGGAATCTCACCTTCATACTCAACAGCTTTACCGATTGTTGCCGCTGCGGTTTTGTTTTTTATTGTGAAAATCAAAGACATAAAAAAAGCAATTACAAATGATGATTTTGCCTCTTTTTCCGCATTTTTTCACAATCTCATAAATGCTTTTGAAAACAAACCTTATTATTTTATAATTGCCGCTGCCGGGGTGGCAGCAGTCTGTTACTTTTTGTCTGTTTTCTTTGCTGATAAAAAGAGAGGGGTGGCATAATGGGCGGTCTGTTATATAAAGATTTTCTTTCTGTCAAAGGCAAAAAGATATCATTGATTATTCTTGTTCTGACTTTTGTTTTTCTCGTTTTGCGTCTTTTGCTGCCCGGCGGTGATATTGATGCGGCGGATGCAGCCACCCAAACGGATGCCGGTCTTTATGATTTTTTTCTCTGGACTTTACCTGCCATGTTTGTTTTTTGCAGTTTGGGTTTACCTTCAATCTGGACAAAATCACTTATTTCAAATGATGAAAAAAGCAAAATCAAAGCATTTACAAAGGCGCTGCCGTTCGGCAAAAATACATATATCGCTTCAAAATACATCTTTATTGCAGTTTCCGTTTATATCCTGATGTCCGTTTCATTAATCTGGTGCGAAATCTATAACTGCAATGCCGGTAAAAACCAGATTACCGATCTGATTGAAGCGCTTAAGTCCTTCCTGATTGTTTTTGCAAGTGCTTCGATTGTAATTGCGGCTGTTGAACTGCCTTTCTTTATCACTCTCGGCACAGGAAAAGCTCAGATGATTAAAACGGCAATACTTGAATTCTTATTTCTTCTTGTCGTTGCCGGTCTGTTTTTCGGCGACCTTGAAAAGCTTGAGAAAATTGACCTGCTTGTCTTTGTGGAATGGTATAAAACTCATACCTTCACAGTCAATTTATGGGCGGTCCTGTCTCCCGTAATTTCGACTTTAATTTATTTTCTCTCATTTAAACTTACTTACGTCCTTAATAAAAACAGGGAGGTAGGTATTGATGAATAAAGCAGAAAAAAAAACAGAACTCAGAAACCTTCTGATTTATTTCGCGGTTACCTTCGGTATTTCATGGGGAATGTTTTTTGCGTTTATTCTGTCGGGCAAACCTTTTTTGAATGATGACGGTTCGGTGGGCAACATGGCAAATATCATCTGCACCTTAGGTATGCTCAGCCCGGCCGCCGGAGTTGTAATAACAAGGCATATCACAAAAGAGGGATTTAAACTCACGGGCGAAAATTCGCTTATGCTCGGCATTGATTTTAAAAACGGCAGATTTATTTTTTATATTCTCGCTCTCCTCATTCCGTGGCTTTATACCGAACTCGGTAATTTAATGTCAGTAATTATTCAGCCGGAGTGCTTTGACAAACAGTTTTTCAGAACAGCAGTTGATGATGTGAAAACAGTTTATTTTTATCCGGTTATGGCGTTCGTTTCGGGAGTGTATTTCTCCATGGGCGGTCTGGGTGAAGAAATGGGCTGGCGCGGTTATATGATGCCCAAACTCATTAAACTCTGCGGACTTCCCAAGGCAGTCGTTATCGGGGGAATAATCTGGGGAATGTGGCACTGGCCTCTTACATACGCAGGGCACAATTTCGGAACACAATACAGGGGCTATCCATTTACCGGCTTTGCGGCAATGGCAATACTAACTGTTTTTATGGGTATAATCCTTACCTGCATTACATTAAAAACGGGCTCTGTCTGGCCGGCGGCATTTCTGCACGCAGTCAATAACACATCACCCTCAATTATTCAGTTCTTTATAAACCCCGAAAAAATCACGGGCGCATTGACAGACAGAATGGTTTCTTTTGTTGTCTATTCAATCCCGATGGCGGTCATCGCTGTGATTATTCTTACCGTTTATTGTCTTAAAGAACAAAAAAAGCGGCATCTGCCGAAGAAACAGTTAAATAATACTTTATATTCTTAAACGAATCACAGGCGCATCTTCCGGTGCGCCTGCCTCATTTTTAATATATTACAAATTGTAATAATTTGAAACTTTTTTGTAATTAATTGACATTTTTATTAAAATGTGTTATGTTATACAGCGGAACAAAAATAAATCGGCGGAACAGTTTTCCGCAAAACGGAGGAAAAGGCATTGAAAAAAATATCTGAACGCATTATTGCTGTATTGTTATGCATCACTCTGCTTATGTGCCCGTTTGCTCTCAACGCTTCGGCAACAAGCAAGTCGAGCGATGACGCCATCACCTGGGTCAAATCCAATTTAGGCAAAACCTTCGGAACCGGCTACTGTGTGGATTTAATCTGCGCTTATTATGAATATCTCGGTGAGAACTCTTATCTCATCCCGGCATCAAGCTATATCACGGCTCCGCTTCCCGCCGGCTGGACCCGCACTCAGGGCGGCATCCCTCAGAAGGGTGATATCCTTATTTACACCAATTCCGAAATAGGTCACGTCGCCATTTATGAGTCGGATTATTCAACCTACCATCAGAACTGGTCCGGTCAGCTCTATGTTACAAATTACACCGGCCACTACACCTGGAGAAGCTACTGGGGTTGCATTCATCCAAATTTCTCGGGCGTTTCGTCAACATCCCAGGTCAGCACAACAGACCCGTCGCAGGGTCAGCAGCAGACTCAGACTGATTTCAGCACCTCGCTTACACAGTCGCAGAATCAGGGCTCAGCAATCGATATAGCGCAGATGCTTAACCTCTTCATAAAGTTCGCAACTCTCTGTATCAAAGGCCTGACGATTGTTTTCAGAATGATAAAAAGCTTTGCATAAAACAAAACCCGAACATTCCAAAACAGAGTGTTCGGGTATTTTTATCTTCCGAGGTATATCTGCACTATTGTCGCATACACCTCTCTGACGGCAAACGGCAGGTAGCCGTCCCACGGCGTTTTTGCCGGGTATGAATACGCTTTAAGTCCGCATTTCTCCGCAAATTCTGACGCCCTGTATTCGTGGTAGTCATTGGTAACAACGGTTATTTCTTCAAGGTCAACACCGCTCTCTTTCATCAGTTCAACCGATTTTCTGAAGTTTTCAAGTGTTGACTTCGATTCGTCTTCAATTAGCAGTCTTGAAGGGTCTGTTCCTTTTTCCGTCAGCGTGTTGAACATGCACTGCGCCTCGGAAATATCCTCGCCCTCTCCCTGACCGCCCGAGAGTATTGCTTTGCTGTCGGGGTTTTGTTGCAGATAATCAAAGGCGGCGTTGATTCTTTTTGTCAGAAATATTCCGGGTCTGTCCGAATAAACTCTGCAGCCCAGAACAATTATGTATTCCGTCCTGTGTTCCGACGGTCTGCTCTTTGCTATGATTTTTGTGAGCGTCACCCCGCCGATCCATAAACAAACTGCCGTCATTACCGCTACTGCCGACAAAATGATTTTACCCGCAGTGTTTTTCCATATTATTACAACAAGGTTGTTTATGCTCCTGAAAAACAAGCCGTATAAAAACAGCAGAACTCCCGCGCCGATTCCGGTAATAAGCCCTGAGTTTACTTCGCCCGTTGTGATAAACGGGTTAATATTTAACACAAAACATAAAACCGACACGGCAAATATAAGTATTCTTACAATAATCATATTGCCTCCGGATATAAAAAATGCGGGTTAGCTTATGCATAACCCGCAAATGCCGTTTTCAGATAAAACTATTCAGCGTTTACAACTGCTGCTTCGGGTGCGTTCTTCTTTACGCTTTCAATGCCCTTCTTGCAGCTTGCCTTTGCCTTGTAGCCCTCGCTGGCGACAATTGTCTCGCCGTTCTTTGCTTTAAGACGGAATCTGAACTCGCCTGCTTTGTCAACATAAATCTCAAACTTCGGATTCTTGAGCTTTTCAAATCCTTCTACGGTCTGGTCTTCAATGTCGGCTACGCAGTTTTTGCGAACGCTCTCAATGCCGTTGAGGCAGGATTTTTCTGACGAATAAACTTCGCTTGTGGCGATTATTTCGCCGTTGCCTGCTTTGAGATTGAACTTGATGCCGGTTTTGACTTTCTTTACTTCAAATTTTCCCATAATAAACTCCTCCGTAATATTTTCGGGATTGCACATCCCTTTTGTTAAATTAAACCACATTATTTTTCCTTTGTCAAATATAAAAACACTGATTTATGCTCATTTTTATTTCCGGAAACGGGCATAAATCTTGAAAAAATCCTCAAAAAGTTATAATCTTTACATAAAGGTGGAGTTTAATATGAAAAGTATTGTCTCGGCATTTACCTCGTTTATTCTGATAATAACATATATCCTCGGGCTCGGTAAAACAACCGTCTCAGAAGGTTACGGGCTTGTCAGAAAAGAAAAGCTCGCCCCGACCGTCTCAATGTTTGCGGGGCAGGGGCTTTGCTGCGACGGCGAATATTTTTATACATCCGGTTCATTGACCGCCGTCGGTCTGACCGGTCTTGCAAAATTTGACCTCAATATGAAATGCCTCAAAAGAGTTTCCTCTTCAATTCCGGATGAGTTCAGGCAAAAATACAACAGCAACCACATCGGCGGAATTGACTGTGCAGACGGTAAAATCTATGCCGCAGTCGAAGGGGACGGCTACGAATATAATTTTGTGCTGGTTTACGACTGCAAAACCCTTGAATACACCGGCGAGTATTATGATTTTACAAGCGGGCACCTTACCGACGGAATTCCCTGGCTTGCAGTTGACAGAGAGAACCGCCTGCTATATACGTCAAAGTTCGACGACGTAAATGAGATTCTTGTTTACAGTCTCGATTCAATGCAGCTTGTTAAAACAATTCAGCTGAGCGAAACCGTCAACAGAATTCAGGGCGGCTCTGTTTATGAGGGCGTTCTTTATCTGTCATACGATGTATCGCACAGCACAGACGAGCAGGTTCTGTCTGTGAATCCCGAAGACGGAACGGTCCGGGTTGAATTTGAGCGCCACCTTCCGAATTATGACAATGAAGCGGAAGATATCTGCGTTTATCCGCTGCCCGACGGCTCTCTTTTTCACCTTATTGATTATGACAAAATGATTTGCACAAACATAGTGCACTATTCAAAAACACAGTAATCTTTAAATTAATTGTATTGACAATTCAACAGCAATAAAAATATAATATCATTATAATATATGACAGGGGGATTATTATGGATCAGCAACCCAGAGGCCGTGAAAAAAATGTTACCGGTTACGGTAAACCCATAGAAAAACGCGGCGAAGGTCTCGGCACAGGTCCCGTAGGCAAAAAAGACGGTTATCAGGGCAGAAATCAGCAGGGCTCTCCGTCCGGCGGTCCGCCCTCCGGCGGAACACCGCACCGCTCAGGCGGCGGAGGCAAACGCATTGGAATAATCGGCATTATCCTTGCCCTCCTTTTCGGCGGCGGCTTCGGCATCAACAGTCTTTTTGGCGGCGGCAGCCAGACACCGTCCGCTCCGTCAGCACCGGGCTCAGGCATTTTCAGCGGTTTTACAAACAGCACAATGTCTGAAAAATGGGATAATGACAACAGACGTGTTCTCAACACTTCCGTTTCATCGGGCGCCGCTCAGAAAAAAACCGTTATAAAAGGCGGCGGAGCAGACCACGCCACCGTAATGGTCTATATGTGCGGCACCGACCTTGAGTCAAAGAGCGGTATGGCAAGCTCCGATATGAAAGAAATGGCGGCTGCCACACTCAACGGCAATGTTGATGTCATTGTTTATACAGGAGGCTGCAGGAACTGGAGAACAGCCGGAATAAGCAATTCCGTCAACCAGATTTATAAAATCCACAACGGGCGTATGACCTGCCTTGTCAGGAACGACGGCTCCGACCCGATGACAAGGGCAACCACTCTTACCCGCTTTATCAATTACTGCAGAAAGAACTACCCCGCCAACAGAAATATGCTTATTCTGTGGGATCACGGCGGCGGTTCAATTTCCGGCTTCGGCTATGATGAAAGAAATCAGCAGGCAGGGTCTCTGTCGCTCAAAGGTATAGGCGACGCCTTGAAGGCATCCGGCCAGACGTTCGATTTTATCGGCTTTGATGCCTGCCTTATGGGCACGCTTGAAAGTGCGCTGACACTCGCACCCTATGCCGATTACCTTATCGGCTCGGAAGAAACAGAGCCAGGTGTCGGCTGGTATTACACCAACTGGCTCAACAATCTTGCGAGAAATCCCGCAATATCAACCATCGAACTCGGCAAAATCATAGTTGATGATTTTGTATCATACTGCAACCAGAGATGCCCGGGGCAGAAAACCACTCTTTCCGTAACAGACCTTGCCGAGCTTACCGCTACCGTTCCTTCTGTTTTCAGAGATTTTGCCGTTGAAACGGCACAGCTTATCAACAGCAAGGATTATAAAGTTGTTTCAGATGCCCGCTCAAAAACAAGAGAATTTGCAACAAGAAACAAAACCGACCAGATTGATATTGTTGACCTTGCAAACAAGCTTAACACCGATGATTCAAAAGCGCTCGCAGATGCTGTTCTCGGCGCGGTAAAATATAACAATACATCTTCTTCAATTACCAACGCCTACGGTCTTGCTATCTATTTCCCTTACAACAAAACTTCAAGGGTTGCAAATGCTGTCAAGGCGTATGAAGCAATGGGGATGGACAGCAGCTATACCGACTGCGTCCGTTCGTTTGCAAACCTCGAGCTTTCAGGTCAGGTAGTAGCAAACAGCCAGCAGCCCTCATCGCCCCTTCCTTCCCTTCAGGGCAGTTATTCAGGTCAGTCTCCGGCATCAAGTATTGATATTACTTCACTCTTAACCGCACTTATGGGCGGCGGCACTGCGCCGCAGGCAAGCCCCTCGCAGAGCGCTTCTTCGGCATCGGGTGCCGGTTCGCTTCTGTCGCTTGCAGGCGCACTTCTCGGCGGTCAGCGCAGCTTTGACGTTGACAATGCGGTTGAAGTAATTTCAGAAAATCAGCTGGATACTTCATATTTCGTCTGGGTCAAAAACGGTGATGATTATCAGCTCGCGCTCAACGATAATCAGTGGAAGCAGATTCACTCGCTTGCTCTCAATGTTTTCTATGACGACGGTGAGGGTTATATCGACCTCGGTCTTGACAATGTTTACAGAATAACCGAGAACGGCGAGCTTGTCAGCGATTTTGACGGCACCTGGATTGCAATCGACAACCAGCCCGTTCCGTATTATTACACCGACACCTTCGACGACGGCACAAATTATTCAATTACAGGTTATGTTCCCGTTATGGTAAACGGTGAAAGAGCAGAACTCATACTTGTATTTGACAACGCCAATCCCAAAGGATATATCGCAGGCGCACGTTTTGTTTACACAAAAGGCGAAACGGAAACAATCGCAAAAGGTGTTGAAGCCCTTGCCGAAGGCGACAAAATCGAGTTTATCTGCGATTATTACACCTACGACGGAACATATCAGGACAGTTACCTTATGGGAGATGTCGTAACTTATAACGGCAGCAATACAATATCAAATGTCATAATAGATTCCGGTAAATGCTCCGCAACCTACCTCCTGACAGATGCTTACAACAATGAATACTGGACTCCGGTAATTCCCGAGAATTAAAAACCAAGGACTGCAGACAGTAAAATGTCTGCAGTCCTTTTTCTATATCGTTTTTTAACTGTATTACTCTTTATCCTGCGGGTATTCGAGAGAAATTATTTTTCTTATTCTGTCCGTGAGAGATATTATTTTCAGCGTGTGAGCGTGAGTTATAACCGGGCTTTCGCTCAGCCCTTTTTTTATGCAACTGCAAAAATGCTCAATCTGCTCTTCAAAACCGTTGCCCGCATAAGGGACGGATATGCGCCGCTCGCCCGAATCCTCCGTGTTCAGAATAATCTCCTGCGGGGCGTAGAATCTTTCAAGCCGGGCATATCCCTTTGTGCCGTAAACATAACCCTCGTTCGGCTTTTTGAGCAGAGTTGCGCTTGATATATCCGCTATTGCGCCGCTTTTGTATTTCAGAAGCACGCAGGTGTGGCAGTCCGTGCCGTTATAAAAATCCGCCTCTGCGCTGATGTGCTCAATTTCATCGCCGAGGAACCAGCTTGCAAAGTTAAGCCCGTAACAGCCGACGTCAAGCAGTGAACCGCCGCCGTTCTCCTGTTTGAAAATGTGGTGATTCATTTCATCCTCATCCATTGTGTAGCAGAATTTTCCCTCAACTCCGAGAATGTCGCCGAGCGCTCCGTCTGCAACAAGCTCAAGCATTTTCAATGTTCCCGGCACAAGCCGCGCCCACATTGCCTCCATCAGAAAAACACCGTTTTTTTCTGCGCAGTCAAACATCATTTCCGCTTCACGCGCATTTACCGCCATCGGTTTTTCACAAAGCACGTGCTTGCCGTTGTTCATCATCAGCATCGAGCATCCGATGTGCCCGGAGTGCGGAACGGCTATGTATGCCGCATCAATGCAGTCCGACTCTGCCATTGACTCATAGCCCGTAAAACTCAAAGGGATGTCAAATTCTTTTGAAAACGCCGCAGCGCCTTCACGTGTTCTTGACGCAACGGCAACAAGCTGCGCGCCTTGAGTGTTCCTGATTGCATTTGCAAATCTGTGGGCGATTGTTCCCGTTCCCACAATTCCGAACCTGATTTTTTCCATGTCGTTTCTCCTGATATCGGTAATTATTATTTGAAATTGATTACATATAAAATGTCTGCTTAATTCTTTCAAAATATTATCATATATTCTTTTATTATTCAATCTTGCAGTCCAAAACAATACAATCTGCAGGTTTATGTTCAATATCCCGTCTTAATTCTGATTTCAAATAAAAACATTGAAAGATTTTGATAAATATGATACTATATTTACGATTATATTTGTGAAGGGTGAACAAACATGTCGGTTAAATCAATGGCGCTGGGTCTCAAGCGGACATACCTCGACAATGAATCCGTTTCCAACAAGGAACAGCTGGGTTTTGCGGGCGGTATTTTCGGCAACGCTATGGGGCAGGACAGCACCGAAACATTTGCGGACAAATTCAACCGCAACTATATGGGGCTTACAAACAATATGCTCCTGTTAAAAGGCAACATCAGCACTATACTCGGCTTCTTCATTCCTCCCGTGGCAGGCACTCTTTATGATATGCCCTCAAGAGGCAAACGGAGCAACCTTCGCACAGCTCTTTTTGTCGCTCCCGTTCCGTTCGCCGTCTCATCAATGCTGATGTTCGTCGTTCCCACAAGCAGCAGCTTATACAATTTTATCTGGACTCTGTTTTTCAGCATTTTCTTTTCGGTTGTTGACACTTTTTATGACATAGCGCTCAACACCCTCGGTCTTAAAATGGTGTCGAACCCTCCCGACAGAAAAAAGTTTTTCACCTTTGAGGCGATTGCATCCACTCTCGGCTCAATGCTTCCGGGCGGAATAATACCCGTTCTTGTCAAAATGGCGGGCGATGACGCTCTCAGGCAGAGATGGACTTATTTCTTTGTCGCACTCGGATTCTGCATAATAGGCGTTGCGGCAATGTATGCTCCTTATATGACTATTCAGGAGAGAGTTGCATTCTACACTCCTTCCGAAAAATCAGGCAAAGAAGAAAGAGTAAAATTTGACAAAAGAAACCTCAATGTAATTGTTCATAACAGACCGTTTGTTGTTCTTCAGCTCGCAACCGTATTTGAGCTTATAAGGCAGATTACTTATAAAATTCTTCCCTTCTTCTATGAGGATGTGCTTGACGCCTACCACCTGCAGACAGTTGTAGGCACAATAAGCGGTGCAATCTCTTATGTGGGTCTTATGGCGGTTCCCTTTGTAGGCAAAAAGATTTCCGCAAAGTCAATGCTTGTCGGCGGCTATTCCTACACGGCGTTTTTCTATGCGATATTATCGGCGCTTAATCTCGGCTTTACCGTGCCCGGCATCCGCAAAAAGAAAACCGTCATCGGCGCCTGCATAGCCCTTGCGGGTATGCCCAACGCCGCGCAGGGAGCGGCTCGCAAAATCATTGTTGCCGATTCAACCGATTATATGGAATGGTTCTCCGAAAAAAAATACGGTTTACCCATCCGCAGCGACGGCTTGCTTTCCGCCACACAGAACATTGTCGGCAAATTCAACGCTCTTGTTAAAGAGAATCTTTATAATATTCTGTTCAAAATCATCAGATATCAGACCAACAACCTTGCCGACGGCTCAAAGCCGGTGCAGAGTGCATCAACAATCTCGGGAATATATAAAATTGTTTCTCTCTGCGGTTTCCTCGGCAACATTCTTCCCGCTCTCTGTTTCCTGTTTGATAATTACAGCGGTAAGAATAAAGAGAAGATTTATGCTGAACTTCTTGAAATGCGCAACCTGAGAGAAGAAAAATCAAAGGAGCTGGCTGAAAATGATGCAACAGTCTGACAGCAGTAATATCATTTTTGATTTCAAAGGCACACGCCTTCTGCTTAACTGCACTGAAAACGGCGTCTGGCGTCTGAGAAGTGAATCAAACGGCGGCTTTGACAATATGGGCGCGGCTCAGACTCTTGCCCGCGACCTTGATGAGGAGTTCGAAAAAACGCCTCTGCCCGTCGGGTGCTCCGGCGAAAACGGCAGTCTTACCGTCAAAGCGCCTGACAGCTCTTATGTCGCCGTTGATAATAATTGCATATCGTTTTTTAATTCCGCAGGCAAAAAGGTCAGAGAAATCACTTCGGTCCGGTCCGAAAGCGGTTCCGCTTTTGTCTGCCTCAAAGCATTCAAAGACGAGCGCTTTTACGGCACAGGCGAAAGATTTGACTGTGTAAACCAGCGCGGTAAAAAACTGCAGATTTATGCCGTTGACCGCTGGTGTCAGACCAAGGGCAACAGTTATATCCCCATTCCGTTCCTGCTTTCATCCGAGGGTAACGCCCTGCTTATGAACAGATATGAGCATTCCGTTTTCGATATCTGTTCTTCAAAAAAAGATGAAATAATCATAGAGCAGAAATATGCTCCTGTTGATTTATATGTTTTTACCGGCTCTTCTCCCGCCGATACTCTTGCGGCGTATTGCCGGCTCACCGGCTTTGCTCCGATGCCTCCGGAATGGTCGTTCGGCACACTTGTCTGCCGCTATCATCCCGAATTTCAGACTAAAGAAGGCGTCTTTGCAATGATTGACGCCATGAAAGAAAACGACTTTCCCTGGTCAGCCGTCATCCTCGAGGGCTTCAGACCCTATAATAAAGAGAATCTGCCCGAACTTAAAGAAATCAGCGATTACGTTCACTCGCTGGGCAAAAACGTTATGCTCTATGAGCAGTGCGGCAGATTTCCCGGCAACAGCGAAGAGCTCTGCGGGCTTGACGACTCATACGCCGTTTCATCAGACGACGGCGTATGGCTCAATGAAACAAGCTCGTTCAATCTTGTTGACAACTTCAGCAAAAAGAAAATGCGCTGCATTGACCTCACATCCGAAAGAAGCCGCAAAAAATGGTATGAATTCCGCGACAGTTATATCAACGGCATCGGCATAGAAGGCGCCAAAATTGATTTCTGCGAGCAGTTTCCCGACAGGGAATCAATAAAGTTTGCCGACGGCAGAAATCCGATGGCGGCGCATCACTGGTTTCCTACGCTTTACAATATTCTGCAGTTCCGCCATTTTAACGAGAGACCGCAGGGCGGTGTGAACTTCTCACGCGGCGGCGGAATAGGAGCTCAGCGCTATCCCTTTGTGTGGGCGGGCGACCAGAGAAGAGAATTCTTTTTTTTGAAGGTTGTGATTAAAGCCGCTCTCTCACTCGGTCTTTCGGGCGTTCCCTTTGTAAGCTGGGATATGGCGGGCTATCAGCCGTCTTTCAATCCGATTGACAGACGCCATGAAGAACGTGTGTTTATCAGAGGTCTTGAGTTTACGGCTTTTTCCGCAAATATACAGACTCACGGCAGAGTTAAACGCCCCTACGATTTTGACGGGCACACAAAGGATGTTTACCGCACCTATTCTCATCTCCACGAGTGCCTCAGACCTTACATTGCCGAGCAAAGCAGGGTTTCCTGTCAAACGGGCATTCCGCTTATGCGCCACCTGTTTTTATATGATTCCTCCGACAAAAAAGCGCTCGACGTTGAAGACGAATATATGCTCGGCTGCGGATTGCTTGTCGCCCCTGTTCTGAAACGCAGAAAGAAGCGCAGCATCTATCTGCCCAAAGGGCAGTGGATAAACATTTTTGACGGCAGGGAGTATGAAGGCGGTCAGACTCTGAAGAATTACAAAGTGCCGCTTGAATCAATCCCCGTTTTCAAGCTTAAAAATGCGCCGTCCGGATGTCTGGAAGCCGTGCTCGAAAACGCACGTCCTCTTCTTAGCAGAATAACGGAACTGTCAAAGTGAGGTTTTGATATGAAAAAGGTTTTGAAAATTGTTCTCTGCGTTTTTCTCGTCGCATTAATTGCGGGCGGAGCCGTGCTTGCCGCAAAGCTTCCGCATCCACTCAACTATGATATAAAATCAATCAAAAACGTCGGCTCAACGGTTAAAGTTGTTTCACAAACCGAGGATTGCGTTACAATTCAGAACACACAGAAGCGTCCGTTCAGGGTTGTTACATTTACCGACACCCACCTTGACGGCAACAATAAAACCTCAATTCTCACCGTCACAAATCTTGTAAACAACATCACAAAAGAAAAACCCGATCTGGTAATCTTCGGCGGCGACAATGTCACAAGCGCTCTTAACAAAAAAAGAGTTCATCAGCTCGCACAGATTTTTGAAAACCTCGGCGTTTACTGGGCGGCTGTTCTCGGCAATCACGAGGGCGACAATTTCGGCTCCGTTTCAAGAAGAGAAATGGTCGATGCATTCTCATCCTACGAGCACTGCCTTATGCTTGAAGGTCCCGAAAATATATGGGGCGACGGCAATTATTACATAAACATCCTCAATCCCGACGGCACACTCTGCCACACCTTTATACTTATGGATTCCGGCAGCAGAATGAATGCGGAGCAAAAAGCTCAATACGGTTACCCTGAGGATGAAAATCCTTACGACGGTGTCAAAGAAGACCAGGTTGCCTGGTATAAAGAAGTAATTGCAAAAAACAAAGAGCAGTTCGGCGATTTCGAATCAACAGTAATAATTCATATTCCTCTTCCGCAGATGGAGGAGGAAGCCGAAAAGGGTGAATTTATAACCGGAGACAAGCGCGAGGGCGTGTGCGCATCCGGCTTTGATTCGGGCCTGTTTGCCGCCATCAAAGAGATGGGCTCCACAACAAAGGTTTTCTTCGGTCACGACCACGTCAACGATTTCAGCCTTATGTGCGACGGAATTATGCTCGGCTATATGCAGGCGTCCGGCTACGGCTCATACACTGCTGCAAGCAAATTCGGTTATGAAGAGAAGGATTGGCTTCAGGGCTACACTCTTTTTGAAATATCCTCCGACGGCTCATACGAGCCCGTTCACCACCGCAACAGTGAGAATATGAAATAAATACAAAGCAACAAAAAACGGCTGCGCTCAATGCAGCCGTTATCTTTTGTCTTAAATTATAAAAGCACAAGGGCGAGTATTCCGAGCATTGAAAGAGCAACCGATATTATTTCTTTCTTGCCCGGCTTGTTCTGCGTGAAAAAGCTGTAAACAGTTGAAATAATCATAACTCCTCCCGTCACAAACGGGTATTGTGCGGAGGCGGGGAGCCCTCTGAGCGCAATGAGCAAAAACAGATTGCCGACGGCGCACATTGCGCCGTAACCGCCCATATAGAAAAGCCCTTTGCCCTTGACAATGCCGATTTTTTGTTTCGGAAAAATCATGAGAACAAGGCATATAACAACAATTACCGCTTCAATAAGCACCGAATACCCTGCGTCGCTTGTCTTTTCAAAATGAGCGGCACTGAAAAATTTGTTTATAACTCCGTAAAGTCCGTTTGTTATAAATACGCCGATATAGTAAAATGCTCCGCCTTTTTTGTCGCCTTTTTCAATAGTAAACGCAAAAGAAACTGTGACAAGAACAAGGCATACTATTTTGCCTAAGGTTATTTCTTCTTTAAAAAACAGTATTCCCGCCGTGAAGGGCAGTGCCATACCGCCGATCATACTGAAAACAGAATATTTTGAAAGATTTGTTCTGCCAAGCGCACGCAGTGAAAAAATGTTAAAAAGTATTACGTCAAATGCGGCAACGGCGGCAACTGCGGCTGTAAAAGGAGTTATTTCAAAACGGAATCTGTTAATAATAAGAAGCGCAATAAAACCCGCAAAATGCGAGCCCGCCGTGAATTTGAGAACGGCATCTGTGCCCGAGCCGTATTTTTCGCGGTATTTGTCGCTGAAAATAAACACCAGACTGAACAGCAGCGCCGATATGCTTATAATTCCGTAATACATGATTTACTCCGTCTTTTTTATTCCTTCGTATTATATCACCCTCTGTCTCACTGTGCAACAATCATTAAATATTTCTTGAAGTGCATTATTTCTTATGATATATTATTAATAATAAATTTTTTAAAGAGAAAGATTATGCTGTATTACGAGAATTTAAGTGAAGAGCTTGCAACAAAAATGTGTTGCGAAAAGGCGGAGAATTCATTTGCCCGCCTTGCCTTTGATGAGAACAATGTTATCCGCAGAAACCCGGGAAAAGATAAGGCAAACATTATCCGCACAGCTTTTATAAGGGATTGTGACAAAATCATCCACTGTCCGTTTTACAACAGATACGCCGACAAAACCCAGGTTTTTTCATTTTACAAAAATGATGACATCAGCCGCAGGGCCCTTCACGTTCAGCTTGTTTCCAGAATTGCAAGAACCATAGGCAAGGCGCTCAATCTCAATCTCGATTTAATCGAGGCAATCGCCCTCGGGCACGACATAGGCCATACACCGTTCGGTCACGCGGGTGAGAAAATACTCGACGAGCTTTATTTTTCTCACGCAGGCAGGCATTTCAGCCACAATATTCATTCCGTGCGCGTGCTCGACTCGATTTTTCCCTACAACATTTCTCTTCAGACTCTAAGCGGAATAGCAGCGCACGACGGCGAAATAGAAAAGAGCGAATACGAGCCCTGTCCGCTTGATGATTTCTCAGTCTTTGACGCACAGATTGAAGATTGTTACCTTGACAAAGAAAATGTCAAAAAACTCATTCCCTCAACGCTTGAGGGCTGCGTTATGCGTATTTCGGATATTATCGCCTATCTCGGCAAAGACAGGCAGGACGTCGCCCGTGCCAGAATTATAAATGAAGAGGCGTTTGAGCCGGGCGCAATCGGCTCGACAAACGCCGAATTCATAAACAATCTTATTGTCAATATTGTTGAGAACAGCTACGGCAAGCCATATATCAAACTTGATGAAAAACACTTTGAAGCGCTGAAAAAAGCAAAGGCGGACAATTACCGCCTGATTTACAACGACGAGCGCATCAAAACGGCAGTCAACGCAACGGTAAAACCGATGATGCAAAAACTCTACGACCGCCTGCTTGATGATTTGAAAAAAGGCGATGTCGATTCGCCCGTTTTCACTCACCACATAAAATACGTCAACAAAGCGCATTATGAGCGTTTGATTCCTTACGAACAGACACCGCCGGATCAGATTGTTGTTGACTACATAGCCGGTATGACGGATGACTATTTTGTTGACCTTTACGCGCACCTTTTCAAAGATGATAACCTGAAAATCAACTACATCGGATATTTCAGATAAAACCGGGAGGATTATATGAAAAAACTCAAAGCAGTATTGTCAATTGTTCTTGTTGTTTCGCTTCTTACCTGTATGTTTGCCAACAATACGGTTTCTGCGGCGGACAATGCCGCCGTAATCAATGTTGACGGAGCGGGCAAATATACGCCTATCAGTCAGAACCTTTTCGGCATATTTTTTGAAGACATCAACTTTGCCGCAGACGGCGGTCTGAGCTCGAATCTCATCCGCAACAACTCCTTTGAGCAGCGTCTTGCCTGGGCGCCCGATTATGATTGCAGAATGACCGGCTGGGAGATTCCGCTCGGTGAGGCGGTTCTTTTAAAGGATGAGCCGATGAATCAGACCAACCCCAATTATCTGCACGCAAAATCCGACTGCGTCGCAAGAAATTACGGCTACCCCGACAAAGATGCAACCTACGGCATCTACCTTGAAAAAGGCGTTGAATACGATTTCTCATTTTACGCAAGAAACAGCAAAAAGTGCGACGTTTCCGCCGTATTCACAAATGAAAAAGAGCAGAGCGTTGCCTCCGCCTCGTTCGCAGTTGAAGGCACCGCTTTTAAAAAATATTCAACGGTTATAAAGCCCTCGCAGACCGCTTACACCGTTCTCCAGCTCTCCGTTCCCGCGGGAGCCGATGTCGATTTCTTTATGCTCGTGTCTCACAACAGCTTCGGCTACGGCGATGAGATGTGGAAGAATTCCACCCTTCGCGCCGACCTTGTTCAGGCGCTCAAAGAACTTAACCCCGCTTTTATGCGATTCCCCGGCGGCTGCCTCGTTGAGGGCGCCTATGACTGGGAATATGCCTATAACTGGAAATACACAATAGGTCCGCTCGAAGAACGTCATCAGATTCCCAACCTCTGGGGCTATAACCAGAGTCTCGCAGTCGGCTTCTATGAGTATTTCTGTCTTTGCGAGTATCTCAACGCCATCCCGCTTCCCATCGTTCACGCAGGCCTTATGTGCCAGGGCAGGGGCGACTGGAAATATGACATCGACAGCGAAGAGATGCAGCAGCATATTCAGGATATTATGGATTTAATCGAGTTTGCCAACGGCTCGACAGACACTTACTGGGGAGCAAAGAGGGCTCAAAGCGGCCACCCCGAGCCGTTCAATATGAAATATCTCGGCGTCGGCAATGAAAACTGGATGGAGAATTACTGGGACAGGTTCGATGTAATCTACAACGCCGTAAAAGAAGAGCATCCCGAAATCACAATTATTTCTTCAGCAGGCACTTCGGCAGACGGTCCCGAGCACGACTACGCCTGGGAGCTTGTCAATGAGAAATATGTTGACACAATAGTTGACGAGCATTATTATATTCCGACCTGGTGGCCCTATGTAATGGAAGATAAATATGACTCCTACAGCCGCGACGGCGCAAAGGTGTTTGTCGGTGAATACGCCGTTCACAGAAGCGGCGGCGATCAGATAACCAAGAACAACCTTCAGGTAGCCATTGATGAAGCCGTGCACATGGTCAACCTTGTGCGTAACGGCGATATTGTCGAAATGGCTTGCTACGCTCCGCTTTTTGCGCGTGACGGCTATACACAGTGGGCGCCGAATCTCATCTGGTTCAATTCAAAAGAGGTGGTGCGCACCCCGAGCTATTATGTTCAGCAGCTTTATATGAACAATACCGGCACAGGTGTTCTGAACAGTGAATTAAGCGGCAAAACCGAGGATGTTTTTCAGGTTGTCAGCGTCAACCCCGAAACCAAAAAAATCTATGTCAACGTTGTCAATTCATCCGGCGAATCCAAAAACGTCAGAATCAATCTGAACGGCTTTTCAAAAATTGACCCGGTAGCCGAGCAGAGATACATCGGCAGCGGTCTTTTCAACCTTGCAAACAGGTTCGGCATCCTCAACGGCATAGTCTCGCCGAGATATCAGAAAGTCGCCGTTGTCAACAATAAAATCAGTCAGTCGATTCCCCCTCACTCGCTGAGCATTTTCTGCATGAGTTATGACGGCGAAAACGCCTATGCGGGTCTCGGAAGCGACACGGGCTATACACCCGGCTCTGTGTTTGAAAACTTTATTCTCGAGCTTGTTGCAAACTTTGTCATCTGGTTTACCGCAACGGATTTATGGCACGCAATTGATGAGTTTATAAAGAGTCATCAGTAATAATAAAAAGAGGGCTTGCGTTGCAAGCCCTCTTTTTAACTAAACAAACTCTTTAAACGATTTCCACTCCAGGTTGTCAGTAACGGGGTTTATTTCAACCCTTGCTTTTTCTGCTTCATATTCATCTTTAGTAATTGTTTTTTCAATGTTTTTCCCGTTGCTTTCAATCCGTTGGTATTCCCATGATTCTCCGGCGCCGTTGCTGTCAGGGTATATGTGTTTGAGAAAAAGAACAGAATTCAGAACGCCGTTTTTCAATATATAATAGGAAAAAAACTCGCTGTCTCCGTCTTCGTTTGACCCGCCTGCTGCTATTATGCCGTTTTCAAACACTTCTGCTTCGCAATTATTTCCCCAGGAGGACTCTAACGGCATCCATAAATCGGTGTCGGTTACCTTGCCGTTGATAATTGCACAAATTCTGTTAAAACCGATATTACCCTTTCCTCTCTCCGAACCGTCCTTTATCAGCATTTCAAGAATACCGTCGCCGTCAATGTCATAAAGGGCGCAGAAATTACCGCTTATATCAATACCGTATTCGTTTCGTGAAGATTCAATACTGTCATATATTTTCTTCTTGTATAATTCAATCTGTTGCTCTTCGGTAATTGAAAAGTCGGTGTTTTCTTCGGGGACGCTTGTTGTGTCATTCGGAATGTCGTCAATTACTTCGCCTTCGGTTTTCTTTGAACACGAACATAAAGAAAGCAATATAACGCTTGTAAGCAATAAAGCAATAATCTTTTTCATTTGCTGTCCTTTCATATTTTTTCAAAATAATTATACATCAGAAATATTACAAAAGTTTTAAAAACAAATAAAACTGCCGTCTGCCCCAAAGCAAACGGCATTTTTTATTTACTGCATCTTTTCCTGCTTGACTTTGTGGTCAACAATGTGGCGTTTTGCAAGCTCGGCGGTAACCTCGTCAATGGTTATTCCCTGCTCAATCATCATAACGGTAATGTGATAAATCAGGTCGGCTATTTCAAAAACAGTCTCCTCTTTGTCTCCGCCCTTTGCGGCAATAATAACCTCGGTGCATTCCTCACCGACCTTTTTGAGTATTTTGTCAATTCCCTTTTCAAAAAGATAGGTGGTGTATGAACCTTCTTTTTTCTCAACCTTTCTGCCTACCAGCATCTTATAAAGGTTTTCGTATGAGAACTGCTCGTCTTCGCTCTCGACAATATCATTGAAAAAACAGCTCTCGCTCCCTGTGTGGCAGGCGGGACCGCTTTTGATAACATCTATAAGCAGAGTGTCGCAGTCGCAGTCTGTTCTGATTGAAACAATTTTCTGCTTGTTGCCCGATGTTTCGCCTTTTCTCCACAGCTCCTGTCTTGATCGGCTGAAAAAGCAGGTGTATCCCTCTTTGATGCTTATTTCAAGACTCTCTGCGTTCATATAAGCAAGCATAAGCACCTTTTTTGTGTAGTGGTCCTGCACTATTGCGGGAATAAGGCCGTCGGAATTGTATTTGAGTTCAATCATTTTCATATCCTCATTTCAATATTGTTTTCACGAAGGTAAAGCTTTAATTCTTTTATGTTGACTTGCTTAAAATGGAAGATCGAAGCCGCAAGCCCGGCATCTGCAACACCGGCGTTGAAAAGGTCCAGAAAATCTTCTTTCTTTCCCGCTCCGCCGCTTGCAATAACAGGTATTGTCACAAGGTCGGAGATTGCCTTCAGCATTTCAAGGTCAAAGCCGTTCTTTAGGCCGTCAGTGTCAATGCTGTTTACTACGAGCTCACCTGCTCCGTTTTTCTGACCGTAAACAGCCCACTCGAGTGCGTCAATGCCCGTGTCGATTCTTCCGCCGTTCTGAAAAACTCTGAACTGACCGTCAACACGCTTTACATCCATTGAAAGCACAACACACTGGTCGCCGTATTTTTTTGCGGCTTTGCCTATAAGTTCGGGATTTTTTATTGCGCCTGAATTAACGCTGACCTTGTCTGCTCCGCATTTGAGAACTCTGTCAAAATCATCCAGTGTGTTTATTCCGCCGCCTACAGTAAGCGGAATAAACACCTCAGACGCCGCCTGCCTGAGAATATCGGTAAAAAGCCGCCTGCCTTCGTGTGAAGCGGTAATGTCATAGAAAACAAGCTCATCCGCACCGCTCTCATTATAGAACTTTGCCATATCCACAGGGGAGGCGACATCTTTAATTCCCTCAAAATTAACGCCTTTTACTACTCTGCCGTCTCGGACGTCAAGGCAGGGTATTATTCTTTTTGTAATCAATCGGATATACCTCCGTCGGCAATTTTTATTGCTGAGGCAAGGTCAAGCTTTTTTTCATAAACCGCCTTGCCGACAATCGCCGCGTATATATTCATTTCACGCAGCGCTCTTATTTCATCTTCAAAAGTGACACCGCCCGACGCTACAATATTCAGCCCATCAATTTCACTGAGGAGTCCGAACACCTCAAGGTTAGTGCCGGAGAGCATACCGTCTTTTGAAATGTCGGTGTATATTACCGTCCCGACGCCTGTGTCGCGGAGCTTTTTGCAGAAGTCAACCGAGCTTATATCGGTCGTTTCAAGCCATCCGCCTACGGCAACCCTGCCGTTTTTTGCGTCAACACCCACGGCAACGGCATCGCCGTATTTTTTTACCGCTCTTTCAAGAAAGGGATAATCCTTGACTGCGGCAGTGCCTAAAATAACTCTGTTGACTCCGAGCGAAAGGTAGTTTTCAATTCTTTCTTCGTTCCTTATGCCGCCGCCGACTTCGGTGAAAAGACCGTCAATTGCGGCAACCTCGCGGATTCTGTCAAAATTCTCGGGCGAGCCGGATTTTGCGCCGTCAAGGTCAACTATGTGGAGGTTGCGGGCACCCGATTTTATGAATTCCTTTGCCATTTCGGCGGGACTGTCGGCATAAACCGTCATCTGATTGTAGTCGCCCTTTACAAGCCGAACTACCTTGCCGCCTATTATATCTGTTGCGGGAAATATTTCCATATTTTTTTCTCCGTCAAAGTTCTGCAAATGTTTTTAACAGCGCAAGCCCTTTTTCACCGCTTTTTTCAGGATGAAACTGCGTTCCGTAAACGTTGTCTCTGCCTGCAACCGCCGGCACATCAACGCCGTATTCTGCAGTTGCCAGCAGGCAGCTGTCACAGTTTTTAGCGTAAAATGAATGCACAAAATAAAAGTAGTCATCTTTGCCTGTGTTTGCAAAAATCGGGTCGTCCCTGACTATGTCAAGCTTGTTCCAGCCCATGTGTGGCACCTTAAGACCGCTTATATCGGCATCAAGCGGATAGACTCCGCCTTCAAGAAGTCCGAGACCGCTGTGTTCGCCGTATTCATAGCTTTTTTCAAACAGCAGCTGCATTCCGAGACAGATTCCGAGAATATATCTGCCTTCTTTTGCGAGCTTTTTCAGCAGATCCGCGTGACCTGTTGAATTAAGCTTTTCGGCGGCGTCGCCGAAAGCGCCTACGCCGGGCAGAATAATTTTATCCGCATCTGAAATTTCGGCGGCATCGCCTGTTATTTTGCTTTCAATCCCCAGAAACTGCAACGAGCGTGAAAGCGAAAAAAGGTTTCCGCATCCGTAGTCAATAATCGCTATCATATATTACCTCACAGCAAACCTTTTGTTGAAGGAATCTCGCCGCCGATTGTCGCATCCTCCGAAACCGCCTTGCATATTGCTCTGCCGAACGCCTTGAATATGCATTCGATTATGTGGTGCGTGTTTTTGCCCGCAAATTCTTTAATATGCAGGGTGACGTCGGCGTTTCTCGCAAAGGAGATGAAAAACTCCTCAATAAGCTCCGTGTCCATACCGCCAACTGATTGTGTCGGAATGTCAACGTCAAAGTTTAAGTGCGAGCGCCCGCTTATATCGAGACTGACAAGAATAAGCGTTTCATCCATCGGTATAACAACGCTGCCGTAGCGGAGTATTCCTCTTTTATCTCCGATTGCCTTTGCAAACGCCTGACCGAGGCAGATTCCTATATCTTCAATGGAGTGGTGGTAGTCAACATAAGTGTCGCCGTCGCACTTTACGTTTAAGTCAAGCCTGCCGTGGCTCGCAAAAAGCGTCAGCATGTGGTCAAAAAAGCCGCAGCCCGTGTCAATTTCGCTTTTGCCGCTGCCGTCAAGGTTAAGGTAAAGCGAGATGTCGGTTTCTTTTGTAGTCCTTTTAATTTCGGCTGTTCTCATTATGACAGCTCCTTTATGATTTCTTTAAGCGCATTTACAAGCGTATCCATCTCATCCTGCGAGCCGACGGTAATACGCAGATAATCGCTTATTCTCGGCTTTGAAAAATACCGCACGAGTATTCCTTTTTTGCGCAATTCCTTATAAAGCGTTTCGGCGGGAATCGTCCTATGCTTTTCAAACAGAAAGTTTGACCTTGAGTCCGTTCCCTCAAACCCGATTTCAGACAGTTCTTTTTTTGTCTTTTCACGGGTTTCAATTATTTTTTCTGTGTTTTTACCGTAGTATTCATTGTCCGCAATGGCGGCTGAAGCAGCGGCAATCGCAACGGAATTCATATTGTAGGGGTTGAACGAGAATTTAAGCTTGTTCAGGTCGTTAATAAGCTCCTTCTGAGCAAGACCGTAGCCCACGCGCATTCCCGCGAGCGAATGGCTTTTTGAAAATGTTCTGCAAACAAGAAGGTTGCCGTATTTCTTAACAAGTTCAACACAGCTCGTCTTGCAGAAATCCATATAAGCTTCATCAATAATTACAACATTACCGGGGTTTGAGGCGATTATCGCCTCAACATCCTCCGGTGAAAGCGCAAGCCCTGTCGGCGCGTTGGGGTTGGCAATAACAACGGTTTTGCCCTTGTTGAAGTATTTTTCAGCATCTATACTGAAGTCGTCCTCAAGCGGTATTTCCTCAAGATTTACGCCGAAAATATCGGCATAAACGGGGTAAAATCCGTAAGAAATGTCGGGGCAGCACATTTCACCGCCTCTGCCGCAAAAACCCATAATCGAAAACGCAAGCACGTCATCGCTGCCGTTGCCGACAAACACATTTTCCGCTTCAAGTCCGAATTCGTCTGCTATCGCCTTTCGCAGCTGCTTTACTTCAGGGTCGGAATACAGACGCAGTCTGTCGATAAGCTCGCCGGTTACCGCCTCTTTGACCTTCGGCGAAGGCGGAAACGGAGACTCGTTTGTGTTGAGCTTGATTACTTTATAATTCAGCTGTTCGCCGGGAGTGTAAGGCACAAGAGGCACATAGTCCGGCGCTAAAAATTTACTCATTGTTTTCATCCTCAAAGCGAATTGTCACACTTCTTGCGTGACCGTGCAGTCCTTCCGCCTCGGCAAATATCTCAATGCTGTTCTTTACATATCCGAGCGCGTTTTTGTCGTAGTAGATGTATTGCACCTTTTTGATAAAATCGTCAACCGAGAGGGCGGAGCTGAATCTTGCCGTTCCCGATGTCGGAAGTGTGTGGTTCGGTCCCGCAAGGTAGTCGCCGAGCGCCTCGGGGCAACTTCTGCCTAAAAATACCGAGCCGGCGTTCTCAACTCTGTCAAGCAGTCCGAACGGGTCGTCAACGCAGAGCTCAAGGTGTTCGGGCGCAATTCTGTTGGCTATATTGATGGCTTCATTAATATCTTTGACAATAATAATCTTGCCGTTTGTTTCAATTGATGCGCGGGCAATTTCCTCACGGGGCAGGGCGGTGAGCTGCTTTTCTATCTCCTGCGCCACCTTCTCCGCCAGTTCTCTGCTGTTTGTAACAAGAACGGCAGAAGCAAGCTTGTCGTGCTCCGCCTGAGAGAGCATGTCGGCGGCCACAAATTTCGGGTTGCTGTTTTCATCCGAAACAACAAGTATCTCGCTGGGGCCTGCAATCATATCAATGTCAACAAGACCGAAAAGCATTCTTTTCGCTGTCGCTACATAAACGTTGCCGGGGCCTACGATTTTGTCAACTTTCGGAACGCTCTGAGTGCCGTAGCAGAGAGCTGCAACCGCCTGAGCGCCGCCGGATTTTATAACCTTGTCAACGCCTGCGATTTTCGCAGCCGCAAGAATTGCGGGAGCGATTTTGCCGTCTTTTCCGCAGGGAGTGGTCATAACTATTTCTTCAACACCTGCAATCTTTGCCGGCACAACATCCATAAGAACGGTTGAAGGGTAGCTCGCAGTGCCGCCGGGAACATAAACGCCCACTCTTTTGAGAGGCGTGATTTTCTGCCCGAGAATCATCCCGACGCCCTCGCGTGTTCTGTAGCCCTCGCGGATCTGCTTCCTGTGGTAGTTTTCAATGTTGAGCTTGGCAGAGTTGATTACCTCAAGAAGGTCGGGGCTGACATTTTTGATTGCCTCGCTGATTTCCTCCTGTGTAACAACAAGACTGTCGGGTCTTGCTCCGTCAAATTTTTCGCAGTAGTCAAGCAGCGCGCTGTCGCCGTTTGTTCTGACGTTTTCAATAATCTCGGCTACTGTGCCCTCAACTCCGCTTTCAAGCTTTATGTCGCGGGTGAGAATATCTTTTTCCGATGCGTTGTTTATATCAAGTATTTTAATCATTTGTCAGCCAACTCCTTTTCGAGTTTTGTCACCAGGTTAAGTATTTCGGCGTTTTTGAATTTGTATGAAGATTTGTTTGCGACAAGTCTTGCGCTTATCGGCATTATCTTTTCAAATACTTTCAGATGGTTTTCCCTGAGCGTTGTGCCCGTCTCGACAATGTCAACAATAACATCCGACAGCCCGAGCAGCGGCGCTATTTCAATTGAACCGTTGAGCTTGATTATTTCTATTTCCCTGTTGAGAGAGATATAGTAATTCTTTGCAATGTTTGTGAATTTGGTTGCAACCCTGAGCGGTCTGTCAAGGTCTTCAATATAGCTTTCGGGCGCCGCAACGCACATATTGCATTTACCGAGCTTCAGATCAAGCAGTTCATATATATCGGGGCGGCTCTCTTCAAGAATATCCTTGCCGACTATTCCTATATCCGCCGCGCCGTGTTCAATGTAAATTGCAACATCGGAGGGCTTTACGAGCAGGTAGCACACACCGCTTTTTTCGTTTGTTACAATTAACTTGCGGTTGTCGTCATAAATCTCGCTGCAGTCGTAGCCGATACCGGCAAGCAGGTCGTAAACCTTGTCGCCGAGTCTGCCTTTCGGCAAAGCAATGTTCAGCATTTTTCTTCCTCCGTGAGTTTTCCGTTTTCAAAAATATATGTTTTGCGGCAGCGGTATGAATCGGGCTTTTCGCGTTCAACGCAGACGCTCATACCTTCATTGCAGAAACCGTTTGCGGCATCTATGAGCTTGTCGGTGTTGCTTTCATCTCTGTTAATAATCAGAATATCCGTGTCAAACTCTCTGTGCTTGCGGTAGTAAAGGTTGAGATTGTCGAGATATACCGCAAAGCCTATTGCGCCGATATTTTCTCTGATTTTCCGCGCGAGCGGGTCGTATCTTCCGCCAGAAAGCACGGCGGCGGGCGCCTTCTCCACATATCCGCGGAATACAATTCCGTTATAATAATCTATGTGCTGTGTAACAGACAGATCAATATGGATTTTGTCAAAAATATCGCAGTTGCAGATAGCATTACGCAGCGCCTTGATTTCATTTAAAGCGTTTACTGTTTTTTCGGTGTCAACAACCGCCTCTATCTTTTCAATGGCTTCGTCAACAGGCAGATCTATTGTGAACAGTGAAGTGATTTTATCAGCCGTTTCGTCTGCGATTCCGCACTCGCTGCAGATTTTTCTGAAATCGTGCGTGTTCTTGCTTCCTATGCAGCCCGCCAGTCTCTTGCGGTCTGCGAGCGAAATGCTGCACTCGTCAATAAGCGAGAGAACAATGTCGTTGTGCGAGAGCGATATTGAATAGTTCGGGTCAATCATTTTAAGACTGTTTGCCGCAAGAATAATAACCTCGCTTGTGATGTATGAATCAATATCCCCGAGCACCTCAACGCCGCACTGCTTTATTTCGCGGAAATCCTTTGCGGCGTGTGAGATTCTGAAAACGCTCTCGTTATAATACAACCTTGTCAGCTTTTCGCTGAGCTTTGCGTTTTTGACTATTGAAAGGGTGATGTCCGGCTTCAACGCCATAAGACGGCCGTCGGCGTTATTGAAAGCGATAACGCCGTCGTCGGTCAGAAATTTTCTGTTGTCGGAATAAAAGCTGTATTCCTCAAATTTGGACATACGGTATTTTTTGTAGCCGCGGCTTTCAAAAAGCAGGGGCAGTCTGATACCGAGTTCATCTTCTTTTGCGAGAAAGTCGGGAATCTGTGCCATATTTTTGTCTCCGTTCGGGTGTTTCATTTTATTATTGAACAACTGAATAATATCACAACAAACTGTTTTAGTCAACTACCGTATTACCACGTTAAAGCGATTTCATAGGACTGCACAAAAATTTATCCGTTTTAAAACAGTATGTTATATAATATCATTGACAACTGAAAAAATCAATGTAATAATTACAATAGTATTTTAAAAGAAACCGGGTGTCTCAATGGGTGATTGTAAATCAATCTCAATAAGGTTCGGCAGCATATTCAGAATAAACGATTTTCTCAACAGAATAAGCTCTTCTCCGCTTTCTCTTCCCGACGGATTTACCGTTACCTGCCACGCAGGTGCGCTCAATACTGTAAACAATTCCGTTGAATCAATCGAGAAGCTTGTTTCTTACGGGGCACAGGTAGTCGAGATAGATGTCTCTTTCCGCCCCGACGGATCGCCCTGCGTTATTCACAAAGATTCTCCCTCTCAGAATGAAGGCGCTGAGCTTGATGATATACTCAGAGCAGTCGCAAAAAGCGACACCTGCAAAATCAACCTCGATTTAAAGAGCGTCAGAAACCTGCCTGCCGTAGATGCTCTTGTTAACAAATATAATCTTGCCGGCAGAGCATTTTTTACAGGCGTTGGCATCGACTGGTGCGAAACGGTTAAGAATAATTCCGCTCTGCCTTATTATCTCAACGGTTCGGCTCTTCCCGACAAACCCGGCTCATTAAAAAACGCCGAAGCACTTTGTAAAAAAATCAAAGACTGCGGCGCTATAGGTCTTAACTGCCAGTATTCAAGCGCAACCGCCTCGCTCTGCAATGCGCTGCATAAAAACGGCCTTCTTCTTTCCGCCTGGACAGCCGATAAAAAAATTATCCAGTGCAGACTGCTCGCAATGGGCGTTGACAACATTACAACAAAACGCCCCGATGTTCTTGATTTCTGCATAAAAAACTGGGGCAGATTTTAAAAAACAATCCCGTTGGGCAGTCACTCATAAACCGGTATTGGTTTTCACATCAAACTAAAAGCCGCATAACATCGTCAGATTTGCTTACCATACATTAAGTATGCTCTCACAAATCTTCCTTGTTCTGCGGCTCTTTTTTTGCGTGAAAACTGC
>JAEEYU010000055.1 GCA_016288315.1 Clostridiaceae bacterium | reverse complement strand
TTCTGTTCAGTTTTAAAAATTTTATCATTTAATTAAATATGTGTCAATTAATCACTTGAATAAATAGCCGCATATAAACCGGGCTCTGTCAACAAATTCACTGTAATTCTTATATTCAACCGGAACGTCTTTTTTATTGCTTCTGTTATATACTCTTATTCCGTTATCAACACTTTCAACACATACCGTGTGAAGACCATGAAAGGGATGGTGTGCATTCCAGAAAGATACTATTCCGAATTTGGAAGATTCAAGTTGACTGAAGAAACTCTTAATATTGTAATATCTATTAATTTTTATGTTTCTATAATCAAAGAATTTATGAAGTAAAAATGGATTTGAACCGAACAAGCCCATCAGCACTCCGCTGTGAGGATACATCTCACGGGCAATTTCGGCAAGTCCGGGATTATCTAATTTTTCAAGAAGAAGAAAATTATATATCGCAATCATTTCGCAGCCGTTAAAC
Source organism: Clostridiaceae bacterium (assembly GCA_016288315.1). GTDB lineage: Bacteria > Bacillota > Clostridia > Oscillospirales > Acutalibacteraceae > CAG-177. The sequence goes on along the minus strand of JAEEYU010000055.1, from coordinate 153,947 downwards.
GACATCGGAAATAAGCCGTAACGCATCTGACTTACCGGTCCGATACCCTGACCGTTCACGGTGCCGCTGCCGAGCTTTATGAATTTATTGACTTCATAATTTCTCTTTTCAATCATTGAAAAACACCGCATTCTTTTTTTCAAGATAATCTTTTGCAAGCAAACACCAGTCTGTCTGAATAACGTCAAAGCCCTTGTCTGCCAGCCAGCCCCAGCCATAATCCGGAGATATTGAAATCGAATTATCATCCGAGTGTCCTGCTGCAAGAACATCATTTTTATTATAAACAATTGCATTGGCAAAAACTATTCTGCCCTTACTGTGCATATAATTGATGTATTCTTCAGATGCAACGGGTTCATCCTCTTTTTGGAAAAGCACTTCAGCACCGATGCAGTTGATGCCTTGTTCAACAAGAGAATCTGTGATATCGTCTTTATGCCTGACAATTGGCATAAACATTAAATCTCGTGCATACTTTTTCACTTCATCAATATGTTTTTTATTTGTGCTTGTTTTGACAATTACCTGTTTTTCCACTCCGCATTTGCGGATGCATTCGGTAATACCGCGAACATCAGTCCAGAATTTGTCAACATTAATATAACACTTGCCCTTAAGATAATTAAATATTTCCTCAAGTTTGTTTATGCCGAAATCAGTCGCACAGTTATCCTGGTTGACAAACTTCAGTTTTTTAACCTTTTCGGATTTCATAACGGCAATTAATTTCTTTTTATTCAGATGTGCATGCTCCATACCCGGATGAAACACAAAATATTTACCGTCTCTGCTGATCGAAACATCAAGTTCAACCATACCTGCACCTGCCATAACAGCCGCTTTGAAAGCGGATAACGTGTTGCATGGAATATCCGCCGAAGAAAGTCCCCTGTGAGCGCAAAGAATTAGATTATCTCTTGTGTTTTCAAATATGGATTTTTCAAAATCAATCATACAAATCACCTGATTAATAATATCATAAAAATTACTATTTAGCAATAAAATACATTTGATAATTATAGATTATTATTGTATAATTTAAAAGAGGTGATTATTGTGTTTAACGGAAAAATGAAGGCAATAACATTCAGTTATGATGACGGAGTGACTCAGGACAGACGTTTTATTGATATATTGAATAAATACGGATTAAAATGCACTTTCAACATTAATTCCGGATTGCTTGGAAATGCAAATCTGCTTGTAATCAACGGCATAACTGTTGCTCATTGTAAACCCAGACCTGAAGAAATAAGAGATATTTACAAAGGTCATGAAATTGCTTCACACACGGTTTCTCATCCCAGACTTCCCGAGCTGTGCGATGAAGAAATAATCAGAGAAGTTGAAGAAGACAGAATTGCATTATCTGAGCTTGCAGGTTATGAAGTTGTCGGCTTTGCTTATCCCAGCGGGGGCGTTAATTTTGACAGAAGAGTTTCAGAATTGATAAAAAATAATACAGGAATAAAATACTGCAGAACAGCTATAAGCAATAACTCTTTTGAACTGCAAAGCAATTTATTTGAATTTGAGCCGACAATCTGGCATAATGATTTTGATAAAATGTTTGAACTCGGTAAAAGATTTGTTGAACTTGAAACGGACAAACCTCAATTGTTTTATATCTGGGGACATTCTTATGAATTTGATTTATTCAACAGGTGGAGCGAATTTGATGAATTCTGTAAAATTATAAGCAACCGTGAAGATATCTTTTACGGAACAAACAAAGAAGTTCTTTTAGCCAAATAAATTTTAAACGGCGGTGAGTTTAATTACTCATCGCCGGATTTATTTGTTATTGATTTAACTTTTGCGTTGAACGTGTAAATAATCAAAAGATTACCGCTTTTGACAGATATTTCGGCTTCATTGCCTACGAACTCATTGCTGACGCCTACGGGGTATGAATTTGAAAGATTATAATTATCAAGCGAATATTTAAGACCTTTTTCAAAGACGCCATCACATTTTATATCAAGTGAAAAAACAGACAGATATCCTTTCGATTCTTTATCAAATGTAATCTTTCCATCATGTATTACGGTAAAGATTTCATTGTCTGCATAAATAAAACCGCTCATACCCTTTTGTGCCAGCATGGCAAGAGTCTGAATATTTGCAAATGTATGTGCACTTCTGCCTCCTGTTGCACCGAAAAAATGAAATTCATTGCAGCCTTTTTCAATACCGAGTTTAACAGCTTCAAAAGTATCTGTTTCATCTTTGACGGGATTTAATCTTATTGCAGGAATATCTTCAGGACATTTGCCTGAGTCAAAATCGCCGATTGCATAATCAGGTTTAATATTTTGCGAAAGCAAATAATCACAGCCGCCGTCTGCGGCAATAACGAGACTGCCTTTAACCGGTTTTTCATAATTATAATAAGTCCCTGCGGCAAAAATACTGCAAATATGTTTTTTCAAATCTATCACCCATGTAAATATATAAAAATATATTGATTTTGTCAATTATTCTTATTTTCTATTGTAAAATTATATTAAATATGTTTTAATAAACAAAAAATAACGGAAGGAAATGAGCAAGTGAAAAAAAGTGTTTTAAAGGTAATGTCAATTATTCTCGCATTGACAATTGTTTTTTCTACATCATTTGTTTATATTTATGCTGAAAATTCAACACAGCAAACAGCGATTGATGAAGAAAAATACGGTTTTCTCACAAACAAAAACATCAATCCCGATGAGATAAGCAACGCTGTAGTTATTCCGGGCGTTTTTCAGTCAAAAGTGCGTCTTTACAATGACGATGGAACAATTGCATTAAATGCCGAAGGGAAGGAATATGAAGCACCTTTCTTCCTTGATGATACAAACAGCATTGTTAAACTTGCGCTTAAAAAATGCCTTGTTCCCCTTCTCCTGACACTAATCACGCAAATCGATTGGGGCGGAAATCTCGCTGATAATGTTGCTGACGTTCTCGGTGAAACTCTCGGTGGTAAAGTCAAATGTGACTCAAACGGTGATTTCATAAGAAATGTCAAAGCCGATTATTATGACGGTTCAATTGCCGACCTTCGTGCCCAAGGCAGGACAGATGATATTAAATTCATTTATGATCAGATTCCTCTGCAGGAATATGCGGATGTATGCGGTGAAGATCATCTTTATTATTTTTCTTATGAATCACTCGGCAATATCAATAAGATAGTAGATAAACTATATACTTTAATTCAGAAAGCGGCAGAAAACTCGCCAACAGGCAAGGTGAATATTATTCCGATAAGCCAGGGCGGCACCCTCGCAAACGACCTTCTCGACAGATATCCTCAAGTTGGAGAAGTTGTTGATAAAATAATATATATCGTTCCTGCTCTTGACGGAACTGTTCTTCTCGGCGAAATCTATGAAAAGGGCTTTATTGATGATGACGAGGCCCTTTACAGTGAAATATTCCCGCAGCTGCTCGACGGCGATGAAACATCATGGACAGGAAGTCTTATTAATATAGTTCTCAGAATTTTACCTAACAAAGTTGTCAACAGTATTCTTGACAAAGCAGTTGACACATTGATTGAGGACTATATCGGCAACAGCACCTGCCTCTGGGCTCTCTTGCCGCAGGCAAATTATAAGGGAGCTGCTGATAAATATTTATCCGGACCTGAAGATGCTGTTTTGCGTAAACAGGCAGACCGTTTCCACGAAGCACAGGTTAATTCATTTGCCAATATTCAGCGACAGATAGATGAATACGGAGCAAAGGTTTACAATATTGTTGACTATAACTCAATTCTTTATCCAATTTGTGACTCATGGAAGAGTATGAACGCTGACGGTATTATTCAGCTTTCATCAACATCAATGGGTGCTACCAGTGTCGCAGTTGACGTTCCCCTCCCCGATGATTATGTTCCCGCAAAAGGCGAGAAATATATTGACAAGTATAAGCTTGTTGATGCCGGCACGGGACTTTTGCCTGACAGCACATTCTATTTCCATAACCAAAACCACGAAAAAACAGCGCAAAATGATATTATTCTGAAACTGGCTGTTTCGCTTCTTACCGATAATGAGTTTTTAAGCATTGATTCTTACCCCGACAAATATCCTCAGTTTAACGAAGGAAGGTTTTCAAGAGGTATTGCAAACAATATTGCCGCAGCAAAGCAGATTGATACGTCAAAGCTCTCACAAGCTGATGCGAAGGAACTTGAAGAAGCGTTAAAGGGAGCACAGGCAGCGTATAACGATACAGTCTGCGATACAAATGAGTTCAAAAGTGCTGATGCAAGACTTGATAGAATTCTTAAGAAAATAAATGGTGTTTCAACTGAACCGAGTGTTTCTGATAAAATATCTGACAGCTTAAATGCCGGACTTGCCTCATTCCTTAAGATGCTCAGCGGACTGCTGTTCAACATTCTCGGCGGAAAAGGATTTTCTGATATCTTCAGATTATTCTGATTACACTTTTCAAATGATTGTTTAATAAAAAATACCACCATTGAATCGTTTTGATTCAGTGGTGGTTATTTTATATTATAAGATCAGAATAATCCTGAAATCTTACCGTTTTCATCTACATCAATATTTTCTGCCGCCGGTTTCTTCGGAAGACCGGGCATTGTGAGAATATCACCGGTAAGAACTACAATAAATCCGGCACCGGCAGAAACTTTAACATTTTTAACGGTTACATTAAAGTTTTCGGGTGCACCTAGTTTAGATGGATCATCTGAAAAACTATACTGAGTTTTTGCAATACAAACAGGGAGTTTGTCAAAGCCAAGTGCGGTTAGCTGTTCAATCTGTTTTTTTGCGTTGGGAAGAACGGAAATTCCGCTTCCGCCGTAAACTTTAGTGACTACAGCTTTGATTTTTTCTTCAATTGAACAGTCGAGTTCATAAGAGAAGGTGAAGTCACCCTGTTCTTCATCACAAAGGCGTATAACCTCACGTGCAAGATCTTCGCCACCTTTGCCGCCCTCAGCCCAGACAGTAGAAAGAACTGTATTTACACCGAGCTCGCGGCACTTTGAAATAATGAAATCTATTTCATTGTCTGTATCTGTCGGGAAGCGGTTAACTGCAACAACACAGGGAAGTTTATAAACATTTTTGATGTTTGAAACGTGTCGCAGAAGGTTGGGAATACCTTTTTCGAGAGCATCAATATTTTCATCTGCAAGCTGTGTTTTAGCAAGACCGCCGTGCATTTTAAGGGCTCTGACTGTTGCAACAACAACAACAGCATCGGGAACAAGGCCTGCCATTCGGCATTTGATGTCAAGGAACTTTTCAGCTCCGAGGTCTGCACCGAATCCCGCTTCGGTAACAGTATAATCGCCCATTTTCAAAGCAAGTTTTGTTGCCATAACGGAGTTACATCCGTGCGCAATATTAGCAAACGGTCCGCCGTGAACAAATGCGGGTGTGCCTTCGAGAGTCTGAACAAGGTTTGGCTTTAATGCGTCTTTAAGAAGAGCTGTCATTGCGCCGACTGCTTTTAAATCTCCGGCAGTAACAGGCTTATCATCATAAGTGTATGCAACAATGATTTTTGAAAGTCTTTCTTTTAAATCTGTTATTGATGAAGAAAGGCAGAATACAGCCATAATTTCGCTTGCAACGGTAATATCAAAACCGTCTTCGCGCGGAACACCGTTTGCTTTTCCGCCAAGACCGTCAACAACATTTCTGAGCTGTCGGTCATTCATATCAACACAGCGCTTCCATGTGATTTTACGAACATCAATATTGAGTGAATTACCCTGCTGAATGTGATTGTCAAGCATTGCTGCAAGAAGATTGTTAGCTGCGCCTATTGCGTGAAAGTCACCGGTAAAATGAAGATTGATATCTTCCATGGGAACTACCTGAGCGTAGCCGCCGCCTGCGGCACCGCCTTTGACGCCGAAAACAGGACCAAGTGACGGCTCACGTAAAGCAACAGTAACATTTTTGCCTAATCGTTTAAGACCGTCCGCAAGACCGATTGTTGTTGTTGTTTTGCCTTCGCCCGCAGGCGTAGGAGTTATTGCAGTAACAAGAATCAGTTTGCCGTTTTCACGATTTGTTTCATTAATTAATGAAGGATCGATTTTTGCTTTATATTTACCGTATTGCTCAACGTATTTTTCATCAACATTTGCTGTTTTTGCAATCTCGGTAATAGGACGCATTTCGCATTCCTGTGCTATTTCTATATCGGTTTTATACCCCATTTTTAAACCCTTTCTTAAATGAAATTACTTTTTCTGAGGACCGTTGAATCCTTTTTCCTGCTGGAAGGCGCTTATTTTTTCAATAACACCGAGAATAACATCAAATCCGTCTCCGACTGTTTCCATATCAAAACGCTCGGGAACATCGCGCCATGTGTGGTAATAGTATGTAAGAACGGGATTCTGCGCGGCAAAAGTAACTGATTTGATGCCTGCTTTGGTCATAGGTGTGCTGTCGCATCCGCCGACAGGGTTATGAATACAGCCGCCGGTTTTGCTCTCGATTCCAAGTTCGTTAAAAGTTTCTTTGAACATTTTTTCAAGGTCGGCGTCAAATCTTGTAAACTGCCAGTCATCTTTAATAACAACTTCAAAATAGTCTTTATCAGCAACGGAATCTATGTTGATATTCCATACATTATCAAGAATTGGTTCGCCTTTATGTTCATTTACAAACGCCATGGAACCTCTGAGACCTGCTTCTTCAGAACCGCAGTTTAAGTCAATTATACGGCAGTTGGCAGGCATTTTCTCAGGATTCTCTTTGAAATATTTAATAACTTCATAACCCAAGGCAATACCGGAAGCGTTATCCATAGCTCCTCTTGATGCGTTTCGGGGATCGGGATCGGCCCACATAATTACAAAGAAACAACCGATGCAGCAAATAACGGGTAGGAAAAGGAAGATTATTTCAAGAACATTATAAACATTGGTAAAGGTGTTTGTTACACCGTATTGTGCGCCATACTGGCAAACAGCAGCCCACTCTGCGCGGAAAACCCAGAGAGCAGAATAATAAACTGCCTGGAATATGCAATAGAAAGCCATAATGAAGAAGCATACAGCTCCGAAACCGACTTTAGAATATGTAGCAAGAATGCCGAGAATCGGTTTATCTTTATATTTATATGCGTGTTCGGAATGCTTCCAGTTCCAGCTTGTATCTGTATGACCGGAAAGAACAATGGTATAATCATAATTACCGTCTTCGGGAACAAGTTCTCCGTAAACATTCTGTGATATTTCCTGCTTGAAGAACATATCAAACCAGGGTTTGTAAAGAAAAACGCTGAGAATAAGCCAGGCAATAACAACTATGCCAAGACCTGCAAGCGCAAACCAGAGATATGGAATGGATTTTGCAAAATAAGAGCCGATGCAGAGAATAATACCTGCCCAACCTGCATAAGGTATTCCGCCGATTGATGCTCTGGGGGAAACTGCAAACTCTTCTTTTTTAGGTTCAATTCCGATGTCTTTGAGTTTTTGCCCCATATAATCGGCAAACTTTCTTTCGTTATCGGAACCGGGCAGTCTTGAACCTATTTTTTCAGCCGCGTGTTTGACGATTTCGAATGCTTCCTGGGCGTATCTGGTGCTGCTTTCTTTCATCTTTTACTCAATCCTCCATTTGATTTATATAAGATAAAGCCGCTGTAGCTGCAACCGCCCCGTCGGACGCCGCAGTTACAATCTGCCTTAATTCTTTAGTTCTGGTGTCTCCTGCGGCAAATATGCCGTCACACGAGGTTTTACAGGTTTCATCTGCAATTATGTAGCCGTTTTCATCAAGCTCAACAACTTCTGAAAAAATCTTATTTTCTGGTAAAAGACCTATGCAGACAAAAACTGCATCCGTTTCAATTGTTAATTCTTCGTTTGTTTCAACATGTTTTAAAGTGATTGATTCGACAGATTTTTCACCTGAAATTTTTAATGGAATATATGATAAAATCGGTTTTATATTTTCGGTTCTGTTCACAGAATCAATAAGATGTTTCTGTGCCCTGTATTCATTCCTCCGGTGAATCAGATAGACATTCTTACAGATATTTGAAAGATATAAAGCATCTTCAAGTGCAGTATTGCCGCCTCCGCAGACACAAACTGTTCTGTCTTTAAAAAACGAACCGTCACAGTAAGCGCAATACGATATGCCTTTACCTGATAAATCATCTTCGCCATCAATTCCGAGATGTTTTCTTTTAGCGCCGTTTGCAATAATAACGGTTTTTGTTACATAAGCGTTTTCAGCAGTAATAACGGTTTTTAATTGTCCGTCATCAATGATAGATTTTACTTCTTCAAAATTGAATTCAGCTCCGAATGAAATTGCCTGCTGATAGAGGTTGTCAGCAAGCTCCCAGCCTGCAATTTTTTTAACAGAAGGATAATTTTCAACTTCAGGAGTGGAAGTAATCTGCCCGCCATACATTGTTGATTCAAGAATAAGGCAGTCAAGCCCTGCCCTGCTTGCATAAATTGCCGCCGACAAACCCGCCGGACCTGCTCCGATAATTATAACATCAAACATTTTTATACTTCCTGTAAAAATATATTTTAAGTATAAATATTTTAAAAATAAATGTCAATAAAGCAATATAAATTATATTTCAATTATAATATAAGAATTATCCTCTCCGAGAACCATCGCTTTCAAAGTAGTATAATCTATTGAATTGATAACGCTTTCTTTACCCGGGTGATAATGACCGCTGTAAACGTGTTTAACGTTGCCTGCATCATAAATGATTGAATTTATAACAACTGCATTTCTGATAATATGGTGACACTCAACACTGTAATCGAGGCATTGATGCGTAAAAACATAACAATTTTTCGACGTGGAAGATAATTCTTTTTTTAACCATTCAATCTGAGAAAGCGGAACATAAGAATTCGTCCAGTCGTTTTCAGGCGGAAGATGAGGAGTCCCGTCATCATCACAGCAGGCGTCAATTAAAATCAGTTTTGATTTCTCGGTTTCATAACAGAAAGGCGCAATATCAAAGCCCGATATTTTTGCATATTCTTCTTTTGTGAATATTTCGCAGTCATGGTTGCCGGGAATAAGCGTGAACGGAATATTATATGAATTAATTAAATCCGCTATATACTCAAGATTATTCAGATTTTGCTTAGCATCAGTTTCAAAATGAAGTAAATCGCCCAGGCAGAATATTCTGTCAATGCCATTGTTTTTAAAATCATCCAGCATTGACTTAATTTTGCCGGCTGTAAGTTCCGGATTTCTGTCATCATCAAATTTCAATGTGCAGTAGTGCGAGTCGGTAAAGACACCTATTTTCATAATTTATCACCTGAATAATTTTATCATAAGCATTATATTAAATCAATAAAAAAAGAGAGAGTCACCTTTAAAATGACTCTCTGATTTAATAAAGGAATTAATCGGTATCAGACTCAGAAACCGTGTCGCTAAATTCAACTTCCGGAACTGTTTCTTCCTGCACCTGTGATATAGTATCAGGTTCGGGTTCGCCGTTCATTATTCTGAGGAATTCATCCCCCTCGATTTTCTCTTTATCAAACAGCCTTGCGGCAACAGCTTCCAGCTTATCGATGTGTTCACTGAGAATTGATTTTGTTCTGTCATAAGCTTCATTGATTATACGCTCAATTTCTGCATCAATTTCAGCTGCAACCTTTTCGGAATAGTTTCTGGTATGACCGTAATCCTTGCCAAGGAAAACTTCATCATTGCCCTGACCGAAAGCTATGGGACCGAGTTTTTCGCTCATACCGTATCTTGTAACCATTTTTCTTGCTAAATCCGTAGCGCGTTCAATGTCATTTGAAGCACCTGTCGATACATCTCCCATTGTCAATGCTTCCGCAACACGGCCGCCGAGAAGTGTTACAAGAGAATCGAGCATTCCTTTCTTTGACTGGTAGCTTTTATCTTCAGTCGGTCTGTGAAGAGTATAGCCGCCTGCCATACCTCTCGGAATAATGGATATCTGCTGAACGGGGTCTTCATTTTCAAGATAGAATCCTGCAACAGCATGACCTGCTTCATGGTAAGATGTAAGCTTTTTCTCATGCTCGTTCATTCTGTGCGATTTCTTTTCTGTGCCGACAAGAACTTTGATTGTCGCTTCATCAATTTCAGCCATAGTTACTGCCATTTTGCCTCTTCTTGCAGCAAGAAGAGCAGCTTCATTGAGAAGGTTTTCAAGGTCGGCACCTGTGAAACCGACAGTGGAATGAGCAACTTTGTCAAGCTCAACGTCGGGACCCAAAGGTTTATTTGCGGCATGAACACGAAGAATTGCCTCTCTGCCTTTTGTGTCCGGATAATTGACGGTAACCTGTCTGTCAAACCTGCCCGGTCTTAATAAAGCGGGGTCGAGTATATCCGGTCGGTTTGTTGCAGCGATTATGATAACACCCTCATTTGCTCCGAAACCGTCCATTTCAACAAGAAGCTGGTTGAGCGTTTGTTCTCTTTCATCGTGACCGCCGCCCATTCCTGCGCCTCTGTGCCTGCCGACGGCATCTATTTCATCAATGAATATAATTGAAGGTGAATTCTTTTTTGCCTGGTCAAACAAATCACGGACTCTGGATGCGCCGACGCCGACATACATCTCAACAAAATCCGAACCAGAAATTGAGAAGAAAGGAACGTTAGCTTCGCCGGCGACTGCCCTTGCAATTAAAGTTTTGCCTGTGCCGGGAGGGCCGACAAGAAGAACACCTTTCGGAATTCGCGCGCCGAGTTTATTAAACTTTTCGGGTGCTTTTAAATATTCGACAATTTCCTGTAATTCTTCTTTTTCTTCATCGGCACCTGCAACATCTTCAAATGTGGTTTTGCGTTTTTCATCCTTTACCATTTTGACTTTTGCTTTGCCGAATCCGATTGCACGGTTATTCTCCATATTCATTGTATTGTTCATTCTGCGGAACATTATAAATGTAAGAATCGCAAGGAAAATAACCATTGCGGCTGTAGGAAGAATGCTTATCAGCCATTGGTTTGCTGCGCCGGAAATATAGTCGGCTTTTATTACTTCACTTTCATTTTTGGCTTTTGCGTTATGCTCCATAACCGATTTGTGAACGTCATCAATAAATACGCTGACACTGGGAACGGTGTATGTATTTGCTTTTTTTCCGTCGGTTTTTGTGTAGTAAGTCAATGCGCCGTTACTGACATTAAGAGAGTAAGCCGTTATTTCGCCGTCATTGAAAAGCTGAACTATTTCATAGTATTGCTTTTTTTCTGTTTGTTTTGAATCAGCAAAAAAAGAAATGCCGAATATAATCAGAACCGGAATCAGAATATAAGGCAAAATTGACAGTATTTTGCTGACTGCCGGTTTTTTACCGGGGTTTTCATTATTATTGTTCAAGAGAATAATCACTCCTTACTGCCGTTGTTTTGATATATTTCTTTTTTCAAAATTGCTATACAAGGAAGATTCCTGTATTTTTCATTATAATCAAGACCGTAGCCGATTACAAACTGATCTTCAACCTCAGCACCTACATAATCCGGCTGAACTGTATCAACAACTCTTGCAGAGGGTTTGTCAAGAAGAGTGCATATTTTAAGCGATGCAGGATTACGTTTGAGAAGGATAGATGTAATGTAGCTGAGTGTTCTGCCTGAATCCAGAATATCCTCCACAATAAGAACATCCATACCTTCGATCGGTTCATCAAGGTCTTTTATAATCTTTACAACGCCGGTAGATTTTGCTCCGACATAACTTGACGTTGCCATAAAATCAATTTTGCACGGAATCTTAATTTCACGCATAAGATCTGTCATAAATACAACTGCGCCTTTTAACACACTAACCAAAAGAAGGTTTTTGCCTTTATAATCTGAGGTAATCTGCGAACCGAGTCTTGAAACTATATTATGTAACTCATCTTCAGAGATAAGGATTTTTTCAGCATCATTAAGCATAATTAATTTCTCCTGACAGTAAATCTTGTTATTCTTTGAGTTGATGACGTAACAGCCACTCTTTCATCTGTTCCGATACCTTCAACAAATACTATTCCTTCATCATCGCAGCAAATGATAATGCTATTGCGTTCTTCCGGTTTAATATGTTTTTCATTAAAAGCTTTTTTCAAAGTTTTGGTGCAGTTGCGCCCAGCCGGTCGAAAACTGTCACCGTCAATTCGATTTCTGAAATACACATTACCGTTCAATTTATCGCTGTCAATATTATATATTAGCAAATTTGTTTTATCATTTTGTGAATAAACATTTGTATCTTTATTAATATATTCAACTTCCACAACAGCACCCGGAAGCGAATTTACGCCCTGAATACACTCTGTTTTCCAATTCTCAGTTTCGGTAATTACAGGAAAGTCCAGTATATTATTTCTTACTCTCAGCGTTAAACCGGAAGATATCTGAGTGACTCCCCCTGAGAAAACCAATTCACTGATTTTATTAATTGTATTGCTGTCCGGAGTAATTCCGGTTTTTTCTTTGACAATTTCAGAAATAACCCTGTTTTTAATTGAAGGATGTTCTTCTTTAAAAAAATCAATATCATAAAAACCGTTTTTAAATGATTTTTTTACAAGACCATAAGCAATTGTAGATAAATAATCATTATCAATGTTAATAGAATCAAAACATCTTAGAGCGGAATTTTCAAACGCAGAATTAATCGATTTCATCTGAGGTAAAATATTGTGCCTGATTCTGTTTCTTGAATATGCTACATCCGAATTTGAACTGTCGGTAACATAAGGAATTGAATTGACAGAACAATATTCTTCAATTTCCTCGCGAGAGCAATCAATCAAAGGTCTGATAATATTATCTCTTACAGGCGGAATTGAACAAAGTCCGTTCAAGCCAGCCCCTCTTGTGAAATTGAAAATAAAGGTTTCAATTCTGTCATTAAGATTATGAGCGGTTGCAATCAGACCTCCGTCTGCGGTTTTATTTAAAAAAGAGTATCTTAACCTTCTGCCGCATTCTTCTATCCCTTCGCCGGTTTCTGCCGAAACAGCGGGAACATCAATTTTGCAACAGTCAAATCTTATGCTGTTTTTTTCGCAGTAATCTCTGACAAATTCATTGTCGCGTTCAGCTTCAGCCCCTCTGATGCAATGATTAACATGAGCAGCCGAAACGGTAAAACCTATCTCATCTTTGAGCAAACAAAGAATATGCAGAAGGCACATTGAGTCGGCGCCTCCGGAAAGGGCAACTACTACACTGTCGCCTTTTTTAATCATTGAGTATTTTTCAATGGTTCTGCGAACCTTACATATCATTGTGAATTCTCTCTTTTCCGATAAACAAAGTATGTTCCGCATCCCAGTTGAATTTAACTGTTCCCGTTTCACCGTGCCTGTTTTTGGCAACTATGACTTCAACAGTTTTAGGTCCTTTTGCCTCTTCTTCGGTTACGGGTTCATTGTCATCCTTTTCATTCTGATAGTAATCTTCACGGTAAAGCATTAAAACAATATCGGCATCCTGCTCAATTGAGCCGGATTCGCGAAGCTCCGAAAGCTGAGGTCTGTGGCTTTTGCCCCTGCCTTCTGTTCCGCGGTTTAACTGAGCGCAGCAAATAACGGGAATTTTTAATTCCTTTGCCATCATTTTCAGATTACGTGTAATATCACTGACTTCAGTTGTTCTGTTTTCAGTTCTTTTATTTGAAGTAATAAGACCGAGGTAGTCAATAATAACGCAGTCAACGCCTTTTAATTTGCGCGTTTTTGCTTTCATTTCTGTTACGGTAATATTTGCCGTATCATCAAAATATAACTCGCAACCGTTCAGAACTTCAGCTGCAGTGAACAGCCTTTGCCATTCATCTTCAGTAATGTAGCCGTTACGCATTTTTGAGCTTGAAACTCTTGCCTCAGTTGCAAGCACACGCTGAGCCAGCTGCTCCTTACTCATTTCAAGGGAGAAGAACAGGACTCTCTTTTTTGCTATTGCAGAGACGTTTCTTGCAATATTCAAAGCAAAGCTTGTTTTTCCCATGGCAGGTCTTGCGCCTATAAGAATAAGGTCTGATTTATTCAGGCCGGTCATAACATTGTCGAGGTCTGAAAAACCGGTTGTAAATCCTTTATATTTATCTTTATCTTCACCGGTAATGTTTTTGAGATTCTCAAAAACCTCGTTAAACATAATGTCGCTTAACCTTGAAGGTGCGTTGACATTTCTGCCCTGACGGATATCATAGATTCTCTGCTCAGCGGTATCAAGAATCTCATCAGCTGATTTTTTCTGAGAACTGGCGTCTTCAATGGTATCACGAGAAAGAGTTATAAGAGAACGTATATATGACTTTTCTCTGACAATTTTTACATAGGTGTCAATATTGGCCGTTGACGGAACCATCTGTGCTATCTGGAAGAGATAGTCTTTACCCGCTTTGCTTTCAAATGTTCCGTTTTTGACAAGAATATCAAGAACAGCAAGAGGGTCAACCCTTCCAGTATTGTCAGCAGTGAGAACAGCCGTGAAAATAGCACGGTGCTCGGGTATATAAAAATGATCCGAATTAAGGTATGATGTTACACTCGGTAAACATGACGGATCGGATAAAACACTTCCCAGCACAGCCTGTTCAGCTTCAAGGCTGTAGGGCATTTCAATATTATCCAATGAAACAAAAGTTGAGTCTGCCATAAAAAACCTCTTCAGATTATTCTGTAACAAGAACAAAGATGTTTGCGCTTATACCCTGAGGAAATTTAATTTCGGCAGGGTATGTTCCGCAGTTTTTAATGTCCTCTGCGCTGATTTTATGTCTGTCAACATTAACAGAAAACTGTTTTGAGATTGCGTCTGCAATATCTTTGGTTGTTACGGAACCGAAAAGCTTGCCGTTTGCTCCTGCCTTTGCAGTTACTTTGACTGTTTTACCTTCCAGTGAAGCAGCGAATTTTTTTGAGTTTTCAAGTTCAACCGCAAGGCGGTGTTTCTCTGCATTTTCTCTGTTTTTAAGTTCACTCATCGCCTGGGAATTAGCTTCACCGGCGAGCTTTCTCGGGAAAAGGAAGTTACGTGCATATCCGTCGGATACATTTACAAGTTCACCTTTTTTGCCGAGAGATTTAACATCCTGAAGCAGAACAACTTTCATAATTACTCTCCTTAATCAATTATACTTTTCATCTATGGTTTCAATTAATTTCTTTAAAACGTCTTTAACTGTGGACGAACCTGAAGGAATCTGCGCCGCCGCCATTGACTGATGACCGCCTCCGCCGAATTCTTCCATAATAATCTGAACATTTCTCTCACCATACGACCTGGCGGAAATGCAAATATTTTTATTCAGCGAATAAATAACAAATGATGCTTTTACACCTTGAATATTCATCATTTCATCAGCTGCCTGAGAACAAATAACTCTGATGTCAGGTGAATCAAAGTCAGCGACTGAAATTGCGCAGTTATTGTATTGTTTTGAATTTGAAACAATGTTGTTTCTCATTATATAGCTGTCAAGCGAATTGGCAAACATTTTATGAACGCTGACAGTATCAGCGCCGTTTTTACGCAGGAAAGCGGCTGCCTGAAATGTCCGGACTCCGGTTCCGAGAACGAAATTCTTTGTATCAAGCATAATACCGGCAAGAAGCGACTCGGCGGTAAGCTTAGACATATTAATTTCAGTCCCTGTGTATTGAAGTAATTCAGTTACCATCTCACATGCCGAAGAAGCACCCGGATTATGATAAAATACAACTGCATTATCAATATAACCGACTGATTTTCTGTGATGGTCGATAACAAAAACAGATGTGGCTTTGTTATAAACTTCGGGGAATTCAACATAATTCTTTATATGAGTGTCAACAATGACAAGTAATGTCTTTTTATCAAGAAGATTCAGTGCGGTTTGTTCGTCAATAATGGATACACTCTGATTTTCATCGCTGAGAATTCTTTCAATAAGCGTCGAGCATAGAGTATTATTCTTATCTGTAGCTATAAAAGCGGGAATACCTACGGCTTCACAAGCGGCACAAACTCCGAGTGCGGCGCCGATTGCATCGAGGTCAGGATTCCTGTGACCCATAACAATAACATCGTCACTGCCTTCAATTAGCTCGGAAAATGCAGAACCTATAATTCTTGTTTCTACCCTGCCCTGCTTCTCAACACTCTTTGAAACTCCGCCGTAAAAATCATAAGAATTACTGTTTGCGACTGCTGCCTGGTCACCGCCGCGACCTATTGACATATCAAGCGCTTTTCTTGCCCGGGATTCACATTCAACAAATGTTTCTCCGCTTGCAACACCGATTGAAAGTGATGCACGCACAAGCATATCTTTATATCTGATATCTCTAACTGAATCAAGAACTGAGAATTTTGATTCAATCATTTTATCGACATCTGATTTTTCGGCAATAATAATATATCTGCTCTCATTGAGACGCTTCATTATGCAGGAGTAATTGCCGGTCCATTTTTCTATTTCGCCTTCAACAATGCTTCGGATTTCCGCACGTTCACTGTCACGTAAATCAAGACGTGTATCACCGACATTATCCGCTTCAATATATATTACACAGGGCTTTGTTGAATTATATTTTTTTTCGATTTCTCTTAAATCAGAAACATCAATATAAAACAAAACATAATTGGTAATTCCGTCTGAATCATATGAATACGAAAAAACAGAATACGAGCGGTTATTGACAAAGACGGCAGTTTCTTCTGCATTGATTATTTCAAACAAATCTTTACCGTTAATATAAGCGGCAATATTGCCTTCAACAACAGATTTGTCACCTATTACTCTGTTAAGGAATTTTTCGCTGCACCAGTTAATTGTTCCGTCACTTGCGCAAACTATTGCAGGAAAGGGCAATTTGTTAAGAACTTTCTCTTTGGAAAAATCAAGTTTTTTTGAAAGCTTGAGTAGATATTTTCGAGAATGTCTTCTGTAATATCTGTCACTGATTATTACCCACAACGAAAAAAGAATAATAAGAGCCGCCTCAACGAAAGAAAGCAAAGGTGAAAAAAATGAAGTGATTACAGCGCACACCGACGCTGCGGCAATAGCCGCAACGTAGAACAGATTATTGCGCTGTAAATACGTATTCATTGATTAAACCTCCAGTATCATGGGAAGAACCATCGGATTTCTCTTGGTTTTATCCGAAACATAGCGGAAGACAGCATCTCTTGTTCTGGATTTTACGGCATTTAAGTCGTAAATATCATTGTCGCAGCAATAGTAAATAGCATCCTCTGCTGCTTTTACAGCGCCTTCGAGGATTTCTTCTGAGCCCTTGACATAAACAAATCCTTTGGTAATAACCTCGGGACCGTTTATCAATTCACCGGACTGGCTGTCTATTGCAGCGCTGATAACAACAATTCCGTCTTCGGCAAGTCTTTTTCTGTCTTTAAGAACGCCGCTTCCTATGTCGCCTACGCCGTTGCCGTCAACAAGAACTCTGTCGGCAGGAACGGAAGCCGCCTGTTTTATAGACTTCTGTGTTAATTCAACAACTACACCATTGTCGGCAATAAAAATGTTTTTCTTATCAATACCGACACTTTCAGCAAGCTGTGCATGTTTGAACATATGCTTCTGTTCACCGTGAACGGGGATGAAATACTTAGGGTTTACAATACCCATCATAAGTTTAAGTTCCTCCTGGCAGGCGTGACCTGACACGTGAACGTCATACATTTTTTCATAAACGACTTCAGCGCCGAGTTTCATAAGCTCGTTAACAACTCTGCCGACGGTTTTTTCATTGCCGGGAATAGGTGTCGCAGATATAATTACATAATCATTGGGGCAAATTTCCACCTTACGATGGTCCGAAAATGCCATACGAGACAATGCAGACATCGGTTCTCCCTGGCTGCCCGTAGTAATAATGACAAGCTCCTGAGGCGAATATTTATTGATTAAATCGCTGTTGATAAGAACATTGTCGGGAATGTCAAGGTATCCGAGTTCAGCACCGATTGAAACAACGTTTTCAAGACTTCTGCCAAATAAAGCTACTTTTCTTTTTAGGGCTTTGGCAACATTGATAATCTGCTGAACTCTGTGAATATTTGAAGCGAATGTAGCAACAATTATTCTTCTGTTATTGGCTTTTCTGAAAAGAGTTTCAAACGATTCGCCGACTTTGCGTTCACTTTCGGTGTAGCCGGGTCTTTCGGCGTTTGTTGAATCGGAGAGCATACAGAGCACGCCTTCTTTTCCAATCTGCGCGAATCGTGCAAGGTCAATCATTTCACCGTCAATGGGAGTTGTGTCGATTTTAAAGTCACCGGTCTGAATAATTGTTCCCGCACCGCATCTGATTGCAAGAGCAAGTGAATCGGGAATAGAATGATTCACATGAAGCAGCTCAATATCAAATTTGCCAAGTTTGATTACATCACCCGGTGCACATATATTAAGTTTTGCCTTTTCAAGAATGCCGTGCTCACGTAGCTTGCCTTCAATAAGACCAATGGTAAGTCTTGTGCTGTAAACAGGTATATTTGCTGTTTTTAAAAGATAAGCAAGTCCGCCGATGTGGTCTTCGTGACCGTGAGTAATTACAATTCCTTTGATTTTGTCGGCATTTCTCTGAACATAAGTAAAGTCGGGAATTACAAGGTCAACACCGAACATTTCCTGCTCGGGAAAAGACAGACCGCAATCAACAATAAACATATCGCCTTCAAATTCATAAAGCGTCATATTTTTGCCGATTTCATTTAATCCGCCGAGAAAAGCAATCCTTACGGGCGAAGATGATTTTGTTTGCTTATTGTTTTGAGAAGATTGTTTGCTGTTTTTTGATTTGATATTTGATTGTTTGGTTTTTTGAGTGTTTGAAAGTTTCTGTCTGTTCTGAGACGCAGATTTTGAGTGTTTATTATTATTTTTTTGTTTTGAATTAAGATTGCTTTGCTTCGACTTCTGATCTGCTCTTCTTTTACTCAAACGCTCATTGTTATTAAGAGTATTTGATATTTTTGCCATTACAAAATATCGGTTGAAACGGTCAACCGCCTTTCATTTAAAATATTATTTGATATTTTATATTACTTTAAAATATAAAATAAGTCAAGATTTAGAAAATAAATAAAGATCATTGAAAAATTTCAAATAAATGTTATTATTAAAGAAAAACGGAGATACTATGGAAGATTTAAAAACAGTAGAGATTTTTACAGACGGCGCTTGTTCGGGAAACCCCGGTCCCGGCGGATGGGGCGCTATTCTGCGTTACGGTGAACATGAGCTTGAAATTTCCGGCGGTGAAAAACAGACAACCAACAACCGTATGGAGCTTACAGCATTAATATCCGCTCTGAAACGGCTTAAAGAAAAATGCAACATTATAATATTTACTGACTCCAAATATATTTCTGATGCATTCAATAACGGATGGATCTGGAACTGGATTAAAAAAGGATGGAAAAAAGCCGACAAATCGCCTGTTCTCAATGTTGAGTTATGGCAGGAACTGCTTAATCTGCTGGCTGAGCATAAATATGAAATTATCTGGGTTAAAGGACATGCCGGACACCCCGAAAACGAAAGATGTGACAAGCTCGCAACTGAACAATCTGCGAAATATTCTGAAAATAAATGAGCGCCGAATGGCGCTCATTTTAGCTTATCTTACAACTTCAACTTTGAGAATATTTGTTGTTCCTGACATTTTGAGAGGAACGCCTGCCGTTATAACTACGGTGTCGCCCTCATTGACAAGGTCAATCTGTTTTGCACAGTCAATTGCGTGAAGGAAGAGCTTGTTTTCATCATCCTGATTGAGAGCAAGAACGGGAAATACGCCCCAGGATAAAGACAGCTGATGATATGTTTTAACCTCGGGAGTCGAAGCAACAATAGGTTCGTGAGGTCTGAATTTTGAAACTCTTCTTGCTGTTGTTCCGGATGTTGTTACAGCTATTATCGCTTTGCATTTAAGGTCGCGGGCTGTTGTGCAGGCAGCATCACAAATAGCGTTGGTGACATCGTTTTTGTCAACGTCATATCTTATGCCGTTATATGCCATCATTTTCAAAGCATCCTGTTCCGCCTGCTCAACAATTTTTGCCATAACCTCAACAACTCTTGCCGGATGTTCGCCGACTGCGGTTTCACCTGAAAGCATTACAGCACTTGTTCCGTCAAATACAGCATTGGCAACATCTGATATTTCCGCACGTGTTGGTGTATAACTGGTAATCATTGATTCAAGCATCTGTGTGGCCGTAATTACCATTTTGCCGGACTGGTAGCATTTTTTTATAAACTTTTTTTGTATGCCGGGAAGTCTTTCAAATTCAACTTCAACACCCATATCACCGCGCGCAACCATTATTCCGTCAGAATACTGCAGAATGTCATCAAAATTTCTGACGCCTTCAATATTTTCAATTTTAGCTATAAGTTTAATTGAATGACCGCCGTGATAATCGAGGAATTTTCTCATTTCAATTACATCATCTTTTGAACGGACAAATGAAGCAGCTACAAAATCAACGTCATGCTCAATTCCGAACAGTAAATCCTGCTCGTCTTTTTCACTAATGAAGGGCATATCTATATGAACATTCGGAATATTTATACTCTTGTTGCTTTTGAGTATTCCGCCCTCTGTGATTTCACAAACAAGCTCAGATTCATCAGAATCAATTACATTCAGAATAATTTTACCGTCGTCAATAAGAATGGTATTTCCGTTTTTAAGCTGACCGCATAATTTGGGGTAAGTAATTGAAACTTTTGAAGAATCCCCTTCACAATCAGATGCAGAAAGGATTATTCTTTCGCCTGCAACAAGCTCAGTCTGACCGCCTTTTATTGATTTGATTCTGATTTCCGGACCTTTTGTGTCAAGCATTACGGCGGCAGGTAGTTTTAATTCATCTCTGACCTTGCGGAAAGTATCTATGGTTTTAGCGTGGTCAAAATATGAACCGTGTGAAAAGTTAAGTCTGGCAACATTAAGACCATTTTTAAGAAGCTCGGATATAACCTCTTCGCTGTTGCTTGCGGGTCCGAGAGTGCAGACAATTTTAGTTCTTCTCATAGCTTTTCTCCTTTTTTTCTCTAACATTGATAATATAATAAAAATAATCATTTCAGTCAACGTCATTTTAATCAAATAATATTGATAAAAACAATGATTTATGTTAAAATTATGAAAAATTCGGAGGTGGAATATGTCAGCAAAAATAATTGTTGCCGGAGCGGGCCACGGAGGTATTGCCGTTGCTGCTATCCTTGCGCAAAACGGCTATGACGTAACTGTATATGAAAAAGAAAAAGAAGGCACACTGGGCTATGACTGGACAGATATTTTTGCTCCCGGTGCTTTAAAGATTGCCGGAATCGATATGCCCGATGAAGAAAAATATGAGTATAAAGAAAATATGACTTTTTACTCAACAAATATGAAAATCGGTCTGCGTCAGGATGTATCGCCGGATCAGCTTGAAATAAAAATGGAGCGAAAAGATATTTACGCTCATCTCATTAATCATGCAGTTAACTGCGGTGTTAAATTTGTTTATGAATGTAAAATAGAATGCCCGCTGATGGCAGGCAACAGAGTAGTCGGCATAAAAACGTCACTCGGTAATTTTTACGGCGATCTGATAATTGATGCCGCAGGTATTGATTCACCTGTAAGAACAAAACTGCCGGCTGTCTGCGGAATTGAAAAAATTCCCGGTGATTTCAGTCAGTTCAATGTTTTCCGAGCATTTTACAACAGAGGCACCGAAGAAGAAGTAAAAGACAAATACAAGGTTTGTCTTCTTCCCGGAGGAAATACCGGCGTCGGCTGGATTGCAGCGGAAGAAGAATACTCAGATTTACTCATCGGACTTTTTGAAAAACTGACAGATGAGAAGGTCAACGAAATAGCAACACTTTTCAGAAGCGAAAACCCTGTTCTCGGCACCGAGCTAAAGCGAGGCGGTCAGTATGTCAAAATACCGGTTCGTCAGCCGCTTGCAATTATGGTTTGCGACGGTTATGCGGCAATCGGCGACAGCGCATTTATGACCGTTCCGGTAATCGGTTCCGGTATTGCAAATTCACTCAGAGCATCAAGAATGCTTGCAGATACTGTTATTGCTGACAAATACAACTGCTTCTGCGCAGACACACTGTGGGATTATCAGGTTAAATATTATAAAAACCTCGGCTCAGGTCTTGCTCAGCTTGCCTGCGTTAAACTGCTTCTTGCAGAATTAAAACCCGAAGAACTTGATTTTATGTTCGAAAACGGAATACTAACCGGTAAAGATTTAACAATCGGCGCAGACAGCACAAGTCTTGTTTCTTTCATCAACTTCTCTCCGACCGATATGATTAATAAAGCAAAAAATGTCTGCAAAGATACAGTTCTCTTAAAGAAAATTCTTATGACAGGCAAAAGAATTGCTTCTGTTGTTGCCGTAACAACCACAATGCCGAGACACTGGAACAGACAATCTGTTTTTCGCTGGGCAAAGCAATATAAAATGTGTTTTCAAATAAAGTAAAAGGATATTAATTATGGATAATAAATTCCCGGAAATGCGAAAATATATAGAAAGCGTTTGCGATAAACTCGATAATGAAGATTTGAAAAATGACTTTCGCAAATGTTATCTCAATACGCTTGAAACTACTGTAAAATATGACGATGACGGTAATGTGTTTATAATAACCGGCGACATTGAGGCAATGTGGCTTCGGGACAGCAGCGTTCAGGTAAGCCATTATGTCAGACTTGCCGGAGTTGACCGTGATTGCAGACAGCTTGTCAGAAGTCTTTTAAAAAGGCAGTTTCAATACATCAATACCGATCCTTACGCCAACGCATTCAACGAGAAACCGGACGGAACGGGTCACAAAGATGAGACTCCGACAAAACCGATTGTTTTTGAAAGAAAATATGAAATTGATTCTCTGATTTATCCCCTTTGGCTTTTAAATAAATACTATTATTATTCAAAAGATATTTCTGTTTTTGATTCATTATTTTTTGAAACATTAGACACTATTGTAAAAACACTTATTACTGAACAGGATTATAAAGATAAATCTCCATACTATTTCAGAAGGCCTGACGATGAAAAAGACAGTCTTCTGAATAACGGTTACGGTGCCAATTATAAATATACAGGAATGGTCCGTTCTGCATTCAGACCGAGTGACGACAGATGCGAATATCCTTTCCTTGTTCCTGCAAATATGTTTATTATAGCCGTATTCAATGATCTTAATACAATTCTTAACAAAGAGAATATCAATAATCCTCTAAAAAAAGACATTATTACTCTCTGCGAACAGATTAAAAACGGAATAGAAAAATATGCTGTAGTTGATGATAAAGAATTCGGAAAAATATATGCTTACGAGGTTGACGGTCTCGGAAATAAATTGATGATGGATGACGCAAATGTTCCGAGTCTTTTATCATTACCTTATCTCGGATATTGCAATAAAGACGATGAAATATATCTGAACACCAGAAAATATATTTTAAGCAAAAACAATCCCTACTTTTTTGAGGGAACATGTGCAAAAGGAATCGGCAGCCCTCATACTCCTGAAAACTACATCTGGCACATTTCTCTTATTATTGAAGCATTGACAACAGACAACAAAGACGATCAAAAGCGGATTTTTGAAATATTACGTTCTACTACAGCGGGAACCGGTTTTATGCATGAAGGATTTGACTGTAATAATCCTTATGAATTCACCCGCTCATGGTTTGCCTGGGCAAACACACTTTTCGCAATATTCATAATTGATTGTATAATATAAAAATGCAGGGATTGTCAAAATGCAATCCCTGCAGAAAAAATTATTTATTATCTGAAAGAAGCTTGACAAGAACAGCTTTCTGAGCGTGAAGTCTGTTTTCCGCCTCGTCAAATATTTCACCTGCGTGCTCTTCAAAAACTTTTGAAGTTATTTCTTCTTCTCTGTGAGCGGGAAGACAGTGCATAACCATTGCATCGGGTTTTGCAACAGCCATAACGGAATCATTAATCTGATAACCGCTGAACGCCTTGCGCCTGACGGCAGCTTCACCTTCCTGACCCATTGAAGCCCAAACATCGGTATAAAGAACATCTGCATCCTTTGCAGCTTCAAGAATATCCGGTGTACATAAAAATTCACCGTTCTCTTTTGCCCATTTCATTATTCCGGAATCGGGTTGGTAGTTTTCAGGGCAGCCGATTGAAACGCTCATACCCATTTTAATTCCGCCGACTATAAGTGAATTTGCCATATTGTTGCCGTCGCCTATATAGCAGAACTTTTTGCCGGCAATAACCTTTTTATGTTCTCTTATAGTCATCAGATCTGCCAAAACCTGGCAGGGGTGGCAGTAATCTGTCAATCCGTTTATGATGGGAATTGTTCCGTATTTTGCTAAAGTTTCAACTTCATCCTGACTGTATGTTCTTATCATAATACCGTCAAGATAACGTGACATAACTCTTGCCGTGTCTTCAACCGGTTCTCCCCTGCCAATCTGAAGGTCGTTTGAACTCAGGAAAAGCGCTGAGCCGCCAAGGTCATACATTCCGACTTCGAATGACACTCTTGTTCTTGTTGACGATTTCTGAAAAATCATTCCGAGCGTTTTACCTTTAAGATAGTGATGCTCAATACCGTTTTTCTTTTCATATTTAAGCTGATCAGCAAGGTTTAAAAGCTGAGTTATTTCTTCCGTTGATAAATCAGCAAGCTTTAACAGATGATCCATTTTGTTCCTCCAAATATCGATTCAAAATTATGCATAATTATACATATCATTTTGATTAATGTCAATAATTTCAGGAGATTTTATTAATGATAAAAAAATATTTATTATTATTAACATTATGTTTATTACTTTTCTTAACCGGATGTGTCAAAGGTGAAAAAACATCTGAGTCAACGTCAGATACTGTAATTAATACTTACGAACCTACAACTTTAAATTTATTACCAAATAACGAATATACAGAAGATAAAAAAACGCTGCCTTCTATTGAACTTTACCTTGATAACAGTAAGGGTCATGAAACCGAATATTATGAAGACGGCTCGTTTTCAGATATATATGAAAGCGAAGATAGAAGCTTCACAGAAAAAGTCAATTACAATAAAGACGGTAAACTGTTCAGTTATACAAAAACCACTTTCGATTCACAAGGCAGAGTGAGCTGTGATTATATTTTTTCGGCAGAAAAAACTTTTGACTACGCCTGCTTGCATGAATACGATTCACTCGGAAGATACTACCGCTATTATTATTATAATTATGATTACACTCTTATATATTATGAAGTTGTCACATACGACGGCAACGGTATTGATAAGCCGGTAGAACTTTATGATGCACAAGGCAACCAACTTGACAAATTACCCGATGTTTTTGACTGAATTGTAAATAAAGTGTAATAAAAAATAAATTGAATTGATTTTTTTATATTAATGTGTTAATATCTGTGTAAATTCAACAAGCGTTTTCAGGAGGATAAATATGAAAAAAGCAGTTGTTATTTTACTTTGCATCGCAACTCTGACAATGTTCTTCGGATGCGGCAAAAAAGAAAAAGCCATTGTTTCAAAGGATTTCAGCAACATTTCTGTTGAAGTTCCCACTTTAAATGAAGAAGTTGAAGTAAAAGAATTCAAGGCAACAGACGGCAGCAAATCAGTAAACTACTACAACGAAGAAAATGATGCCCAAATTGACACAATAGTCAATTATGACAATAAAGGAAATGTTGAAACATACAGATTTTTTACCTATGATGAAAATGGTAAAAGTCTTTCCGTAAGAGATTTTGACGCCGAGAACAATCTTGTTTCGGCTCAGGCCTATGATTATGATGATGCCGGTGTCAGACAGCACATCTATTATTATAACGCAGACGGAACTCTTAAATATTACGAAGAAGATATTTATGACAGCAACGGTAATCTTATTGCGGCTCCTATAATTGACGCAGAAGGCAGAACTCTTGCGTCAGGCGAAAGAACCACGGCTGCGCCCACCACCAAAGCGAAAGAAGAAAAGAAAGAAGATAAAACCGTCAAAGAGACAACATCAAAATCTTCTGAAAAAGCAACAGAAACAACTGCAAAGGCATCATAATTATGACAGGATTGAATGTTTATTATTATGTCAAAAAAGGTATGATGCAGAGCTTTATTGAAGCATTAAACTTTAACAATATAGCTCAGCAGTGCAGAGATGAAATCGGCTGTCTACAATACGATTATTTCATTTCCGAAGACAGACCGGATGAAGTCCTGCTTTTGATTGAAAGATGGAAAAATGCCGAAGCACAGAAGGTTCATACAACACAACCGCATTTCATCCTGCTTCAGAAATTAAAAGCTGAATTCGTTGAAAAAACTGAGTTTTTTAATTATTCTGATTGTAAATAATGTTTTAAAATGCGCATATCCGAAAACGGATATGCGCATTAATTATTATTGTGCAGTGAAATATTTAATAAAACTGCTTCCGTCAGAACAATCGGTGTCGGTAAGATTCAGACCGGCATTCATCAGTAACGCTCCGGAGTATACCTCACCGTTATCTTCGTCTTTATAATACTTTAATGGATCAAGTCCTTTTAATCTGACAAAAAATGCTTGCGTTTCAGGTCTTCTCATCACAACGCTTGTTAAAAGTGCTTTGTTTTTGTCTTTGCTGACAAACTGCCACACAGCGCGGTAATGGTTTTCGAATGGAGAAATAATTCTATATAAATCACCATTATGAATAACATCATAAAACTTATGATAATTATGTATTTGTGATTTAACGGCTTCTTTGTCTTCATCACTCATTTTATTAGGGTCAAGCTCATAACCGAATGTTCCCCATAAAGCAACATTTGCTCTTGTATCAATACCTGTTCTTTGGCAGGCGGAAACATGAGCGCCCATACACAAATCGGGATAGCACATTGATGAACCGAACTGAATTGTAAGTCTTTCGATGGGATCTGTATTGTCAGAACACCAGATCTGTGGTGAAAAGCTTAACATGCCGGGGTCAAATCTTCCGCCGCCGCCGGAGCAGTTTTCAAGCAGCATCTCAGGGAAAGCAGCAGTAATTCTGCCCATAAGCTCATAAGTTCCGAGAATGAAACGATGGAAAAACTCTTTTTGTCTTTCAGGCGGAAGCAGAGCAGAACCCGCCTCGGTAATATTTCTGTTAAAATCCCATTTTAGATAATCAACGGGATATTTGCTTAACAGACCGTAAATCTGATCGAAAATATTATCACGAACATCTTTTCTTGACATATCAAGAACATACTGCTGCCTTGCAATAGATTTGTCGCGATTGGGAACATGAACACACCAGTCGGGATGTTCTTTATAAAGCTTGCTCTCGGGCGAAATCATTTCGGGCTCATACCAAATACCGAACTTCAAACCCAAAGCCCTGACTCTGTCAATAAGACTTCCGAGTCCGCCTTTTAGTTTTTTCTCATTAACAAACCAGTCGCCGAGAGATGATGTGTCATCGTTTCTCTCACCGAACCAGCCGTCATCCATTACGAGCATTTCAATGCCCATTTCTTTTGCTCTTTCAGCAAATGAAACTATTTTATCGTCGTCAAAATCAAAATAGCATGCTTCCCAGCTGTTGATAAGGATAGGTCTTTTTTTGTTTTTCCAATAACCGCGGATTAAATTGTTCCTGTATAAATCGTGAAAAGTCCTGCTCATACCGCCGATGCCTTCGTTGCTGTAAACCATTACCACTTCCGGGGAATAAAACTTTTCATCTTTTTCAAGATGCCAGCCGAAGCTCTCAGGATTAATACCCATAATCAGACGTGTTGAATTTGAACTGTCAACCTCAATTTCGGCAGAAAAGTTACTGCTGTAAACAAGATTAAAACCGTAAACTTCACCGAAATCTTCGGTTGCTTTATCATCGGCAAGCGCAACGAACGGGTTGTGATAATGGCTTGATGAACCGCGTTTGCTGACAATGGACTGAATACCGTGAGCAAGATGTCTTACCTGCAGTGAACGCTCTTTATACCATTTGCCGTAAAGATGCATCATATTGTAATTCATCTGCGGAAATTCAACGCAGCAACTGTATACACGTTCAATATCCAGTGTTTTTTCAGATGTGTTTTCAACAATAACGCTTCTTGTAATAGCAGAATAATTTTCAAATACGGTATATATCAAAGTTACCTTTGCACCGGTAGTTGAATCGATTGTATAAACTTCAAGAGTCTGCGCTTCGCTCTCACTATTGAGATACAGTGAAGGAAGGCCTTTTATTTCGGGTTTTCCGTTATAAATCTTATGACCCGTATATCTGACGTCGGTAACATTGTTGCCGTCAGAATTAAGTATTGCAAGAGCAGAAACCCTGAAATCCCCTGCCCCTTCACAAGAATACTCCATCGGGCACATATCGGGAGAAAAGCCCTCTGTTTCGACCTTCTCATTTGAAGGACTGAACGAGGCAAAACCGCCGTGATAATACATTGAAGCAAGGTTGTCGTCAGGTATTTTGGCACCGTAATACAGATGAATAAGATAGTTTTCATCAAACACCTGAAAAGCGTAGGTTGAACCCGATGTGTCAAGTTTGAAAATCTTTTTTTCTGAATTATAAGAAATAGACATAACAATCTCCTTACAAGCAGTTATGAACTGCTTTTTATATTCTCTTTAACTGCATTGTTGATTTTTTCACGAATATTAAGATGCCATTCGCCGCTGTGAGGATATTCGGTTAATGTAATCGGGGAACTGAGACCGTCTTCAAGTAATTCTACTGTTTTTTCTCTGCCGATAAGTGACTCCAGCAGTTTTAATGCCTTTAAGTCCTGAACAGCATCATAAAAAACTTTTAATCGCAAAGAAGGCAAAGCCTCACCGTTTTCATCGGGATAAACAATAAAAGCATCTCCTGAAGGAAAATGACCGTCTGCATCGGTTATTTCAAACGGATTAATCTGCTTTTTTGAAAGACAGGAATTATAAAAATTATAACCCCATTGCAGAAACCCTTTTGCGTTATATTTATAAAGCTGAAAACCCAGAACTCTGGTGCGTTGAGACGGCATTGATATAAACCGGTTTGACAGATATCTGTTACCCTGCCCGCAACAATAATATACCCACAAATCCGGAACAATACCGCAGAAATTATCCGCTCGCCCGGTTTCGGGAATCGGTTGCTTTACGGCGCCCGATTTATAAAACTCAATATCTGACAAAGCATCTATGGTCTTAAAGCCGGGAAATGCTTTTTCAATTATATTTGCTCTTCGTTTATAAATCGGAAGTCGGTCCTGTGACGGTTCATCTGAAACATGGAAAAAGCACTTTTCTTTTATTCCTTCCTTTTCAAGAAAAGGAACAAGTTTTTTCCCCAGTTGAATAATGAAATCATCATACTTTTTGCTTGATGTTCTTGTTTGCCAGCCGAAAATCTTTTTTTCTCTGCCCTTTTTATCCTCTGCTATTATTTTCGGGGCGTGAAGAGCACCCCATTGAGTAAACAGATGAGACATTTCAAAGTATTCAATTCCGCATTCACGGCACATATCAATCCACTTTTTCAATTTAGTGAAATTGAAAATATACTTACCGCCGCGCATCTTGACATCAACAAGCTGAACAGTCAGCCGTTCACCTCCTACCTCAGTGTCAAGAGGTGGAGTAAATAACGGAGTGAGAATACAGTTCATCCCATGCAGTGCAGCTGTTTTAATAAAGTGTTTGTTGATATTCCAGAAACTGTCGCTGAAAACAGGAACATTATAGAATTGTGAAATTCCGTCACAGTGATACCAGTTTGTGTAAACAAAATCAATGTCAGGAAGCAGTGCGTCAATAATCTCAACAGATATTTTTTTAGATAAAACCGAATTGTTCATAAAATCAGCCCTGACAGTAACATCATAACAACCAGCCGAAATATTATCGGCAGACAGTTCAATCCAGAAGGAATACCATAAATCCGCTTCAAGAATTTCAGTGTTTTTAACAGGTTTTAAAATATCGGGATAATCTCCCGGTTCTTTTCTTAAATAATAGTCGTCCGCGTTCGGATTGCAGGCAAGATTGACTGGAACGTCATACACCCTGAAAATATTGACTGAACCCGAAAAGCCGTCAACTGAAATTGAAACATCAGTTTTATTATCGGTTTTTACAGCAAACTGAAAAGAAGCCCTCTCATTTCTGAATAAAGAAATACTTGTGATTTCATTCTCAATGGGAGAGCTGTCTTTAAAAACTTTAACCAATGAACTTAAAAGTTTAATTTCTGTCATTTTTTCATTTCAATATCTCTTGCAACGGTTTTGTCAATTGCTTTAATTACGGCATTGTCAAAACCGTTTTTTCGCAAGGCGGCAACACCGGCAGCGGTGGTGCCAGCTGGCGAGCAGACTCTGTCAGTAAGCTCGCAGGGATGAACGCCGAGTTCTTTTACCGCCTGAGCACTTCCCGAAACAGTCTGAACAGCTATTTTGAGTGCGTCATTACGCGATAAACCGTTCTTGACTCCGGCAAATGCCAGATCGTTTATGAATTCATAAACAAAGGCAGGAGCGGAACCTGCAAGAGCAGTAAACACCGAAAAAAGATTTTCATCGAGTTGCATGCACTCACCGAAGCTTGAGCAAAAAGCGGAAACAAAAGTAATCTGTTCTTCTGTAGCATTACAGTTAAAGCAATATGCAGTCATAGCCATACCGACAGCTGCATTGATGTTCGGCATAATCCTGAACACCGAGCATTCCGGTTTAAGATTGGCAGAAAGATATGAAACCTCAACACCTGCAGCCGTTGAAATAACCGAATTTGTGAAATCTTTTATCTGTTCAAGCACATGAGAAATATCTTTCGGCTTGACGGCAACAACGGTAATATCCGCTGACTCAGCACAAGATTTACAATCTTTCGCAACATTAACTCCGTAGATATTTCTTAAAGAATCCGTTTTATTTGAATCAACATCATAAATAAAAATATTCTCTGGCAAGACCAATTTGGCCTCAACCACGCCTTTAAGCATGGCGGAAGCCAAATTACCTGTGCCTATAAAAGACAGTTTAGCCATCAGTCAAGATCAGAAGCGCAGTGTGCGCATTTAACGGCGTCAATTGCAATTTCGCTCTTGCAATACGGACAGACTTTGGTAGTGGGAGCAGCAGGAGCTTCCTCTTCCTTTTTGCTGAATTTAGCAGAAACTTTGTTGATGCTTTTAACAATAAGGAAAATAACAATTGCCATAATAAGGAAATTGATAATAGCACTGATAAAGTTGCCGTAATTAAGAGATGCTGTATCACCGAGCATTATTTTCCATTCAGAGAAATCCTTGCCGCCTGTTGCAAGACTGATAACCGGCATAATGACATCATCAACAAGTGAGCTGACTATTGCCTGAAATGCACCGCCTATGATAACGCCTACAGCAAGGTCAAGAACGTTACCTCTCATAACGAATTCTTTAAACTCGGATACTATGCCTTTGCCTTTTTCTTTTGCCATAAAAAAATCTCCTTTTTTTTATTTTTTTTATTTTAACATATAAAATTATTACAGGTCAATACCTTCATAATCAAAATCGGGAATATAACTATTCTCTGCAGATTCGGAACTCTGAAAATATATATTTTCAAAACCAAGCTCCAATACTTTTTGTTTTACCAGTTTATATTCTTTAGCTGAGAGCTTTCTGTCAATAGGCGGCATATTCACAGCATCGCCGCATGGAATATATTGACGCATTATGCTTATTGAAATATCTCCGGGAAAATTATCTGATAAATACTCCAGTATTCTAAATGATTGCGAAACATTTCCAGGTAAAACAAGATGCCTGATTATCATGCCCTTCCGGGCTATACCGTTTTTATCTGTTTTTAATGTTCCGACCTGTCTGAACATTTCTTTCAAAGCCGAAGAACAATACTCAAAATAGTCATCCGTACCGCAATACTTTAATGATATATTACTGTCATAAAACTTAATATCGGGCAAATAAATATCTACAAGACCTTCAAGTGTTTTAAGAGTTTCCGTTCTTTCATAACCGGATGAATTCCACACTACGGGAACCGGTGACCTGAATTCTTTCAAAGCTTTGCATATTTCCGTAGTGTAGTGCGTAGGAGTAACAAGATTCAAATTATGAACTCCCGACTCAACAAGCTTTTCAAATATTTTCAGAAGTTCTGTCTGAGAAACACTTATTCCTTTATTCAGATGGCTGATTTCATAGTTCTGACAAAAAACACATTTAAGCGAACATCCTGTAAAAAACACCGTTCCGCTGCCTTTGGTTCCGCTTATGCAAGGTTCTTCCCAATAATGAGGTGCCGCCCTTGAAATCTTAATTTGAGAACCCGAAGAGCAGTAACCTGTTAATACATTTCTGTCAATATTACATTTTCTGGGGCAAATATTACACAACAAACTTATCACCGTAAGAATTATAATATTTATAATTATAAATTTCAATATCATATTTATTGACAATAAATAGTGCTTGTGATATACTTTATCGAAATTAAAAAACACCACAAAAACTTTGACGGAGACAGTAGTCTTTGCACTGTGAATCAAAGAGAGCCGGCGGCGGTGCGATGCCGGTATTTGCTGCAATGAACGAATATCACTCCCGAGTTTCAAACCGAAAGAGAACAAGTAGGCTTTGACGGAGTCCCACCGTTAGCGGGGAGGCATAAAATCAGCTATGCATATCAGGTGGTCAACGGATAGTTTTCTCCGTCCTGTATGGGCGGGGTTATTTTATTTTCGGAGGTAAAATTAGATGTATGACAAAGTGTCAACAAGTCTTGACTTTGTAAAAAACGAAAAGGAAGTTCTTGATTTCTGGAAAAAGAACGACATTTTTGAAAAAAGCATCAAAATACGTGAAGGATGCCCGACCTATACTTTTTATGACGGTCCGCCCACAGCAAACGGCAAACCGCATATAGGTCATGTTCTTACACGTGTTATTAAAGATATGATTCCCCGTTACAGAACGATGAAAGGCTATATGGTTCCGCGTAAAGCCGGCTGGGACACTCATGGTCTTCCCGTTGAGCTTGAGGTTGAAAAAATGCTCGGAATCAACGGTAAGGATCAGATTGAAGAATACGGCCTTGAACCTTTTATTAAGCTTTGTAAAGAGAGTGTCTGGAAATATAAAGGAATGTGGGAAGATTTCTCCGAAACAGTCGGCTTCTGGGCGGATATGGAGAATCCCTATGTTACCTATCATAATGACTTTATCGAGAGCGAATGGTGGGCATTAAAAGAAATATGGAAGAAAAACCTGCTCTACAAAGGTTTTAAAATCGTTCCCTACTGCCCGCGTTGCGGCACCCCGCTTTCATCACACGAAGTTGCTCAGGGTTATAAAACTCTTAAAGAGCGCACCGCAATAGTGCGTTTTAAAATAAAAGATGAAGATGCATATTTCCTTGCGTGGACAACTACGCCATGGACTCTTGCCTCAAACATAGGTTTATGTGTAAACCCCGATGAGATATATGCAAAAGTCAAAGCTGCCGA
Organism: Clostridiaceae bacterium; assembly: GCA_016288315.1. Classification (GTDB taxonomy): domain Bacteria; phylum Bacillota; class Clostridia; order Oscillospirales; family Acutalibacteraceae; genus CAG-177. Next base: position 120,413 of record JAEEYU010000055.1, on the reverse strand, counting down.
CGGTTTCACATATATTCTTGCAAAAGCACTTCTTGACTCGGTTCTGGGCGGTATTGAGCGTGAGGAAGGCACTCCTGCTTATGAGATAATTGAGACCTGCTCGGGCAAAGACCTTGAGTATAAAGAGTATGAGCCTCTTTATCAATGTGCAAAAGATGTCGCTGACAAACAACATAAAAAAGCATTCTTTATTTACTGCGACAACTATGTAACTATGTCAGACGGCACAGGTATTGTTCATATTGCTCCTGCATTCGGTGAAGATGACGCAAGAGTAGGTCGCAAATATGATGCTCCCTTTGTTCAGATGGTTGACGAACACGGTGTCATGAAGGATGAAACTCCTTTTGCCGGTATGCGTTGCAAGCCCACACAGGCTGAAATCGATAAAGGCGCTATCAACTGCGACCCTGAAGTTCTCAAAGAGCTTGATTCAAGAGGAATCCTTTTCAGCGCGCCTAAAATGGAACATGAATATCCGCATTGCTGGCGTTGCAGCACTCCTCTCATTTATTATGCCAGAGAGTCCTGGTTTATTAAAATGACGGAAGTCCGTGACAATCTTGTCAAAAACAACAACACTATTAACTGGATTCCCGAAAGCATAGGCAAAGGACGTTTCGGCGACTGGCTTAACAATGTTCAGGACTGGGGTCTTTCCCGTAACCGCTACTGGGGCACTCCCCTTAACATCTGGGAATGTGAATGCGGTCACAGACACGTAATAGGTTCCATTGAAGAACTCAAATCAATGTCTGACAACTGCCCGGATGACATTGAGCTGCACCGTCCTTACATTGATGCAGTTACTATCACATGCCCCGAATGCGGCAAGCAGATGAAACGCGTTCCGGAAGTAATCGACTGCTGGTTTGACTCAGGTTCAATGCCGTTCGCTCAGCACCATTATCCATTTGAAAACAAGGAAGTATTTGAGAAGCAGTTCCCTGCCGAGTTTATTTCCGAAGCAGTTGACCAGACAAGAGGATGGTTCTATTCTCTTCTTGCAATTTCAACAATTCTTTTTGATAAAGCACCTTACAAAAACGTCATAGTTCTCGGTCTTGTTCAGGATGAGAACGGTCAGAAAATGTCAAAATCGAAAGGCAACGCCGTTGATCCGTTTGATGCTCTTTCAAAGTTCGGTGCAGACTCAATAAGATGGTATTTCTACACCAATTCCGCCCCCTGGCTCCCGAACCGCTTTTATGACAAAGCTGTTGTAGAAGGTCAGAGAAAGTTTATGGGAACTCTCTGGAACACATACGCTTTCTTTGTTTTGTATGCGAATATTGACAAATTCGATGCTACAAAATATACACTTGAATATGACAAGCTTTCTGTAATGGATAAGTGGCTTGTATCAAAGCTTAATTCACTTATTCTCACTGTTGACGGTTACCTTGACAATTACTGCATACCCGAAGCTGCAAAAGCTCTTCAGAGCTTTGTTGATGATATGAGCAACTGGTATGTCCGCCGCGGTCGTGAACGCTACTGGGCACAGGATATGAGTCAGGATAAAATTAACGCTTATATGACTCTTTACACAGCCCTTGTTACTGTTGCAAAGCTCTCTGCGCCTATGATTCCCTATATGGCGGAAGAGATTTACCGCAACCTTGTTTGCAACATTGATAAGAACGCACCCGAAAGCGTTCATCTTTGCGATTATCCCGTTGCTGATGAAAAAGTAATTGACTCAGCACTCGAAGCATCAATGCAGGAAGTATTGGACATTGTCGTTCTCGGAAGAGCGGCAAGAAACGGCGCAAACATCAAAAACAGACAGCCCCTTTCAAAGATGTTTGTTCAGGCAGATAAATCACTTGACGAAGAACTTACATCGATAATCAGAGATGAACTCAATGTTAAAGAAGTCGAGTTTGTAACAGATGCTTCCGGTTTTGTTTCATACGCATTTAAACCGCAGCTTAAAACTGTCGGCCCCAAATACGGAAAACTTCTTAACGGAATTAAAGAATACCTCGCAAATGTTGACGGAACGTCAGCAAAAGCACAGCTTGATGCAGATGGCGCGATTAAGTTTGAAGTAAACGGAGAACCCGTTGAACTCACTGCATACGATCTTCTTATTGATTCCGTTCAGAAAGAGGGCTTATACTCAGTTTCAGATTACGGTGTCAATGTTGTTCTTGACATAAAACTAAATGATGAGCTTATCGAAGAGGGTTATGTAAACGAGCTTATTTCCAAGATTCAGACTATGCGTAAAGAAGCCGGATTTGAGGTTATGGACCACATCAACATTTTCTATAAAGAAAATGAAGGAAATGTTATCGGATCTGTATTTGAGAAATTCGGCAAAGCTATCAGTCATGATGTTCTTGCTGAAAACATAACCTGCGGCGAAGGCGGCTCTTACACCAAGGATTGGGATATAAACGGTATTGCCGTAACTCTTGGAGTTGAAAAAACAGTATAAATTTCAAAGGTCTGCAGCCATCGGTTGCAGACCTTGTCTCTTCATCTCAATCAAGTGAAACCCGGAATTATTGACACTTTTTATATAAAGTGATAAAATCATAAAAAAATACTACAGTATTAAGGAGTATTTATAATGAAGGGAATTATCCTTGCAGGCGGAACCGGTTCAAGACTTTATCCGCTGACGATGGTTACCAGTAAACAGCTTTTGCCGGTTTATGACAAACCGATGATATATTACCCGCTCTCAACACTTATGCTCGCCGGAATAAGAGAAATTCTGATTATTTCAACACCCGACGACACACCTAAGTTTGAAAGATTGCTCGGAACAGGCAAGCAGTTCGGTCTTAAGCTATCTTATGCCGTTCAGGAGTCTCCTGCCGGTCTTGCACAGGCATTTATTATCGGCGAAAAATTCATAGGCGATGATTCTGTCTCAATGATTCTCGGCGACAACATCTTTTACGGAAGCGGTCTCGGTCATATGCTCAGACAGGCTGTTAAAAGACCTGAGGGAGCAACAATTTTCGGTTATAATGTTGAGAATGCGCAGGCGTTCGGCGTAGTTGAATTCAACTCGAAAGGAATACCTGTTTCTATAGTCGAAAAGCCCGAACACCCTAAATCACATTATGCTGTAACCGGACTTTATATTTATGACAATAAAGTTATTGAATACGCCAAATCATTAAAGCCCTCCAAGCGCGGCGAGCTTGAAATAACAGACATAAACCAGATGTATCTTGAAGCAGGCACGCTTGACGTTCAGCTTCTCGGCAGAGGTTATGCCTGGCTTGACACCGGAACTGTTGAGGCGCTTTATGAAGCTTCTAATTTCATCGGCACAGTCGAAAGATTACAGGGTATAAAAATATCCGCTCCCGAAGAAATTGCCTATAACAACAGATGGATAAGCAAAAAATCACTCATTGAATCCGCTGAAAAATACGGTAAATCATCATACGGCAGACACCTTCAGAGAGTTGCCAACGGCACAATTCTTTACGGCAGTAAACCCGGTGAGAGACCTCACTGGGGCAGAGAGGATGACGAAGAAATATGAATCTCATAAAAACGGGAATAGAAGGTTTATTTATTCTTGAACCGAAAGTTTTCGGCGACAACCGCGGCTGGTTTTATGAATCATATTCAAAAAGAACTCTTGAAGAACTCGGAATAACCACAGAATTTGTTCAGGATAACCGTTCTTACTCCTCTCAAAAGGGCACATTGAGAGGTTTGCACTGCCAGATAAACCCCGATGCACAGGCAAAGCTCCTCACCTGCACCAGAGGCAAAATATTTGACGTAGCAGTTGACATACGCGAAGGTTCACCTACATATTTAAAATGGGTCGGTGTTGAACTCAGCGATGAAAATAAAAATCAGTTTTTTATTCCCAGAGGTTTTCTGCACGGTTTTGCAACATTGACAGACGATGTTGAAGTGCTTTATAAAACCAATTCTTTTTACTCACCTCAGAATGACAGAAGCGTTTGCTACTCTGACCCTGACATAGGCGTTGAATGGCCTGTTGATAACCCTGTTGTTTCACAAAAAGACGCCGCTGCTCCTCTTTTGAAAAACAGCGACATACATTTCAAATATTAAGTTTATGACATCCGTTAGCGAGCGGATGGCATTTATAATTCTTCAATATCAACACCGAGAATAACAACGTCATCAAGCGGTTTGTCTCTGCTGTCGGTTTCAACACCTGCTATTGTGTCAACAACATCCATTCCTTCATATACCTGACCGAAAACAGCGTGCCTGAAATCAAGGTGAGGAGTGCCTCCGAGCTCAGCATAATCGTTGACTGTCTCTTCAGGATAACTGTCGGGATACAACCGCATTTGAGATAAAAGAGCAGGATTAACAGTTTTTGCCTGAACAATAAAAAACTGGCTGCCATTTGTATTCGGTCCTGCATTTGCCATTGATAGAGCGCCGCGCAGGTTATGGTAATCAACATTGAATTCATCTTCAAAAGGACTTCCCCAGATGCTTTCTCCGCCTCTTCCGGTTGCGGTAGGGTCGCCGCCCTGAATCATAAAATCATTGATAACGCGATGAAAAACTACGCCGTCATAATAACCGTTTTTTGAATGAGTAACAAAATTCTCAACTGCTTTTGCCGATGCTTCGGGAAAAAGCAGTATTTTTATATCTCCTTTATTGGTTCTCATTGTTGCTGTAATATCGCCTTTTGCAGGCATTCTGTTCTGTTTGCTCATATAAATAATCCTTTCAATATATTTGATTTGTCAGCAGAATTTTATCCGAATCTGTAAATGTTGCAATTATTCCGTTATTGTCATAAGTTGCAAAGAACGGGCATTTTGCAACCATTATAAGATTCCATTTGACATTCGGATACACTTTGCCGAGATGATTTGTTACAATGGCAATTTCCGGCCTCAGAGTTTTCAGAAAACTCATTGACGATGAACCGTAATAACCATGATGACCGATTTTAAGCAAATCGACATCACCGACCTTATCGGCAACAAGCTCTTCAACTCCGCTCGGTCTTGTGATATCCGCCGCAAGAAAAGCGGTTTTTTTACCTTTAACAACTTTTACACCGACACTCTCGGAGTTTTCGCCTTTACCTTTAAGTTGGGGATTATTTACCGTATTAAAAAACTGCAAAGTAAAATCTCCGAATTTAAAAGGTTTGTCCGGCAGGTTGTGAATTACAGGAATATTCCTGTTCTCAAGGTCGGCAATAATCTGATTATATGTTTGAGTAAGCCCCCATTTATAATCGTATTTACTGAAATAATCCTCATCGCAGCCCTTGAAATACGCTTTATCTATTTTGATTTTTTCACTGGTAATTACAGCGTGAAAAGAGCCGATATGATCATAATGGCAATGTGTTCCGAGTATAAATGAAAGGTGAGCAATTCCGTTACTGTCGGAACATGTTTTAAGAATATAATCAACCGTTTCTTTTTCATACCCTTTATATTCGGTTTTTCTGCGAGGATTGGAGTTACCTTCTCCCGAATCAACAAGAGCAAACATTCCGTTGCTCTCAATCAGAATTGCATCTGAATTGGCAGTGTTGAGAAAATGAATCCTGTCGTCACCTGTTGAATAATCAAAACTCTCTTTTTTAACAGGAACTTTTTTACAGTAACTGTTAAAAAGAACTACCGTCAATATATCAAGCACAAATATCAATGCCATCAGAGGAACTATAATCCAGGTTGCAATTTTTTTTGCTTTTTTGCTGTTCATTTTATTCTCCGTCAATAAAGTATGAATATAATAACATATTAATATTATATTTTCTATACTTAATTATTAATGAATTTAAAAATATTTAATCTGTGCTTGAATATTCTTCAAGATTAATGTAAACTATACAACAGTTTATTTGTTGAGGTTAAATATGTCAGACGTTTTCAAAAAGACATTTTCCGTTGTATCAGACGGATTTTTCAATATGACGCAGATTTTGCCGCTTGCAGTTTCAATGTGTGTCTGCTCCACTTTTTCAATGCAGGCAAGTCTTTTCTCTGCAATTCTCTGCTGTCTTGCTTTTCCGTTTACAGGGCTTATGCCCTCATATTCAATCTTTATCGTCTTATACAGTATTTCATCATTTTACGGTTTGTCTACTTCTCTTGCAGGCACTCTTATTTGCGCAGTTTTGCTGGTGATTGTGTCAATGCTTAAAATTGACAATTTAAAGTCTGCTGTTTACATTCCTTCAGTTGCCGCCGTTATGCTCGGCTTTACACTATATATGACTGTTATGCAGACAACAAACTACTTCGGAATCGACGCAACCGGAAGAAATGTTATTGAGATGATGAAATCCTACCGTTCCCTGGGTTTTCACGGTAACTGGCGCGGCGTTCTTTACGGCACAATTGTTTTGGTTATTATGATTGTTTACCGCCGAAAATTCAAAAATCTGAGCAAAAAAATCCCTGCCGCTTTCTGGTGTTTTGTAATTACAATACCATTGAATATGATTCTTGTTCCCGGAAGCATCATAACGCCTATCAGAGAAGTCGGCAGTTACGCATTCATTCCCGAGCTTATTTCTTTTAATTCAGTCAATATATTGGGTGCTGTTTTATGCGGCGGAGCAATGCTGTTTATTTTTCTTTACAAACTTAGTCTTGATGAAACGCCGAAAGATAAAAAGAATATTCTGTTTTCAGGAACGGTTATTTTAGTTTCATCTTTAACCGGAAGCATTCCACCCTGCCTTGCTGTTAAAAAACAAGAAAGCATTTCAAATAAAGTCATTTCTGCAATTTCGGGTTCTGTTTACAGCTCAATTATTCTGATTGTTCTAAGCAGGTTTATAGCACGCACTCCGGTTCCTACGGCTGCTGTAATTCTGATTATAGGAATGTGGCAGCAAAATGTATGGAGATATTTAAAAACTGCTTTTACCTCAGGCGTTACCGGAATAATTACTTTTATCGCAGTAATTTCTGTTATTCTGTTGATTAATCCCGAAACCGGTATAATAATTACAGCGTTTATATGCGCTGGATATAAATTGATTAACAAGAAAAATTCAAAAGTTTAAAACGGAGCGTCATTCGACGCTCCGTTTTTGACTAATCATTATTTAAAACAGATTTCCCCCGTGAGAATCAATGCCTACAATAACGGGAAAATCTTTAAGCACAAGCTTTTTTACACTTTCGCATCCAAGATCAAAAAATGCAATTTCATCACAAGAAACTATACTTTTCGAGCAAAGAGCCCCTGCACCGCCTATAGCACAGAAATAAACAGCATTATTTCTGACAACAGCTTCGCAAACTTCTTTGCTGCGCGGACCTTTGCCAATCATTGAAACAAGACCGAGGTCGAGAAGCTTCGGCGCAAATTTATCCATTCTGCCTGATGTTGTCGGACCGCAGCTGCCGATTACACATCCCGGTTGAGTGGGAGTAGGGCCGGCGTAATAGATACTTGCTCCATTGATTACAAATGGAAGTTCGCCGCCGTTTTCAAGTATTTCAAAAATTCTTTTATGAGCGGCGTCTCTGGATGTGTAAACAACTCCAGACAAAAAGACGGAATCGCCTGCATTTAATTTGTTACTGTATTCTTTAATATCATCGGTATTAATATAATATTCAGCCATATTTTTTACTCGGTAATAAACATTTTGTTGAGATACTCTTCTTCGACCTTTTCAAGACCGTCATAATCAAACTTAAACTGATCTTCGTCTTCAGGTTCTTTTTCAAAATTAGAAAAAACTGATTCAAAACAATTAATTAAAGAATTCAAAGCATCTATATAGATATCAGATTCTTTAACAGCGTCAGAATTAAATAGTTTATTAATTACTTCTCTGTTTTGTTCAAATTCTTCACAAGAACTTTTTATACTGTCAAGAATGCTCTGTTTTGATGAAATCTCAACTGAGAGAAGATGAATTGTATTCTGATTGCAGTCAATTTCACCATTTAATTTTTCAATCTCAGATTTAAGCGAATCTATGGCAGAATCTTTTTCTTTAACGGTTTTTTTAAGAACGACGCAGGCATCGGTATTTTTCACAGATTCTTTTTTAGTGCTGCCGGCAGTTTGTTGAGCTTCGGATAACTGAATCTGAAGTTTTTCAATATAATCAATTACATCTTCACGTTTAAATCCGCCGAAGACGGCACGTCTGAGAATTTGTTCTGATGCCATAATATCACCGTGTAAAGAATAGTTTTATTTTTTTAATGAGATTGCTGCTTTTGCTTTTGCAACAATGTTAGCGGCGTCAAGACCGTAAATGTGAAGCATTTCAACTGCAGGACCTGATTTGCCGAATTTGTCTTCAACACCGACTCTGATAACGGGAACCGGAACAGTCTTGCAGACAACCTCGGTTACAGCAGAACCGAAACCGCCGATAATGTTATGCTCTTCAGCCGTAACAATAGCACCTGTTGATTTTGCAGCCTCAACAATTGCTTCTTCATCAATGGGTTTAATTGTATGGAAATTGAGAACAGAGGCGGAAATACCTTCTGAAGCAAGAATTTCTTTTGCTGCAAGAGCTTCTTTAACCATAAGACCGGTTGCACAGATTGTAACATCTGTTCCGTCGCAAAGCTTGACAGCTTTGCCGATTTTAAACTCATAGTTGTCGGGGTCATTGAATCTCTCAACAGCAAGTCTGCCGAACCTGAGATAAACAGGACCGTCCATTTCTGCGGCAGCCATAACGGCAGCTCTTGATTCAACGTCATCGGCAGGGTTGATTATTGTCATGCCGGGAATTGAACGCATAAGGGCAATGTCTTCGCAGCACTGGTGGCTTGCGCCGTCTTCGCCGACGGAAATACCTGCATGTGTAGCACCGATTTTAACATTAAGATGAGGATAACCTATGGAATTACGGACCTGCTCAAATGCTCTGCCTGCCGCAAACATTGCGAAAGAACTCGCAAAAACAATGTGACCGGTTGTTGACAGACCTGCCGCAACACACATCATATTGCTTTCTGCAATTCCCGTGTCAATAAATCTGTCGGGAAAAGCTTTTTTGAACATACCTGTTTTTGTTGCAGCCGCAAGGTCGGCATCGAGAACGACAACTTTATCATTTTTTTCGCCAAGCTCTACGAGTGCTTTGCCGTAAGCTTCGCGTGTAGCCATTTTAACTGTATCAGCCATTGTAATTCTTCCTTTCCCGATTAATTATGCTTCTAACTCGGCAAGCTGAGCTTTGAGTTCGCTCATTGCCTGTTCATACTGTTCCGTATTGGGAGCAGCTCCGTGCCACGAAACCTCGTTTTCCATAAACGAAACACCTTTGCCTTTGACACTGTTTGCAATTATGACAGAGGGCTTACCCTTGAATTCAGACGCCTGTTTGAAAGCGGCATCAATTTCATCAAAACTGTGAGCGCAGATTTCAATTACATTCCAACCAAACGCCTTGAATTTTTCGGGAACGGGGTAAGGAGAGTTTACATCTGCAATTTTGCCGTCAATCTGAAGTCCGTTAAGGTCAACAACCGCACAAAGATTGTCAAGACCTTTTGCAGCGGCATACATTGCAGCTTCCCAGACCTGACCTTCCTGAATTTCACCGTCGCCGAGAATAGAATAAACTCTGAACGATTTACCGGAAAGCTTTCCGCCGAGAGCCATACCGCAGGCAACTGAAATACCCTGTCCGAGTGAACCGGTGCTCATATCGACACCGGGAGTATATCTCATACTGGGGTGACCCTGAAGATAAGAATCGGGCTTTCTGAGAGTTTTAAGATCTTCAACAGGGAAAAATCCCTTGAGCGCAAGAACTGCATAAAGAGCAGGAGCACAATGACCTTTTGAGAGAACAAATCTGTCTCTGTCTTCCCATTGCGGATTTTTGGGGTCAACATTCATCTGATGAAAATACAGATAAGTCAGAATATCAACGCATGAAAGAGATCCGCCGGGATGACCGGACTTTGCATTGTAAACACCTTCAATAATACCGATTCTGGCGTTACAGGCTTTGATTTTTAACTGTTTTTTGACAACTGCATCCATTATGCAGGCACCTCCTGTTAAATTAAGCGGAAAACCGCAAATCTGTTTAAAGTTTAAATTTCAACATTATTCAGACCGCATTTTTTTAAAAAGGCGGTAAAATAATCAGGCAATTCCGATTTAACAACAATGCGTTCTCCGCTTGACGGGTGTGTAAAACCGAGAAGACCGGCGTGAAGACATTGACCGTTTAAACTTGATACACCATTTGAAGGGCCGTAAACAGGGTCACCCGCAACGGGATGCCCGATATATGCCATATGAACTCTTATCTGATGAGTTCTGCCTGTTTCAAGTTTAAGTTTAATGTATGAAAAATCGGATGTTTCATCAAGAACCTCATAATGAGTAACGGCAGAGCGAGAATATCTGTCTGTAACACACATCATTTTGCGGTTTTTTGTGCTTCTGCCTATCGGTGCATCAATAACCCCATGAGTTTCTTTAAGTCTGCCGTGAATTACCGCACGGTATTCACGGTCAAGTGAATGTTCTTTAATCTGTTCGGCAAGCGATATGTGAGCAAAATCATTTTTAGCAACTAAAAGCAAACCGCTTGTATCTTTATCAATACGATGAACAATACCGGGTCTTATAACTCCGTTTATCCCTGAAAGAACACCGGAACAATGATATAACAATGCATTGACGAGGGTTCCGTCATAATTGCCTGCAGCGGGATGAACAACCATACCTCTCGGTTTATTTACAACTAGAAGGTCGTCATCTTCATATCTGATATCAAGCGGGATATTCTGCGGCGTTGCCTCTAATTCACGGGGAGCGGGAACAATAAACTGAATAACAGAATTTTCTGCCGGTTTATAGTTTTTGGCAACCGCTTTACCGTTGACAAAAACCGAGGATGATTGCAAAAGCGATTGAACAAAAGACCTCGAAAGCGACGGAACGGAAGAAACTATTATTTTGTCAATTCTCTGACCGGAATCTTCCGCTGAAACAACTATTCTGACCGGTTCTTCAATACCGATTACTATTCCGTCATCAGCCATTATTATCACCCCTGCCCTTGCCGGAACTGTTATCGTTTTTTTTCAGACCTGAAAAAAGCTCATATCCTGCAAGCATAAAAGCACCGACAGTAATAAAGCAATCAGCAACATTGAAAACAGCAAAATTGATAAACAGAGGTTCAATAAAATCAACGACAAAACCGTTTGTTATTCTGTCAATCATATTGCCTGCTCCGCCGGAAATAATCAGAATCAAAGATATATTTACGAAAATGCTCTTTGACCTTTTTAACAACAGATAAATAATGCAGGCAACAATTATTACAGATGTAACAACTGACAAAACCACCGTGCTGTTTGAAAATGAACTGAAAGCGGCGCCTGTGTTTTCAACATAAGTCAAACGGAATAAACCGAACAGAAACTCTTTTGGACCGTGTGATTCTATGTAATCAGTCACAATATATTTGACAAACTGATCTGCTGCCGTAAGAACAGCAATAACAATCAGTGATATCAGTTGAAACATATAGTGTTAATCGTCAAAAAATCCGCTGAAAATGGATTGCTGATCGTCATCGTCGTCATCGGCAATATCATCAAGATTGATTTTAAAGCCGGTAAACTCTTCATCATCTTCTTCTTCATCTGCCGCAGTATCTTCAGTCTCTTCGGCTTCATCGGAATCTGTCTCATCTGAAACTGTTTCATCATCAGAAACTGCAGAATCAGTTAATTCATCCTCGTCGTCAGCTTCAATGCTTTCTTCAGTTTCTGCGGATATTTCAACCGTTTCTTCTTCTGTGTCATCATCTTCAGTGTTGATTATGTCATCAACCGAAACCTCTTCAGTTTCTTCAGCTTCAACTATATCTTCGGAAAGTTCAAAATTCTCAACATCCTCAGCAACAGCTTCAACCTGAGATTCAAGCTCATCAGATGAAACTACGGGAACAGTAACATCATCAACCGTGATTTCTTCTGCCGGTGAATTATCGGTAACTTCAATTTCAAGGTTTTCAATGTCAGGTTCTTCGGCAATATCATCAAGTAAAGATAACTGTTTTTCACAAACATCGCCTACAGATGTTTTATATTTGCCTACTTCATCCTTAAGGCGTGATGCCTGAGCAGTATAAAAAGCAAGTCTTTTTTCACTGTCGCCGATTATTTCAGCAGCTTTTTTTCTTGCATCGGCAATAATTGCCTCTGCAGACTCATTTGCGGCGGAAATGGCGGTCTGACCGTCCTGTTTTGCTTTTTCTATATATGCCTGAACAGTCTGCTTTGTTTTATCAACAAAATCTTTTGCATTTTTCCTTGCCGCCTCAATAATCTCCGAGCCCTCTGCCTTTGCGGCAGCAACAGTAGCCACCTTTTCATCTTCCGCTTCCTGACGAACTGCTTTGGCAGTGCGTTCGGCGGTAAGAAGAGTTGTTTTGATTGTATCTTCTTCGGCGCGGTATTCTTCAATTTTGCGGGCAAGAATGCTCATTTTTTTCATAAGATCGGCATTCTGTGCCGTAAGCTGTTCATAAGATTCAGCCGCACTTTTGAGAAAAGCGTCAACTTCTTCAGCACGGTATGCGCCTTTGCCTACCAGTGTGAACTGAGCATTTGAAATCTGTTCGGGTTTAAGCATATTCTATGCCTCTCTTTCTTAGTTCAAAGTCATTATTCCTGTGAATCGACAATTTCAGAATATTCGTCGTTGGAAACGGAAACATTATAAGGTGTAATTACAAATGCTTTTTCAGCTATGGAATTAAACGAACCGTCAATTGCATAAGTAACACCGTAAAGGATGTCAATAACTCTCTGAAGAGCATCAGTAGGGCATTCTTCAAGGTTAAGAACAACAATACGCCCCTGCTTGAGAATATCCGCAACAGGGCCAACTTCAGACACACCGGCAACCTTTTTGACAACTACCTGAGAGTCGCCGAGAGTTCTTACAGCGGGAGTTCTGCCACCGTCAAGAGGAACAACATTCTGCTTTTTGCTTTTTTTCTGCGGAGCCGAGCTTGAATAATCGGGTTCGGGATAACGCTCTTTTACCTGTGTTCTTGTTTCTTCTTTTTCATATGATTCTTCTTCAGGATCGTAATCCTCATATTCAGCATCTGAAACGTTGATAAATTTGCTGATTTCATTTTTGAATTTGTCAAATGCACCCATTATATAATCCTCCTGTTATTATCTGTAATTCCTGGAGCCGAAAATTGCAGAGCCGACTCTGACAAGGTTTGCACCTTCAAGAATAGCTTGGCAATAATCACCCGACATACCCATGGAAAGAACATTCATATTTACATTATTTATTTTTTTTGAGGCGATGTCAAGATATGAGCGATACATATTTGAAAAAATATGCCTCAAAACCTTTTCATCGTCGCAAATCGGAGCAACACACATAAGGCCCTGAATTGAAATATCGTCTATTTCTGATATTTCAAAAACACGCTCATTAATCTCATTTAAATCAAAACCGAATTTGCTTTCTTCATTACCGACATTGACTTCAAGAAGAATCTTGCTGACAATACCGTTTTCCCGGGAGCGCTTTGCAATTTCGGTTGCAAGTGAGACGCTGTCAACGGATTGAATTACATCAACCTTGCCTACAATCTTTCTGACTTTATTTGACTGTAAATGACCGATTAAATGAGCTTTGCAATTCTGAAGATTGAGCTCAGGTTCTTTTGCAAGGAACTCCTGAACCTTGTTTTCACCGATTAAATCAATACCTTCGGAAATGGCGAAATTGATGTATTTGCTTTCAATGGTCTTACTAACCGCCATCAACTTGATTTCTTCGGGTTTTCTCCCTGATTTTAAAGCGGCATCGGCTATCTTTTCTCTGACTTCCGCAAGGTTTTGCCGGATGTCATTGAATTTATTATCTGCATCAGGCATTACCGCCAAGCCCCCTTCCGTTGAGAATTATATTATCGTGCTTTTTGAGTTGAGTTCCGGGGAACTCTTTTTTACTGTCCTCTGAAGCGATAACATACTCGTTGCAACTGTAAATAACATTCAGATAACGAAGTTTTGTAACATTGCCTATGCGAACGTAACAGCACTGATTACCGTCTATAACACGGACTGCTTTTTTGGGGACCTTAAGACCGCTGAATTCATTTAAAATCAGTTTGACATTAACAATGCGGGATGTAAGTATGTCTGGCGAAATGCTGTTGCTTTTAAGAATTACAACAGATTTTTTCTCATTCTCTTTATTGATTTTAAAGACTTCCGTTTTAATTTTTTCAGTTTCGGTATTTCCGATAATAATATTGATTACATCGCCTTCTTTTAGTGAATTGGAATCATTCAGATCAACAACAGCGGCGAGATACCAATAAAAACCGTTCATAACCTTGCCGACGCAACTTTCGGCAATCGCCTGAGGTTTGGAATTGATTACATTTTCTAAATCAGCAGCTTTAAGTTCATCCAGCATTGAAACCTGAATAACAGACTCGTAACCGTCAGCGCTGCTTATGTAATAGCCCGCTGAACCTGCAGAGATTATACTCTGTTGAACTGCCTGAGTCTCAAGTGAGCTGATTTCGGATTGAATGGTGTTGATTTTGTTTTCGCAGTCAATTTTCGTGCCCAGAGAAACCTGCCTGCGTGAAACATCAACCAGAAGATTCAGCTTTGTGTCGCCGATTGAAGAATAATCGCCTTCATAAACTGAAGATATTATACTTTTGTAATCGGAATCTATCTGATTGCCGAGAACAGACATATCAATATTGGTAAATTCGGTCTGCTCCGAAATAAGACGGTAGCTTTCCTGAACTTCTTTAAGGTAGCTCAGTCTTGTGTAGGCATTTGCAGCATTTGAATTTGAAAACGTAACTGCAACAGGTGAATTTGCGTTGACTTTGTCAGCATTTGCTGCAGTGGATACAACCGTTCCGCCTCCCGAGTTATAAAGCATAATTTCATCGCGGACAAGATAACCTTTAGTATCTAAGGTGTCGTAAACCGATGAATCCTCAGCTGAAACTGTTTCATACTCTTCTGAAATGATATTTACCAATCTGAATACAAAAAAGAAAACAACAAGAAAGGAAGCAGCTATCAACAAGCCCTTAATAAGCTTGTTATTCATATTCAAAACATATTCGCCTCCTTAATCAGATTAATAATATGATTAACCATTGAATCAAAGGTTTCATATTCATCAATAAAAACAAAATGAATCTTGTCATTTTTACGAAACCAGGTTAACTGACGTTTTGCATAATGACGGGTTGATATCTTTAATTTTTCAACGCACTCCGAAAGAACAGCTTCACCGTCAAGATATGGTTTTAATTCTTTATAACCGATTGCCTGAATTGAGGTTTTTCCGCTGAACTTTTCAAAATAATTCTTTGCTTCATCAACAAGACCGTCATCAATCATTTTATCAACACGGGTGTTGATTCTATTATATAAATAATCTCTGTTTCTGCTGTCAAGACCGATTATAAAAGGTTGAATATCGGTTCCTTTTGAACGGGAAAGTTTTTTACTTTCGCTCATAGTCAAACCGGTATTTTTATAAATCTCCAGAGCCCTGATAATTCTGCCGACATTATTTATATGAAGTGAAGAAGCTGTTTCCGGGTCGATTTCAGACAGTTCATCCAAAAGCACCTGTGCGCCTTGAGTTAAAGCTCTTTGTTCAAGTTCACGCCTGTAAACGGAATCAGTTGTTTCAGGGGTATATTGAATATTATTGACAAGCCAGTCAAAGTATAAACCTGTGCCGCCGGCAATAACCGGGACTTTACCTCTTGAAATAATATCATCAATGCATTTGCGGGCAAGCTCACAGTAACAAACAACATTGAAATTCTCGGACGGGTCAGCAAATCCTATAAGGTGGTGCGTTATACCCTGCATTTCTTCGGTTGATGGCGTTGCAGTGGCAATCGGCATTTCTTTGTAAATCTGCATTGAGTCGCAGGAAACTACTTCTCCGTTGAATTCTTTACACAATTCAACAGCAAGAGCGGTTTTGCCCGATGCCGTCGGTCCGACAACTGCAAGAACTTTTTTACACTCTGCCAAAATTCTTTTCCAACTCTCTGCGTGTTATTTCAATCAGAACAGGTCTGCCGTGCGGGCAATACTTTATTTCCGGCATTGACAGCACCTGCTTTGCAAAAACTTCCATCTCATAACGTGATGTGATATTACCCGCTTTAATTGCGCTCCTGCAGGCAACAGAATGAAAAATATCATCTATTTTTTCATAATCTGCGCTCTGTTTATTTTCAGCAAGATTGCCGGCAACCTCACAGATAACATCCGGAATGTCTTCGGGTAATAATTCCATCGGGCACTCATTAACAATAACAGTCCCCTGCCCGAAATCCGTCACATCAAATCCCGCCTGCGTAAGCAGGCTGTTATTTGAAAGAATTGCCGAATACTCATCATCAGACAATAATACGGAAACGGGAGCAAGCAAAACCTGCGGTGTTCTTTCGGAATCTGTTTTTTTTAATCTTTCATATATGATACGCTCGTGTGCGGCATGTTTATCAATAACAATTATTTTTTTGTCATATTCTGCAATGATATATGTTTTAAACGCTTCACCGATAAGTCTGAAATCTTCTTCGGAAAAAGTATTTTCTTTTTCGGAACTATTTTGTGAAGAAACTGTTATTTCTTTATCGGGTTCGGGTGTTATATTTTTTTCAGTATTTATTGATTCGGGGATAAGTCCTGACCTGTCATCGTTTTGGGCAGAGTAGCCGACAGGCTCTGTAGTTCTGAAAACAGGAGCGGAAGCAGGCTTTTGAGGATTATAAACCTCCACTTGGGGCATAACAGCTTTTTTTGATTTATCATCATTGCTGTTTTTATTAACAGATTTATGCTGCCAGAAATCCGGTGCTTTGCTTTGATTATTAAACTTTAACTGCTCGGGAGCTTTTTCAAGTGCTGCATAAAAGTCAATATGCGGTTGCTTGAACTCAACTCTGGTAGAATCATCGGAAAGAGCATTCTTACAGGAAAAATATATCGCACTGAATACTGCCTTTTCGTTTGAAAACCTGACTTCTGTTTTTGCAGGGTGAACATTTACATCAACTGTCAGAGGATTAATTTCAATATTTAAAACACAAGCGGGGAATTTACCGACCATTACGGAATTCTTATATGCTTCACTCAATGCAGCACTGCCGGTTCCGGTTTTGACAAATCTACCGTTAATAAAGAAGAACTGCATATTCCTGTTAGGTCTGGATGCATGCGGAACAGAAATCAGACCGCTGACTTTTATGCCGTCAACTTCACCTTTAACGGGAATAAGATTTTTTTCAAATTCTTTACCGAAAACCTCTCTGACAACAGTGCGCATATCATTTGAACCGCTGGTTAATAGAGTCTGCTTGCCGTCGCGGATAAATCTGAATGAAATGCCGGGATGAGATAAAGCAATCTTTTCGACAACTCCCGAAACAGAGTTCCCTTCAGAAACATCTTTTTTTAAGAATTTCATCCTTGCGGGTGTGCAGAAGAACAAATCACGCACAACAATAGTTGTTCCCAAAGGGCAGCCGGCGTCATCAATCAAAACCTCTTCACCGGCTTCAATGCAATAGCGTGAGCCAATCTCTTCGGAAGCAGGTCTTGTAATGAGTTCCACTTTGGAAACGGCGGCAATGCTCGCAAGCGCCTCGCCCCGAAATCCGAGCGTAAGAATTGAATTCAAATCATTTTCGGATGAAATCTTGCTTGTTGCATGGCTCAGAAAAGCTTTTTTTATATCTTCACGTTCAATACCACAACCGTTGTCACTGACACGAATATAAGTTATTCCGCCGTTTTTTATTTCAGCGGTAATGGATGAAGCGCCCGAATCTATTGAATTCTCAAGGAGTTCTTTAATAACGGATGCCGGACGTTCAACTACTTCGCCGGCGGCAATCAGTTCTGCTACAGACTTAGGTAAAACATTGATTTTCGGCACCTTATCACTCCTTTCAATTAATTATCGGTTCAGACAGCGCCTGCATCGGCAGAAAGCTGGTATAGCAAAGACATAGCTTCAATAGGCGTCAAAGTATTGACATCGATTTTTTTCAATTTTTCAATTATTGCATCACTTTCGGAAGCGGTAAAAGAAATCTGCATATCATCGTCTTTTTCTTTGACTTCTTTTATTACAGGAACCGGAACAGATTCATTATTTTCAAGGTCTTCAAGAATCAGTTTTGCCCGTTCAACAACCTTGACAGGAACTCCGGCAAGTTTTGCAACCTCTATTCCGTAGCTTCCGTCAGCAGGACCTTTGACAATTCTGCGTAAAAAAGTAATATCATCACCGCGTTTTTTTACGGCAATATTATAATTTTTGACACCGTCAACAAGATTCTCAAGTTCCGTCAGTTCATGGTAATGAGTCGCGAACAAAGTTTTGGCGCCGATTTTTGATTTATCGGCTGAATATTCGAGAACTGCTCTTGCAATACTCATTCCGTCAAAGGTTGATGTTCCTCTGCCGATTTCATCAAAGATTATAAGACTGTTTGCCGTTGCATTTTTGAGTATTGATGCAACTTCGTTCATCTCCACCATAAAAGTGGATTGACCTGCAGAAAGGTCATCGGAAGCACCGATTCTTGTGTAGATACCGTCAACAATACATAAATCCGCTCTTGAAGAAGGAACAAACGAACCGGCCTGCGCCATCAGACAGATTAAAGCAACCTGCCTCATATAAGTGGATTTGCCTGCCATATTGGGTCCTGTAATGATAGCGCATCTGTTTTCGTTGCAGTCAAGGTAAGTATTGTTGGGAACAAACGGCTGATCCTTAATCATTTTTTCAATGACGGGGTGTCTGCCGTCGCTGATATCAAGAACGCCCTTTTCATTGAGGTCCGGACGAACATAATTGTTTTCAAAAGCGCATTGAGCAAAAGAGCACAAAACGTCAAGTGCGGAAACAGCATTAGCGGTTGTCTGAACTTCACTAAGTTTTTTGGCAGTCTTTTTTCTGACTTCATCAAAAATCTCATACTCAAGCTTTGCAATTCTCTCTTGTGCGCCGAGAACTTTTGATTCAAGGTCCTTTAATTCCTGAGTGATATATCTTTCACAATTTGCAAGTGTTTGTTTTCTGATATAAGTATCGGGAACAAGTTCTTTAAATGAGTTGGAGATTTCAATATAGTAACCGAAAACTTTGTTATAACCGATTTTCAGTTTTTTGATTCCTGTTTTTTCCTGCTCTCTCTGCTGAATGTCAGCAAGAAACTCTTTGCCGTTTGAAACGATATTTCTCAAAGAGTCAAGCTCTTCGTTAAAACCGGATTTAATCATTCCGCCTTCACGGACTGTAAAAGGCGGTTCTTCAACAACAGCCGCATCAATCAGCCGTGCGGTATCATCAAGTGTGTCAATGTTATTATTGATTTCAACAAGCATACCGCTTGAAAGACCGGATGTAAGTCTTTTTATTTCGGGAAGATGAACTGCCGTTGAATAAAGAGCCCTTAATTCACGCGCATTTGCCGAGCCGTAAACTATTCTTGTAATAAGTCTCTCAATGTCCTGACAACCGGAAAGTTCATCACGGATGTCATTTCGTAAAGCGGGATTACTTAACAATTCATCAACAGAACAATGCCTTTTTGAGATTTTCGGAATGTTAATCAACGGCTGTTCCAGCCAGTTGCGAAGCATTCTCTTGCCCATTGATGTTTTTGTTTTGTCAAGAACCCAGAGAAGTGTTCCCTTTTTTTCACGGTTACGCATTGTCTCGGTGATTTCAAGGTTCCTTAATGTTGAAACATCAAGACGCATAAAATTTGCAGTGCCGTAATAATCAATTTCTCTGATATTCAGAAGGTCATTCTTCTGAACATTTTTAAGGTATTCAAGTGCGGCTCCTAGCGCACAGACAGATTCTTTTGAAGAGGAAAGCCCGAGTTCTTCAAGAGATAAGGTTCTGAAATGATTAATAACAGTTTTTTCACAGTCAGAGTATTCAAAACAATTATCAGGAAGAGTGTCATATACAACATTGAGTCTTGTTGAAATAAAAGAAACAACATTTTTGAGCTTTAAAGATGCTGAATCAAACAAAACCTCTGAGGGTGTAAATCTGCCCAATTCATTAATAAGCTTTTTTTCAACATCTCTTCTCGGGAAATCGGTAAGATGAACCTGACCTGTCGAAACATCGGCAAAACATATTGCACAATTCTGTTTTGATGTGCATAAGCAAGCAAGATAATTATTCTTGCTCTCGTCGAGCATAGCGCTTTCAATAACGGTTCCAGGCGTGAGAATCCTTGTAACGTCACGTTTTACAATACCTTTGGCAAGTGCAGGATCTTCAAGCTGTTCACAAACTGCGACTTTATAGCCCCTTGAAACAAGTTTGGCTATGTAAGGGTCAACACTGTGAAAAGGAACACCGCACATCGGCGCTCTTTCTTCCTGACCGCAGTCGCGGCCTGTCAATACAAGTTCCAATTCTCTCGATGCGGTAACGGCATCCTCGAAAAACATTTCATAAAAATCCCCAAGACGAAACATAAGAATTGTGTCGGGATACTGTTTTTTTATCTCAACATACTGTTTCATCATCGGTGTAAGTTCCGCCATTTAAGAATCCGAACCTTTCAAATAATAATTAAATCGTAATCAGTTGCAGCCGCCGCAGCTTGAACAGTCACCTGAGCATCCGCCCTGAGGAGGCTCACAGGTTGCAGGGTCTGCGCCCTGAAGGCACATACCGAGAATACCCGTAAGATAATTCATAAGTGTGTCAATTTCCTGTCTTGCAGCTTCATACGCTTTCATATTTTCATTTTCCATAACCTGTGCGTAGAGCTGACCGAACTCTCTGTCATATTCCTGAAGCTTGGCTTCATCTTTATCTTCCTTTGCCGCCTCGTGCTGGAACGACATCTGGATAAGCTGAATTTTTGAAATCAATTCATTGAGTGATGCATCTGCTTCATTTGCTTTCTGAGCTTCCATTAATTTCAGATAACGCTCGTCCTGCTGAAGTAAAGCGCCGAGTTCTCTTGTTTTTGCTACTAAATCCATATTTATCTCCTTAAATTATTGAAGTTCACCTTTGAGAATCCAGATTAAAGATTCCGTAACTTTTACATTTGCAAACGAACCTATCAGGTTTTCATCCGCCGGGAATTCAATTATTATATTGCCCTGTGTTCTGCCTTCGATCAATCCGTTTTTATTTACACTTTCGCATAAAACACGAAATGTCCTGCCGACCATTGCGCTTGTTCTTTTGTCGGCGACATCTTCCTGAACTTTTAAAAGCTCGCTGAACCACTTGCCTTTTTCATCTCTCGAAACGGGATCCGGCATTTCAGCCGCTTTTGTGCCCGGTCTTGAAGAATAGATAAAAGTATACATCGAAGTAAAACCTGCCTGTCTGACCAGTGAGACCGTGTCAAGAAACTCCTCGTAGGTTTCGCCGGGGAATCCGACTATAACATCAGCGGTAACAGACAAATCAGGCATAACTTTGTAGGCATATTCGAGAAGCTCAAGATATTTTTCACGTGTATAGCCGCGATTCATCTCTTTGAGAACTCTGTTATTGCCGCTTTGAAAAGGAAGATGAAGGTGCCCGGCAACCTTATCGCATTGAGACATTGTATCAAGAAGTTCAAAAGTGCAGTCCTTTGGATGTGATGTCATAAATCTGATAAGAAAATCGCCTTCAATGCTGTTAAGTTCTTTTAACAACCTTGAAAAATTATAATCGGTGCCCTTGCCGTAGGAATTAACGTTCTGACCGAGAAGTGTAATATCTTTATAGCCCTGCTTTACGAGCTCTTTCATTTCATCAATGATAACCTGCGGAGCTCTGCTTCTTTCTCTTCCGCGGACATATGGAACAACGCAGTATGAGCAAAAATTATTGCATCCATACATTATGGGGAGCCACGCCTTGAACTTGCTGTCGCGGTGAATCGGTAAATCTTCTGCAATTTTACCGGGCTCATCGGTTATGTCAAAAACTTTTTTGCCGGAAGAAAGATTTATGTAAAGCATTTCGGGAAATCTGTATAAGGCGTGTGTGCCGAAAACAATATCAACAAACGGGTAGCTTTTTTTGATTTTTTCGGCGGCATGTTTCTGCTGCATCATACAGCCGCAAAGGACTATCTTAAGACCGGGTTTTGATTTTTTAAGAACCTTTAAAGCGCCGACATTACCGTATAGACGGTCTTCTGCGTGTTCGCGAATTGCACAGGTATTGAATAAAATGAGATCAGCCTGATCAACATCGGAAATAAGTTCATAACCCATTGAAACAAGCATTCCTTCAATACGTTCGCCGTCAGCAACATTACCCTGGCAACCGTATGTATGAACAAAAGCTTTCGGTTTCTCAGAATATCTCATTGAAACCAGTTCTGCGACAAGAGTTGAATATTCGCGCTGTTTTTCAATATCTTTTCCGGGAACAATTCCCGTTGCTTTTTCAATCGGTTGAGACAAATAATTCACTCCAAAATGATAATTCAATATATTATAATATATATATAAATATAAATCAAGTGATAATTTAAAGGACTTTAACTTTCTTTGTCAAAATATACTTTATACTTTTCGCCGTCATAGGCGACGACTATATCAGAGAGCAAGTCGGTTCTGTAGATATTTTTTGTATATTTTTTAATTCTTGCCGTTGTTTTATCGTGCGGGTGACCGTAATCATTATCTTTACCGCAACTGATAACGGCAATTTCAGGTGAAACGGTTTTAAGATACTTTTCATTCGAAGATGAATCGCTGCCGTGATGACCGATTTTAATAACATCGCAATCAATATCAATTCCGGAATTAAGTATGGAATCTTCTTCTTCAAATTCGGCATCTGCCTGAAAAATATATGAACCGCCTTTATAATCCACCCTGAGAACAATCGAATTGTTGTTAAGGTCGCTTCCGTAATTTACGGGAGCAACAACAGTTACATCAGCGCCGCCGAGCCGGAATTTAATACCCGCTCTTGCGGTTATTACGTTTATTTTACTTTCTGAAATGTAGTATTGCAGTTGGCTGTAACAATAATAATCCGGTTCAAGTTCTTCGGGCAATGCAGTCATAACAATATTTTTCACGTTAAATGAATCGATTACATAAGGCATGGCACCGATATGGTCAGAGTGAGGGTGTGTTGCAACAACATAAGCAAGAGTTGTTATTCCGCAGTTGTGAATGTAATCAATTACCTTCTTTTCATTACCGCTTTCACCTGCATCAATAAGCATTGCCTGACCTTCACAAACAACCAGCTCGCAATCGCCCTGACCGACATAAAGATAATGCACCGCAATATCATTACGACCGTAATCATTAATTAAGCCCAGTGAATACTGGGCATTGAGATAAGCTGATGAAACATACTCATCAATTTCGGAAATATCGGGCCCGAAAACTTTAAAGATAATTGCGGCGGATAAAACAAGAAAAAAGCAAACGGCAAATATTAAAGCTTTTTTACCCTTTCCTTTTTGCTTTGACTGCATTTTGCTTTCCCTTTCCGCTTTTTATGTTTTTCGCGTTTGATTTGAATGCGGTTTTATTTGATAACAAAGGTTTAATAAGACATTTTTCTGAATTGCCTATTAAATCCTGTCTGCCCGCTTTTCGTAATGCTTCTTCAACCAGAGAACGGTTTTTGGGGTTATAATATTGAAGAAGCGCTCTTTGAAGAGCCTTTTCGTGAGGATCTTTGGAAACATAGACTTTTTCGAGAGTATATGGGTCAAGACCTGTATAATACATCGCTGTGGAAACAGTCCCCGGTGTAGGGTAAAAATCCTGAACCTGTTCCGGTCTCAGATTCTCTTTTTTAAGAAAAAGAGCGAGTTCAACAGCATTTTTCAAAGTGCTGCCGGGGTGTGAGGACATCAGATACGGCACAAGATACTGTTCTTTTTTCTCTTTTTTGCTTAATTCAAAAAACTTCTTTTTAAAAGCAATGAATTGTTCGATATGGGGCTTCCCCATCTTGTCAAGAACAGCATCTGAACAATGTTCAGGCGCTACCTTAAGCTGACCGCTGACGTGATACGCAACAAGTTCACGCATAAAATCATCAGATTTATCCTGCATAACATAATCAAATCGGATGCCTGAACGAACAAAGACTTTTTTGACTTTCGGGATGCTGCGAACAGAACGCAGCAGGTCCAGATATTCGCTCTCATCTGCATTTAAATTTTTACAGGGAACAGGCGCAAGACACTTTTTGCCTTTGCAAAGTCCCCTCTCCTGCTGACCTTCGCAAGACGGATGTCTGAAATTTGCAGTAGGACCGCCGACATCATGAATATATCCCTTGAAATCGGGCTGAGCAGTCAGCAGTTTTACTTCTTCAATTACGGATTCCTTGCTTCGCGTTATAATAAATCTGCCCTGGTGAAAAGCAATTGAGCAGAAATTGCACGCCCCGAAGCAACCTCTGTTATGTGTGACGGAGAATTTAACCTCTTTTATGGCGGGAACTCCGCCGTATTTTTCATACATCGGATGATAATTTCTCATATAAGGCAGAGCATAAACTTTATCCAGCGAATCCTGCTCAAGCGGCAGTGCCGGAGGGTTCTGCACAAGCATTTTACCTCCGTGTCGCTGAATAACCGTTTTGCCTCTGAAAAAATCCTGCTCATCCATCTGAATCCTGCAGGCTGAAGCATATTCTTTTGCGTTTGTGCTGACATTTTCAAACGACGGGCACTCCTTTGCACCGAACGGAGTATCTCTGACATCAACCGCATAGCATATTCCGCGTATATCGCCGAGCGATTCGCGAAACAAACCTTTTGACAGAGCATCCGCAAGCTCAACAACCGAGCGCTCGCCCATACCGTATGAAATAACATCGGCACTTGAATCAAATAATACAGAGCGACGGACTTTGTCATCCCAGTAATCATAATGAGCGAATCTTCTCAGAGATGCTTCAAGCCCGCCTATAATTATCGGCACCGAACCGAATGCTTCTCGAATGCGGTTGCAATAAACAGTAACCGCTCTGTCGGGACGAAAACCTGTTTTGCCGCCGGGGGAATACAAATCTTCACTGCGTTTTTTCTTTGCAACGGTATAGTGAGCAACCATTGAGTCAATATTTCCGCTGCTGACAAAAAATCCGAGCTTCGGTCTGCCGAACTTCATAAAGTCATTTTTTGAATGCCAGTCAGGTTGAGCAAGAAAAGCAATTTTATAACCGGCATTTTCGAGAACTCTTGTGATTATCGCCGCGCCGAACGAAGGATGATCTACATAAGCGTCTCCGCATACATAGACAAAATCAGGCTGATCCCAGCCGAGTGCATCACATTCTTCTTTTGTAACGGGAAGAAAGGGCATAATCAATCCTCACTGTCATCAAAAGGA
This sequence comes from Clostridiaceae bacterium, assembly GCA_016288315.1. Classification (GTDB taxonomy): domain Bacteria; phylum Bacillota; class Clostridia; order Oscillospirales; family Acutalibacteraceae; genus CAG-177. Next base: position 95,043 of record JAEEYU010000055.1, on the reverse strand, counting down.
ATAAAATCAAAATCTATTTCATCCTGATTTTCATCTGATGAAGACTCTTCTTCATCATAGCCGAGAAGACTGTCGTAATCTTCAAAAACAGCTTCTTCTTCATCATCATTTTCATCGGCATCAAGTTCATCAGAAGATTCAAAACCGTCAATCTCTTCGAATTCTTCTTCTAAAATACTCGAGTCAACTGGAGCGTGGATGCCTTCATTTGAAGAGCTCATTTCATACAACTGCTGTAAGGTTATGAGAACACGGCGTTCTTTATTGCCTTCTTTGGGCGCTATATAGCCGCATTCTTCAAGCTCGTTCATTATACGGGCGGCTTTGGGATAACCCCAGCCGAGCTTATTCTGTAAGAATGTGGTTGACGCTTTGCCTGCTTTAATCAATGCTTCAAGAGCTTTAATAACATCATCGCTCGGTCCGTTGCCGTCGTCTTCCGTTTCAAGCGTAACGGAAGAACCCTTCTTTTTGCCGGCTTCACTTGCGGCTGCAATACTGTCAATCTGCTGAATTACATCGTCGTTGTATTCCGCCTGGGAATTCTGTTTAATAAATTCAACAACAGATTCAACCTCAGAATCGGAAATAAAACAGCCCTGAAGTCTTTTTGCCTTTGATTCACCGACAGGCATAAAGAGCATATCGCCGTTGCCGAGAAGCTTTTCGGCACCGGAAGTGTCCAGAATAACTCTCGAATCAATGCCCGATGAAACCGAAAGGGCAATTCTCGAAGGGATGTTTGCCTTGATAACGCCTGTAATGACATTGGTTGACGGTCTCTGCGTTGCAATAACAAGGTGCATACCTGCGGCACGTGCCATCTGCGCAAGACGGCAGATAGAATCTTCAACCTCCGTCGGGGCAACCATCATAAGGTCTGCAAGCTCATCAATAAAAATGACAACCTGATGCATTTTTACCATGCCGTCTTTTTTATCGGCAAGTTCGTTATAGCCTTTGATGTCACGAACATTGTTCTCGGAAAACTTCTGATATCTGCTTTCCATTTCTTTTACGGCCCAGCCGAGAGCGCCTGCCGCTTTTCGCGGATTTGAAACAACGGGAACCTCAAGGTGAGGAATACCGTTGTAAATCTTGAACTCGACCTGTTTCGGGTCTATCATAACCATTTTGACTTCATCGGGTGATGAATTATACAAAATGCTGATAATCATTGTGTTCAGACAAACGGATTTACCTGAACCGGTAGTGCCTGCAATAAGCATATGCGGCATTTTAGAAATATCACAGAAGACGGTATTGCCCGCAATATCCATGCCGAGGGCAACATTGAGCTTGTTTTTGGAACGGCGGAAATCATCTGAATCAATACACTCACGCATGCCTACAGTCTGTCGGGACCTGTTGGGCACTTCAATTCCGATTGCGGTTTTGTTTGGTATGGCGGCAATACGAACACCGGTTGCAGCAAGTCTTAATGCAATATCATCGGCAAGTCTGGTAACCTTGCTGATTTTAATGCCTACATCCGGTTCAATCTCATATCTGGTAACGGAAGGGCCTCTGCAGATGCCTACAATCTGAGCGCCGACGCCGAAGCTGTCGAGTGTGTCAATCAGCTTTTGTGCAACATAATTCATCTCATCACTGCTGTCAAGTGCTCCGCTGTTTGAGCGAACCTGAAGACAGTCAATCGGTGGGTAAATATATTTAGTTGAAGGGTGTTGTTCTTTCGTTTCGGAAGCCGGTTTTTCTGCTGCAAATTGACTCTTTTTCTTTTTTACGGGAGAAACAGAGGGAGTCGCAACAGCGACAGCGGGAATACCCATAACGGGAATATCAGCACCGAATTCATTTGTTTTTTCGTTTTTCTCTCTGATTTTAAATGTTGATTCGTCAGTAATATATGAATCGGTAAAAGATGATTTTTTCTCTTCCTTTTGTTTTTTATCAGCAGCACTTTCTTTATCTGCTTTTTTATTTGTTTCGGGAGGGTTGAATTTTTTGCTCTCTCTTGTTTCGGCTCTCTGTTCTATTTTTTCACTTGCGATTTCGCCGGCCTTTTTAACCGGTTTTGATATTGTTTTAAAAACTCCTCCGAGCGTTAAATTGCTGACGAACATAACAATAACAACCAGTAAAATAACAAGCAGAATTGTTGAACCGGTCTGACCGAGGAAATGAGCCATACCGCCGCCGAGAGCGGCACCGGTAACTCCGCCTGTTTTGTTGGGTGTAACGCTGTTCCAGACCTCTTTAATCTGCTCGGAAACAGGAAAAGATGAAAGATATTTTTCACCTGTATCGGTAATAGCGCCGAGTTTTGAAATGATATGGATAAGCATACAGGCGATTACGGCGAACAGACCGCCGCCCGAAAGATTCAGTGCAGCAGAGCCGATACTTTTGTTTTTTGCATATACAAATGCAAGATACAGAAAAACAACGGGAATCACATACATACACATCCCGAAAACACGGAAGCTGAAGTTATGCATTGCAAGCCAGGCGCTCTCGCCGGAAATAAGCGCAACAGCAAAAAGCACGGCGGAAACAGCGGCAAATATTATTGCAATTCTCTGTCTCTTGGTTGAATAATCATTTTCATTATTGTTTTTTTGAGATTGTTTTTGCTTATTTGTATTGGTTATTTTTGAGTTTTTTGCCGGAGCGGGCTTTTTGCCTATATCAGGCACCGTCGGCGTTTTTTTCTTTGCAGGCTGTTTGGATGTGCCTGCATTTTTCGTGTTATTAGCCATTTTTTTGTTCCCCTTAACAATTATTGATTAATTCTAAATCATCAAATGTATCAAAATCAGTATGTTTCTCAAAATATAATAAAACATTATTATAATATCATTAAAAACATTATATTTCAATAGTTTCGGCACAATATTTTGTATTATAAAAAATATTTTTCGCAATATATACCGTTTTTCTTGACAATGAAAAATCATAAATATAAAATAAATATGTTATATATTTTTGGAGGTAAACAAATGGGTCTTACTATTGCTCAGAAAATCATTAAGAATCATCTTGTCAGCGGCGAAATGATTCCGGGAACGGAAATCGGACTTCGCATTGATCAGACTCTTACCCAGGATGCAACAGGCACCATGGCTTATCTTGAGTTTGAGGCAATGGGAATTGATTCGGTCAAAACAGAACTCTCGGTAGCTTATATTGACCACAACACTCTCCAGACCGGTTTTGAAAATGCTGACGACCACCGTTTTATACAAAGCTGTGCCAAAAAAAGAGGATTGCTTTTTTCCAAACCCGGCAACGGAATCTGCCACCAGATTCATCTCGAACGCTTCGGCATTCCGGGCAAAACGCTGATAGGTTCCGACAGTCACACCCCGACCGGCGGCGGTCTCGGAATGATAGCAATCGGCGCAGGCGGTCTTGATGTTGCAGTTGCCATGGGCGGCGGCGAATATTTCACAACAATGCCGAAAATGACACTTGTCAGACTAAGCGGAGCCCTCAGGCCGTTTGTCAGCGCAAAAGATATTATCCTTGAAGTTCTCAGAATAATGTCTGTCAAGGGCGGCGTAGGCAAAATAATTGAATACGGCGGCGAAGGCATAAAAACGCTCTCTGTTCCCGAAAGAGCAACCATTACCAATATGGGAGCCGAGCTCGGTGCCACAACATCAATTTTCCCGTCAGATGAAATAACGAAGAAGTTTATGGCGGCTCAGGGCAGAGAAAATGACTGGGTTGAGCTTTCATCCGATGCGGATGCCGTATATGATGAAATAATCGAGATTAATCTCAGCGAGCTTACTCCCCTTGCGGCAATGCCTCATATGCCCGACAATGTCAAAACTGTTGAAGAAATCGGTAATATCGAAATCAGTCAGGTATGTATCGGCTCCTGCACAAACTCATCACTTTATGATATGCTTAAAGTTGCGGCAATTCTCAAGGGCAAAAAGATTGCTCCTAATGTCAGTCTGACAATAAGTCCAGGTTCAATGCAGGTTCTCAACATGCTCTCACTCAGCGGAGCGCTTTCGGATATCCTCGGCGCCGGTGCAAGATTACTTGAATGCGCCTGCGGTCCCTGCATAGGAATGGGTCAGTCACCGCAGTCCAAAGGCGTTTCATTACGAACATTCAACCGTAATTTTGAAGGCCGTTCCGGAACAGCAGACGCAGGGATTTATCTTGTAAGCCCCGAAACTGCGGCAGCATCCGCTATAGCGGGATGTCTCACCGACCCGAGAACACTCGGCGAAATGCCGGAAATAAAGATGCCTGATTCATTTATTATCAATGACAATCTTATTGAAAAACCGGCAAGCAAAGAAGATGCGGCCGGTGTCGAAATAAAATACGGTCCGAATATCAAACCCTTCCCCGTGAGCGTTCCTCTGCCCGATAGCATTGAGGCAAAAGCCATACTCAAAGTCGGCGACAATATCACAACCGACCACATAATGCCGGCAGGCGCAAAAATACTGCCTTACCGTTCAAACATCCCATACCTTTCAAATTTCTGTTTCAGACAGTGCGATGAGAACTTTGCCGAAAACTGCAAAAAAGAAGGCAAAGGTTTCATTATCGGCGGAACAAATTACGGTCAGGGCTCGTCAAGAGAACACGCCGCTCTTGTTCCTCTTTATCTCGGAATCAAAGCGGTTATTGCAAAATCGTTTGCGCGTATTCACTGTGCAAACCTTGTCAACGCAGGCATTATGCCCATGACATTTGCAGACCCCGCAGATTATGACAGAATAGAACAGGGCGATGTTCTTGAACTGCCCGATATACGCAAAGCAATTACCGACAGCGGCTCGGTTAAGCTCATTAACAAAACCAAAAATGAGGAATATAAACTTAATTATGAATATTCCGACAGACAGCGTGCAATGATTCTTGCGGGCGGTCTTCTGAACTACACAAAAGCAAACGGAGGTAACAATTAATGACACAGGAACAGATAAAATCTGCCGTTGAAAAATTCGAGGCACTTATCCGCGAACAGGATGCTCGCAGCGAGGCAATTAAACAGCAGGGCGATTTTGTTGACTATGACAAGCTTGACAAACTCACAATCGGCATCTGCGGCGGCGACGGCATCGGCCCCATCATTACAAAAGAAGCCGCAAGAGTGCTTAAATTCATTCTTGACGATGAAGTTAAAAACGGTAAAATTGAATTCAGATATATTGACGGTCTCACCATTGAAAACCGTGTTGCCTGCAACAAGGCAATACCAGACGATGTTCTTGAAGAACTCAAAAAGTGCCCGGTTATTCTCAAAGGTCCCACAACAACCCCTCAGGCGGGCGACCCCTGGCCCAATATTGAAAGCGCCAACGTTGCCATGCGCAAAGCGCTTGATCTGTTTGCAAATGTGCGCCCCGTAAAGATTCCCGAACAGAATATTGACTGGACCTTCTTCCGTGAAAATACCGAAGGCGCCTACGCTGTAGGTTCAAAAGGCATCAATGTAACGGACGACCTTTCTCTCGATTTTGTTGTTACCACAACAGAGGGTTCGCAGAGAATTGCAAGACTTGCCTATGAATATGCAAGAAGAAACGGCAAAGACAGAGTATCGATTATCCAGAAGGCAAATGTCATCAAAACAACCGACGGCAAATTCCTTAAACTCTGCAAAGAAATCGGTAAAGAATACCCCGAAATAACAACAGATGAATGGTATATTGATATAACAACGGCAAAACTCATTGACGAAAAACGCCGTCACGACTTCAAAGTGTTCGTTCTGCCGAACCTCTACGGCGACATTATCACCGATGAAGCCGCAGAATTCCAGGGCGGAGTCGGCACAGCCGGCAGCGCAAACATAGGCAAAAAATATGCAATGTTTGAGGCAATTCACGGTTCGGCACCCAGAATGATAAAAGAAGGCAGAGGCGCATACGCCGACCCCTGCTCAATGCTCCGTGCCGCTGTTATGCTCCTTTCACACATCGGCAGGCAGGCAGAAGCGGACAAGCTTGAAAAAGCGCTTGACATCTGCATGATTACCGAGAAAAAAATCTCCATTACAGGCAGACCCGACGGCTGCACCTGCGAAGAATTCGGCAATTATGTAATGGAAACACTTAAATCACTTTAATAAAACCGCCCCCATAATCAAATGGGGGCATTGTCATTATGAGGTATAAAAATGAGCAAGTTTTTAAATGATATTACTGAATTCATCAAGAAACAGCCCTTTAACGTAATCAGGATATCTGAAGTTCACAACGGCGGAGAAATTGAAACAGTTGAGTTCAACCCTTCCAACCCTTGTCAGAACACATATTCCATTGCAAAATTTTTCACTATGACTGCAATCGGAATACTTTTTGACAGAGGGCTTGTTTCGCTTGAAGAGAAAATCTGCGACATATTCAGAGAGGAACTGCCGGCTTCGATTGACTCAAGATGGGAAAAATCGACAGTAGAAATGGCTCTTATCCACCGCCTTGGTTTTCCCGCACAGTTTCTTGACATTGATGTTACAAACTGCAGTGAATTCGGCGAGGATTTTTTAAAACACTGTTTCACAGTTCCGCTTGCCTACACCCCCGGAGAAGGTGAGATTTATACAGACGGTTCATATTATATTCTTTCAAGAATTGTCAGCAAAAAAACAGGTATGCATCTTGATGATTTTCTATGGAAGGAACTGTTCTGGAAAATGAACTTCCGTGAAGCTGCGTGGAGCCACTGCCCGATGGGATACCCTATGGGAGCTACCGGACTTTATATATGCAGCGAAGATATGGTTAAAATGGGGATGGTTTACCTTGACGGCGGTCTTTACAGAGGCAGCAGAATTGTCTCGGAAAAATGGGTTGAGCTTGCAAAAAAGAACGGTTATGCACTTGATTATGATGACGAAAAAAAGATATTTTTCAAAGGCGGTATGTGCGGCCAGAAGCTGATTATTGCGCCTTCGCAAAAACGTGTAGTTGCATTGCAAAGTTACGGAGCAAACAGCGATATTATTGCCGGTTTTGTTAAGAACTACGAGTAATTTTAAAAGGCATCCGACTGACCGGATGCCTTTTTGAAATCAAAGATATTTTGATGTGAATTCGTCAATTTTAGCTTCATATTCCGCTTTGCCGTCATAGTAGCTGAAAGCGTGAACGGCTCCCGGAATAATGAGTTTATCTTTGGGCGTCGGGCAGGCATCATAAAGCTTGTGGCACATATATGTCGGAACAAATGTATCGGCATCACCGTGAATAAACAAAACGGGATTCTTGGCATTTTTCATTTTGCCGACAGGGTCAGAATCTTTTTTGAGGTCATAGCCCGCAAGAATTCTGCACCAGATGTTACCGAGAGAAACAAGAAACGGGCAGTTGAACTTCAATGTGTTTTTAACGGTGTTAACCATTTCTTCATAAGCGTTTGTGAAGCCGCAGTCTTCAATAACCAGCTTAACCTGCTCGGGCGGATTGCTTTCATTTACCAGCATTACAGTTGCGGCACCCATGGAAATACCGTAAAGGATTATTTCAATATCTTTGCCGAATCTGTTTAAAAGATAATCAATCCACTGCAGAATATCCTTGCTGTCAAGGTAGCCGAAACCGATTCTGTTGCCTTCGCTTCTGCCGTGACCGCGAAGGTCCGGAAGAAAATAATTGTAGCCCTTGACATTTCTGAAATATTTAAGAATATGGCTGCATTCGTCGGGACCGTTGCAGTTGTAACCGTGAACGCAGATAACAAACCTGTTTGTCGGCTGCTCGGCGGGAACGTACCATGCTTTGAGAGTAAGCCCGTCGGGTGTTTTAATACTCAGGTCTTCAGGGTTGAGCGAATAAAGGTAATCATTGTTTGCTTTTCGCCATTTTGTTCGTTCGATTTTAATCGGTTCAGTTTCCGGTTTTTTAACTCTTTTTGGAATAATACCGATTTTAAAAGCAACCAGACCTGCCGCCGCAAGAATAACAAGAACCGCAAATAATGCAATTATCAGATAAATCATATAACACTCCTCCTTGCTTTTTATTATATCATTTGTATGTGTTTTAATCAAGAAATAAAAAACTCTTAACAAGTGCTTTTATCTATGATATAATTAAATAATAAAATATTAAGAGAGAAAAAAATGGCAAACGAACTTATAGGCAAAAAATGTATGATAATGGCGCACCGCGGAGCAAACACCTATGCTCCGCAAAACACTCTGCCTGCATTTCAGAAAGCTTTTGACCTTGGTTTTTCAAGCTTTGAGACAGATATCCACTGCACTAAAGACAATGTGATTGTCGTTTGCCATGACTATAAAATCAACAATGTATCGGACGGAATCGGAAAAATTGCGGATTATTCGCTCGACCTTTTGCGTTCGTTCGATTTTGGCTCATATTTTTCTGACAGTTTCAAAAACCTGCGGATTTCAACGCTTGACGACCTGCTTGAGCTTGTCAAAAAAGAAACCGCAAGCGGCGTTATGAATATTGAAATAAAAAGCCCGAAAAACGGTGAAACCGGAATTGTGGAGCAGTTGATTGACTCTGTTAAAAATCACGGATTGTTTGACCGGCTCCTGATTTCAAGTTTTGATGTGAAACTTCTTTTGCACGCAAAAGAAATCGCATCCAATTGCAGAACCGGGCTTTTATATCCCGGGCCCAAATCTTTTTATAATACAATTCTTTACCCGCCTTTTAAAATAGCTAAAGAGATAGGTGCATATTCCATGCACCCGTTTCACAAAACTCTCAATAAAGAGGTTGTCAGCCTTGCGCACAGTTTCGGATTTAAGATCTGTGCCTGGACGGTTAATAAAAAAACAGATATGGAAAAATGTCTGAATTTCGGTGTTGACGCATTAATAACAGACCGCCCCGAACTGGCAAGAGACACAATAAACAGATTTGAATTACAAAAATACACTTAAAACGGAGAGATTACCATGCCGGAGAAAAAAGTTAAACTGACTGTTATTGCCGACCCACATTATTATTCAAGAAAGCTTGGTTATGAAGGCAGAGCTTATACGCTACGCAGCGAATCAGACCAGAAATGTCTTGCCGAAACATCTGAAATTGTTGACGCTGCATTTAAAAAGATTGCAGAAAGTGACTCAGATGCGGTTCTGATAGCCGGCGACCTTTCAAATGACGGTGAAATAGTCAGCCACGAGGAATTTCGTGAAAAACTGCGTGAGCTGCAAAAACACAAACCTGTTTTTGTAATTACAGCCACACACGATTTCTGCAGCGACAACAATCCCAGAAGATATGAGGGAGAAAATGTTTATCACGATGTTGAAACGATGCCCGCAGACAAATTGCGAGATTTCTATTATGAATTCGGTCCGAAGCAGGCATCGGATGAATTCTTCACTCATCTCGGCACATCGTCATACGCCGTTGATTTCAACGACAAGCTTAAACTTCTCTGCTTTAATGATGACCAGTCGGGAATGGGCGGTTCAGGTTTTTCTGAAGAACATTTTCAATGGATAGAAAAACAGATGAAGGACGCTCGTGAAAAAGATATGATGGTTATCAGTATGGAACACCACCTGCTGGTTAAACATATTCACCCTATGATTTCCGGCGGCGGAATGAGCGTCAAGGATGAAGAGAAAGTTGCTTCAAGACTTGCGGATATGGGTCTTAAATACAGTTTTGTAGGTCATTCGCATATGACAGACGTCAAAAAATTCACTTCGCCTGCAGGCAACAGCATAACTTCAATCAATGTTGGTTCAATCTGCGGATATCCTGCACCTATTGCAGTCGTAACAGTCAATGACGACCGAAAAACAATAACGCTTGATTTTGATTATCTCGACTCATTTGAAGGCGTTGCCGATGCGCAGGCGTTCTTCAAAGAACACGCTTTGAATCTTATTAACAAAACTATTGAGGGCGTTGCCTACGGTGACAAAAACGAGTTTATTGACCGTATTAAAGCACTTAACGCCCCTGCGGATAAGCTTGTCCGTTTCCGTTTTCTGCTGAAGCCGGCGGCAAAATTTGTTGACAGACTGACTGTTAAGAAAGCTTACCGAATCCTCAATTTGCTTACTTTCGGCAGGGTTATTGACAAAAAATGGACTCTCCCCTACCGTGATGAAAAAGTAATGGACATAGGCAGAATGGTGTTCCTTAACATTTTCAATGCTCAGCAGAACAGATTTGACCGTGAAAGCGATTTTTATAAACTGTTGACATCGGTTGTGTCAATTCCTTCAAGAATTCTCAAAAAGAACAAGGCGCTCCGACAGATAAATGAACTTGTTGATGTGCTTGTAGCGGGAAATGACCTTAATAATTTCCCGATTGAATTATAAATTAAAACACAAAAAAGCCGCCCTCAGGCGGCTTTTAATTTTTCAAATCAGTCTTCAAAAGTATCGTCTTTATTCTTTTTTGTCTTTTTTCTTTTTGCCTTGCCGGCTTCTGCTGCTTCTTCAATCTTTTTGTTCTTTTCCGCTTCTGCAGCTTCTTTTGCTGCAGCTTTTTCAGCTTCTGCCTTTTCAACTGCAGTGTTGTTTGTTGAAACAGCCCAGCGGGTTATTTTCATCTTGTTGCGGTCTGCGCCGGTCTCAATAACAAGAGAATCTTCTTTTACGGTAACTACTCTGCCCATGATGCCGCCGATTGTGGTAATCTCATCGCCGACCTGGATGCTGTCGCGCATTTCCTGTTCCTGCTGCTGCTTTTTCTTCTGCGGCCTTATCATAACAAAATACATAACGCCGAACATGGCAACAATAAGGATAATCATTGACATTGAGCTTCTCTGTGAAGCGCCGTTAGCACTTGCAAGAAGGGTTGTTAACGCTGAAATATTCATTAAATAAACCTCCGAAAATTACTGAAAAAGATTATACAGTAAATAAACTGAATATGCAAGAAAAATTTATTTCAATTCAGATTCTTTTATCGAGCAGTTCGACATTTTCGTTATAAAACCTGTCAAAACTGCCCTCTTCAAGAGAATTACGTATTCTGAGCATAAGATTGTTGTAAAAATAAAGGTTATGCATTACGCAAAGTCGCATAGCTAACATTTCTTTGCTTTTAAAAAGGTGGCGGATATAACTGCGCGAAAAATTTTTACAGGTCGGACAGTCGCATTCGGGGTCAATCGGCAACGGGTCACGTTCATATTTTTGATTGTTAAGATTAATTATACCCTTGCTTGTGTTGAGGTGCCCGTGCCTTGCATTGCGGCTGGGCATAACGCAGTCGAACAAATCAACGCCGCGCGAAACGCCTTCAATAATATTACCCGGTGTTCCGACGCCCATAAGATAGCGCGGTTTTTCCGCCGGCATATACGGCTCAACAGCCGATATTATTTTATACATAACCTCTTTCGGCTCTCCGACAGCAAGACCTCCGATAGCATAACCGTCAAGATTCATTTCGGCAATCTTTTTCATATTTGCAATTCTTAAATCTTCATATGTTGCTCCTTGATTTATACCGAAAAGCAGTTGTTTTTTGTTAATGGCAGAATCGAGTGAATTGAGTCTTGTCATCTCTGTTTTACAGCGCTCAAGCCATCTTTCCGTTCTGCCGCAGCTTTCTTTTGCGTATTCATATTTGGCGGGATTCTCAACGCATTCATCAAAAGCCATTGCAACAGTTGAGCCGAGATGAGATTGAATCTGCATACTCTCCTCAGGACCCATAAAAATATGTCTGCCGTCAACGTGAGAGTTAAAAGAAACGCCTTCTTCTTTAATCTTTCTCAATGATGCAAGTGAAAATACCTGAAATCCGCCGCTGTCGGTAAGAATCGGTCCGTCCCAGCGAGAGAATTTATGCAGACCGCCCATATCATAAATTACATCATCACCAGGTCTGACGTGGAGATGATAAGTATTGCTCAGCATAACCTGACAGCCGATTTCTTTTAAATCAAAAGCGGAGAGTGCGCCTTTGATTGCCGCACTTGTAGCAACATTCATGAAAGCCGGAGTCTGAATTGTGCCGTGAACGGTAATAAACTCACAGCGCCTTGCATTGCCTTGTTTTAATAAAACTTTAAACATATATTTCTCCGAAAATCAGATTCTGTCTGTTATGCACATTGCATCGCCGAATGAAAAAAAGCGGTATTTTTCGGCAACGGCAATTTTATATGCATTCATTATGTTGTCATACCCGCAAAAAGCACTTACAAGCATAATAAGAGTGCTTTCGGGCAGGTGAAAATTAGTTATCAGTGAATCAACACACTTAAACTCATAGCCGGGATAAATGAAAATGTCGGTATCCCCTTCATCCGCTCTGATTTCACCGTATTTTGTTGCAACAGATTCGAGAGTTCTCGTGCAGGTGGTTCCGACGGCAAAAACAGTTCCGCCGTTCTTTTTTGTTTCATTGATAATATTTGCTGTTTCTTCCGGCAATGAGTAGTGTTCCGAGTGCATGTGATGGTCTTCGATATTCTCCGCTTTAACGGGGCGGAATGTTCCGAGACCGACGTGAAGAGTAACAAAAGAAACCCTGACTCCAATCTTTTTTATTTTATCAAGCAGCTCGGGAGTAAAATGAAGTCCGGCTGTGGGAGCGGCGGCGCTGCCGTTTATCTGAGCATATACAGTCTGATATCTTTCCGGATTGTCGAGTTTATGCGTGATATAATGAGGTAAAGGCATTTCGCCTATTTTATCAAGCGTTTCGTAAAAATTCTTTTCACATTCAAAGTGAACTATACGGTTGCCGTCAGGCAGAACTTCAAGAACCTCTGCATTCATCAGCCCGTCTCCGAACGTGAACTTATGACCTTCACGCGCTTTTTTGCCCGGACCTGCAATAACCTCCCAGTCTGTTTCGCTTTTTCTTTTAAGCAGAAGGAATTCAACTGTTGCACCGGTATCTGTTCTTGTGCCGTAAATTCTTGCGGGCAAAACTTTAGTGTTGTTTAGAATCAGGCAGTCGCCGGGTTTAAAATAATCTGTTATATCCCGAAAAATTCTATGTTCGATTGAACCGTCTTTTTTGCCGAGAACAAGCAGGCGGGAAGAATCTCTCGGTTCAACAGGAGTCTGCGCAATCAGCTCTTCGGGCAGGTTGTAAAAGAAATCACTTTTTTTCATTATTTATTCCACCAAAAAATTATTCTGAAAAATAATATATTTGTATAATATAATATTTGACACAGAGAAAACATAATGATAATATAAATAATTAAGTTGTATAAAATCAGCATAGATTTTATTGTTGTTTAATTATAATGCATCAGCGAAAAAAATACAACACAAAAGTTTGAAAGAAGGATTTGAAATGAAGCATTACAGAGTGGGTATTGTCGGAGCAACCGGTATGGTAGGTCAGCGTTTTGCAACCCTGCTTGAGAATCATCCCTGGTTTGAAGTTGTAGCACTTGCCGCAAGTTCGCGTTCGGCAGGCAAAACATATAAAGAAGCCGTAGGCGCAAAATGGTGCATGGCTACACCCATCCCCGCAAAAATGGAAAACATTGTTGTTATGGATGCTGCCGCCGACATTGACAAAATCACCGAAATGGTTGACTTTGTTTTCTGCGCAGTTGATATGAAAAAAGATGAGATTAAGGCGCTTGAAAAAGAATATGCACTTCACGAATGCCCCGTTATTTCAAACAACAGCGCCAACAGACACACTCCCGATGTTCCGATGATTGTTCCCGAGCTTAACCCCGACCACGCAAAAATCATCGAGGCACAGAAAAAGCATCTCGGCACAAAAAGAGGCTTTATCGCTGTTAAGTCAAACTGCTCGCTTCAGAGCTATGTTCCCGCTCTTTTTCCGCTTCATGAAAAATACGGTGTCAAAGACGTTCTTGTCTGCACTTATCAGGCAATTTCCGGCGCAGGCAAAACTTTTGAAAGATGGCCCGAAATGATTGACAACGTCATTCCGTTTATCGGCGGCGAAGAAGAAAAGTCAGAGATTGAACCTCTTAAAATCTGGGGTAAAATCGAAGGCGAAGAAATTGTTCCCGCAACCGTTCCTCATTTTACGGCTCAGTGCCTGAGAGTTCCCTGCTCAGACGGTCATATGGCGGCTGTATTTGTTCGTTTTGAGAACAAACCGACAAAAGATGAGATTCTCAAAATCTGGAAGGAATTCAAAGGTTATCCTCAGGAAGCAGAACTTCCCAGCGCACCCAAACAGTTCCTCAACTATTTTGAAGAGGACAACCTCCCCCAGACTAAACTTCAGCGCAATCTCGAAGGCGGAATGGCTATCTCGGTAGGACGCCTTCGTGAAGATACACAGTATGATTACAAATTCGTCTGCCTTTCACACAACACACTTCGCGGTGCTGCAGGCGGTGCTGTTCTTATGGCCGAACAGCTTTGCAATCAGGACTACATCGTAACTAAATTTTAATTTTCACAAGGAGTAAATAATATGAAACCAGTTGTATTTACAGGTGCAGGTGTTGCAATCATAACCCCGTTCAACGAGGATATGACAGTCAATTATGAAAGCTTTGCGAAAATTATAGAATACCAGATAGCCAACGGAACAGACGCCATAGTTGTTTGCGGAACAACCGGTGAATCGGCTACACTCAATCACGAAGAGCATTTAGATGTTATCAAATACTGTGTTGATGTTGTCAATCACAGAATTCCCGTTATTGCAGGCACAGGCAGCAATGACACCGACTATGCCGTCAGACTTTCAAACGACGCTGAAAAATGCGGTGTTGACGCTCTGCTTATGGTTACTCCGTATTACAATAAAACTTCTCAGAGAGGTCTTGTTGCACATTATAACTTTGTAGCAGACAGAGTAAGCTCTCCCATTATTCTTTATAATGTTCCTTCAAGAACAGGTGTAAATATTCAGCCCGAGACCTATGCTCAGCTTGCTCAGCACGAAAGAATCGTTGCTGTAAAAGAAGCTAACGGCAACGTTTCAGCTATAGTCAAAACTGCTGCCCTTTGCGGTGACAATCTTACAATTTATTCAGGCGATGACGACCAGGCAACAGCGATTATGTCGCTCGGCGGAAAAGGCGTTATCTCCGTTCTTTCAAATGTTGCGCCCAGAGCCGCACACGACATCGTTCAGAAATTCCTTGACGGTGACAGTGCCGAAAGTCTCAGACTTCAGATTGAATGGCTTGACCTTTGCAACGCCCTGTTTATGGATGTAAACCCCATCCCCGTTAAAGAGGCAATGAATATGATGGGCTTCAATGCAGGCCCCTGCAGACTTCCTCTTTATGAAATGGACAGTGCATCGAAAGAAAAGCTTTTTGCTACACTCAAAAAACACAATCTTGTTTAATTACTGAAAAAATCAAATCTATTCTTTTGTAAAGGAGAAATTTAAAATGACCGGAATTTTACTCAGCGGCGCTCTCGGCAAAATGGGCAAGGCAGTTTACGCCAAAGCAAGTGAAAGCAACGAGTTTCAGATAATTGCCGGCATTGATATTGCTGACGGCAATAATATAGATTTCCCCATTTATAAATCATTCGACCTTATCCCCGATTCCGTTTTAAACAGAATTGATGTTGTTATTGATTTTTCCAATCCGTCGGTTTTTGCCGGACTTCTCGATTTTATTGTCAGAAACAAAAAGCCCGCAGTTATTGCAACTACCGGACTTAATGAAGAGCAGATAATCAAAATGAAATCTGCCGCATACGAAGTTCCTATTTTCTTCAGTGCAAATATGTCTTTAGGTGTTAACCTTATTTGCGAGCTTGCAAAAAAGGCCGCAAAAGCTCTCGGCAGTGATTTTGACATTGAGATTCTTGAAATGCACCACAACCAGAAAATCGATGCGCCAAGCGGAACGGCGCTTATGATTGCCGACAGCATTTCATCAGAGCTTGACGAGCAGCCGGATTACGTTTATGACAGAGCTTCAAAACGTGAAAAACGCTCAAAAAAAGAGATTGGTATTCAGTCTGTCAGAGCCGGCAACATAGTAGGCGAACATCAGGTTATTTTTGCAGGAACAGATGAAGTAATTACTCTTTCGCATTCCGCAAGAAGCAAAACTCTTTTTGCTTCAGGTGCTCTCAGTGCTGCAAAAATGATTGTTAAAAAAGAAAACGGTCTTTATTCAATGAAAGAACTCATTGACGGCTGAAAGGAGAACGAATATGAAAATTATTGACAGCATAACGGTCAGTGATGATGTAACTCTCATCAGCATCAGCAACACATCTGCCGATATTGATCACATAGCAAAAGTATTTAATATGTTCTCTGATGCGGGAATCAATGTTGATATGATTTCACAGCTCCCGCCCAGCGGTGCAAATTCCGGTTTTTCTTTTACTGTTAATGATAACGATTTTATTTCCGTGCTTGATATCTGCGCTGAGCTCCGTAAATTAAACGGCGAAATTAAAATCAGCGTCAGCAACGGCAACAGTAAGATTTCCGTGTCCGGCGAAGCTATGAGAGATTTAAGCGGTGTTGCCGCAAAAATTTTCAGTGCCGCCGCTTCATCAAAAGCCGATGTCAGAATGATTACAACATCGGAAACCGACGTTTCACTTCTTGTTGTAAGCACAGATTCCGAAGAGGTAGTCAAAGCAATAGAAAAAGCATTCTCATAATTATTTGCATAATAAAAGCAGTCACATCAACATACAATCTGTATGTGATGTGACTTTTATATTTGTTTATTATATTATGTTTTTATTTGATTAATATTATTATTTATGATATACTGATTAAAAATGAGGCAAAGGGATTATACATATATGAAATCAAACGACAATATTGCCTATGCAGCGAGCATAGTTCCCAGTGAGAGGCAGCTTGCCTGGCAGGACCTTGAATTTTACGCATTTATTCATTTCGGTATGAACACTTTTACAAATGTCGAGTGGGGAACAGGCAATGAAGACCCCGAGCTTTTCAACCCCACTGCACTTGATGCACGTCAATGGGCAAAGCTTATAAAGCTTTCCGGAATGAGAGCGATGATTCTGACCTGCAAGCATCACGACGGATTCTGCCTCTGGCCTTCGGCTTACACAGACCACAGCGTCAAATACAGCCCCTGGAAAGAAGGCAAAGGCGATGTAGTCAAAGAGTGTGCCGATGCCTGCCGTGAATACGGTCTGAAATTCGGTGTATATCTTTCACCATGGGACAGGCACGACCCGCGCTACGGCGACAGTGAAGCATATAACAGATTTTATAAAAATCAGCTTACGGAGCTGCTTACAAATTACGGTGATGTTTTCTGCGTATGGCTTGACGGTGCCTGCGGAGAAGGCAAAAACGGCAAAAAACAGGAATACGACTGGGAGGGCTACTACGCTTTAATCCGCAAGCTTCAGCCCGACGCCTGCATCTGTGTTACCGGCCCCGATGTTCGCTGGGTTGGCAATGAAGCGGGAATATGCCGTTCAAGCGAATGGAGCGTTGTTCCCTACTGGCACAGTCAGCACGCCGTTATAGAAGCAAAATCACAAAATAATGTTACCAAACCTCCCCGTAAGTTTTCGCCTCAGGATGTTGATCTCGGTAGCAGAAAAGCCATAAAGGGCTGCAATAACTTAATATGGTATCCTGCAGAGGTTAACACATCGCTCAGAAAAGGATGGTTTTATCACGAAAGTGAAGATTATTCTCTGAAATCACTTTCAAAGCTTACCGAAATATATTATAACTCTGTCGGAGCAAACGGCTCGTTTCTGCTTAATCTTTCACCGAATAAAGAAGGCAAAATCTGCGACCGAGATGTTGAGGCAATGCTTTCACTCGGCGCACAGCTTGAGATTGATTTTAACGAAAACCTTGCCGAAGATTCTGTTGTTACCGACAACAGACATCTTGATGAAGCTCACTGCGGTCAGATGGCTCTCTCCGGCGACCCTGAGGAATACTGGCATTCAGGTGATAACCCTGACGGCTCTGAACTTGTGCTTGACCTCGGCGATGATTATGACATTGACAAAATTGTTCTTGCTGAACACATCAGAACTGGTCAGCAGATAGAGAAATTCTCTGTTTATCTTATGCTTGAAGGCAAATGGAAAAAGGTCAGCGAAGGGACTGTAATAGGTCATAAACGCATCTGCCGCTTCAAAGAACAGAGAGTTCAATTTATAAAAGTTGTTATTGAGCAGGCGCGATGCTTTGCAACAATCTCCAAATTTGAGGCGTATTGATTATTCCCAGGTTTTCCAGACATCGGGGCAATAGCCGACTGTTGCCTGTTTGCCGTTTCTGACAATGGGAGTTTTGAACAGTTCACCGTTTTCAAGCAGTTTGGCTTCGGCTGCCTCTTTGGTAATATATTTCATATATTCTCTTTCGTATGCCTTGGATTTTTCATTGACAAGTGCTTCCATAGAGCCGACAGCCGCTTTTACGCTGTTGTATTCACCCTTGCTCAGACTTTTCTGACTGAGGTCTATGTATTGAAATTTAATTGAGCGTTCTTTAAACCATCTTTGCGCTTTTTTTGTGTCGAAGCATTTTGATAAACCGAAAATCTGAATATTCATATTGACCTCCGTTTGCTTTTTAAGTATGATAAAACATATAAATATATAATGTCAATAGACAGTATAAATGAGGAGTGGTTTTTTGACTGAAATCATAACAATAGACAACGCAAAAGAATTTGATGAATATGTCTGTGCTTCTCCCAAAGGGCACATGATGCAGTCAAGCGCCTGGGGAAAGGTCAAAAACAACTGGGACTGGCGCGGAATAATCTGCCGTGATGACAGCGGAAATATCAAAGGTGTGTGTGCACTTCTTTTAAGAAAAATGCCGATGATTCCCTGGAGTATGATGTATGCTCCGAGAGGTCCCGTCTGCGACCTTGCCGACACTCAGACTGTTAAAGAACTTATGAAGGCGGCAGAAGAATACGGCAAAAAGAACAAGGCATACGCATTGACTGTTGACACCGACACCCCGATTTCCAATACAGATTATATAAACCTGCTTAAAGACATCGGCTTTAAATTCAAAGACAACAGTATAGAATACAACACCATTCAGTCACGCTACATTTTCAGAATGGATTTAAGAGGCAAAACTGAAGATGAAGCGATGATGATGATTCATACCAAGGCGCGTAACTGCGTTCGCAGGGCAATAAAAGAGGGCGTCGAAATAGTCGAAAAAGGTCCCGAAGCAATCGATGAATTTCACAAAATAATGCTTATTACCGGTGAGAGAGACAAGTTCGCTACAAGAGGGCCTGAATATTTCAAACGAGTGATGGATGCCTTCGGTGACAACGCAAGAATGTGCTTTGCTTATTATAACGGCGAAGCAATCGGGTGCACTCTTCATATTCTTTACGGCGACAAAGTCTGGTGGCTTTACGGAGCAAGTTCGAACGAGCACAGAGAGCTTCAGCCAAATTATCTGCTTCAGTGGGAAGCCATTAAATGGACAATTTCAAAGGGAGCCGGCTGGTATGATCTGAGAGGCGGTTATCCCGATGAGAACAATCCCCTGCACGGTATTTTCAAATTCAAAAAGAAATTCTGCAAGGAATATACTGAATTTATGGGTGAAGCCGACCTTATAATCAGCAAAGCGGGCTTTGAAGCGGTCAACGCGGCACAGAAGCTGCGCAAAAAGACAAAAGGCATCAGAGCAAAAATAATAAACAGATAAAGGAGAATGACAATGGCTTATTGCAACAAATGCGGCGGTTTTATCCCCGACGGCGCAAGATTCTGCGAAAACTGCGGAGCACCTGTTGAGGCACAAACAAATAATTATAACAACACACAAAACGAAACTTACGCTCAGCAGGGCACCTATTATCAACAGCCCGACCCTCAGCAGAACTATTATCAGCCGCCTTATCAGCAGTCAAGCGTAAGACCGAAATCATCTGTATCATTCGGTGAAGCTGTTTCAATGTTTTTCAGACGTTACGTTGATTTCAGCGGACGTTCAGTCAAAAGCGAGTTCTGGTATGTATTCCTTTTCAACTGCATTGTAGGATTTGTTCTCGGTATTCTTGCTTACAAAAACAATGCATTTCAGGTTCTTGCATCCATTTACTCCCTTGCTACTTTTATTCCCGGATTTGCGCTGGCTTTCAGAAGACTGCACGACATAGGCAAGAGCGGAATATACATTCTTGTTGAACTTATTCCCATTGCCGGTTTCATTATTCTGCTTGTTTGGTTCGCACAGGACAGTGCCGGCGACAACGAATACGGCCCCGCCCCCGAGTTTATATCACCTGACAACAATTACTGATAAAAAAATCAAGGCATTCCGCGAGGAATGCCTTTAATTTATTCTATAATCAAATCTGCATATACGGCGAAATGATCTGAATAATATTTACCGTATTCTTTTTTGTTGATTACTTTGAATTTCAGCGGTTTTACGGTATTTTTATCAACAAATATAAAATCAATCTTATCCTGATATTTTGACGGTCTGAAGCCGTGAAAAGTGTAACAGTCATCTGAATCGGGAGCAATCTTTCTTGCATCCGCCATATTGCCTGAGACCATTTCAACGTAGCAGTCGGTGTCCTGCTCAATATTGAAATCGCCCGTGCATATTACAGGCTTTCCGCCGAAAGAGGCGGCTTTTTCTTTTATAAGCTTAACGCCTTGTGTTCTTGCAACCACCCCGATATGGTCCAGATGAGTGTTCATATGGATATAAGTTTTGCCAGTTTCTTTATTCTTAAGTTCAGCCCAGGTGCATATTCTTATGCAGGCGGAATCCCATCCGAGCGACGGTCTGTCCGGAGTTTCCGAGAGCCAGAAATTACCGCTGTCAACAACCTCATACAAATCCTTTTTATAAAAAACAGCGGCAAATTCACCGTCTTCTTTTCCGTCATCTCTGCCGACACCGACAAAGCCGTATTCAGGTAAATTCTCACAAAGAGCATTCATCCATTTTATGTGCGCTTCCTGAACGCCGAAAGAATCGGGTGAAGTGTCTTTAATAACTTTAATCACACCGGGAATACGTTTAAGCCAGAAATGTGTCGGATTACCGTAACACAAAACATTAAATGACATTACTCTCATCAATAATTCCTCACTTTAATCAGATTCCGCTTTTGACAAAAGTTGCGGCAACTTCTCTTGCTTCAGATTTTGTCATACCCGGTTTCATTCCGGGATTATACAGAACAGAAACAACGCCCCAGTCAAGCCTGGAAGGCCAAGAGACACTGTCGGATAATTGATAAAACACACTGTTTTTATAACTGTCTGAATCATTCGGAATACCCATTGCCTGCAAAAACTCCTCACATATAACGGAGTTTCTTCTTGAACGGTTGACGATTGTTGAATTGATACCTATAACTGCTTTTCTGAGGGAATAGGATGTGTTCCAGACAAGACCGCAGTAACCGTCATCAAGCAGTCCGAAATCGCTTATAAGAGACGAAAGCTGCAACCTTCCGGCAAACAAGATTAGAATATCAGCATTTGAGGAGCTGTCAGTAATGCTGATTCCCGGGAAGCCGTCAATGCTGTTAAGCGATGAACACAACTGTCTGATTAAGGATAAATCACCGTTGTTGTAATTCCCCGAAACACAAACATTAACTCTTTTTGTCCATTTCAGGACTCTGCCGATATTAATACCGTTCTCGCTGTTCATAGCAGTCTCGACAAAATAATTAATTAACTGTTTTTGTGAATAACCGTTCACACGAACACTCTGAGTAACGGGCGGAAGAGTTGTTGTTTCTGTCGGTTTAATGACGGAGAGAATTTCCGTTATCAGCTCTTCAACGGGGTTTTTATCTTCTGTTTGTGCGACTGTAGTTGTTTCTTCCTGCTCTGCCGCTTTTGTCTGTGACGCAGTTTCAGCTTCTGTCGTTTTTTCTTCAGTAATCAAAATATCGGTTTTCTCTGCGGTCTGAGTATGAAAAGAACTGACAGAAATATCCGATGAATATGAATAGGTCTCATCCGTTTTATTATTATTCATTTTTACCGAGCAGGCAGAAAACTGAGCAAGAAAAACAAAAAGCAAAACAATCGGGATTACCCGTTTTTTCATTTTCTCCTCCTGTAAGGAACAAAACCGGTTTCACTTGTAAATCTGTCTGAAACGCCGAGCATAAACTTATACATCGGTGCAAATGATAAATAGCAGTCAAGCAGTTTATTAATTATTGTTTCATCCTCTAAGTCTTCGAGTTTCAATGAATTAATAATAAAATAAACACTTTTACAATTATAATATTTTTCAAGCCCCTTCGGGCAGCCATCTTTTGGTTTTTTGTATTGTTCGCCTTCAATGACTGCGCCTGTTTTTTCAACGCTTTTAACAGCTTTTCTGAATTCATCGGTGTTTTCTCTTATAGCCCTGCGCCAGTATTCAAGCACGGCGGGAGTCTGCATAAACAAGCCGACGCCGAGTGAATAGGATTGGGGAGTAAACTCAAACCACATACAAGGGTATTGCGGCCAGTCATATTTTGAACGCATAAACATTACCCACATATTCTCGCGGTAAAGATGCTGATCTTTTGTGAAGCGCGTATCTCTGCGTATTCTCGAAACCATTTTGACCGGGTCTGTAACCATTAACGGGTCAATCGGCGCTAATTTTTCACTGACAATTGCAGCAATCTGACGCATGGGTATTGTGGCGGATTGTTTTATTTTCTCTTTATTTTCATCATAAAAATCTTTGGAATCTCTGAATCTGTTTTCAGAAAGAAGAAGTCTAGCTTCGGGTGTTATTCCGTCAAATTTCATTAAATCAGCCCTTTGTCTAACATTTTTTGAGCCGCAAGCATAATCCCCGCCTTGGCAGAGTGATAATTAAGCCCGCCCTGCATCCACACGGCAAAAGGTTCACGAAGCGGAGCATCTGCCGAAAGCTCAATAGATGCGCCCATAATAAATGCGCCTGCCGCCATAATGACCTTGCTGTCATAGCCAGGCATATCCCACGGCTCAGGTGTAAGGAAGGAATCAACCGGAGCGCCGGACTGCATACCTTCACAAAAAGCAATAAGCTTTTCAGGATTTTCAAGGCAGACGGATTGAATAATGTCGTGCCTGATTTCTCCGGGAGCGGGAGTAACTTCAAAGTCGAATCCGCTGAAAAGTGAAGCTGAAAAAGCTGCGGTTTTAAGCGCTTCGCCGACAACGTGAGGGGCATTGAAAACACCCATAAACATATTTCTGTTCTCACCGAAAGTTGCACCGACTTCTCTGCCGAGACCGGGCGTAGTCATACGGTAGGAGCAAAGTTCAACAAGATCTTTTTTGCCCGCTATGTAGCCGCCGCTTCTCGCAATTCCGCCGCCTGCGTTTTTAATCAGTGAGCCCGCAATTATATCTGCGCCGACATCGAGCGGCTCGTTTTTTTCAACAAACTCGCCGTAACAGTTATCAACCATTACAACACTGTTGCAAATGCTTTTAACACAGGAAACTATTCTGCCGATTACATCAACCGAAAGACTGGGTCTTAAAGAATATCCGCGCGAACGCTGAATATAAACCATTTTCGGTTTATACTTTTTAACATCTTCAGCAATTTTTTCAAAGTCGGGTTTTCCGTTATTGTCAAGCTCGGTCTGACGGTATTCAACACCGAGATCGGCAAGTGTCCCCTGCCCTTTGCTTTTGCCGCTGATTCCGATAACTCCGTGGATTGTGTCATAAGGCGTTCCCGTAACGCACAGCATTGTGTCGCCCGGTCTTAATATACCGTAAAGCGCCACGGCGAGAGTATGTGTTCCGCAGGTAAAAGAATGACGAACAAGAGCGTCTTCACCGCCGAATACCTCGGCATAAATTCTGTCAAGCTTTTCTCTGCCTCTGTCACCGTAAGCGTAGCCTGTTGAAGCACCGAAATCCGCTTCACTGACAGCATTTCTGATAAAAGAAAAAAGAACCTTCTGCTGATTGTATTCCGTTACATCATTAATATAACCGAAATCTGCTGCAGCAGACTTCTCAGCTTTTTCTGCTGCAAGTAGTATTCTTTTGTCAAAATCAAAAAAACCGTTATCCATAGTATTATCCGTTGTTAATCTGCGTCCATCTGCCAACTATGCAGAAACCGCATTTTTTATAAAATTCCGATAAAGAATCTTCTCTGCAGAAAAGAAATACTTTTTTATCTGTTGCATAATATGACGCAAGGGCTTTTACAAGTTGAGACGCATAGCCCCTGCCCCGTTTTTCTTTGTCTGTTGCAACTGCTCCGAGCAAAACATCATTTTCACCGATAAATAATGCAGATGCCGTTGCCGCAAGAATGCTGTTGTCATATATTGTTGATAATGCGGCACATCCGTTATTGACTCTTGATGCAAAATCGGCAAGAAAAGCGCCGTATTCGCCGAGCTCAAAGCCGGAAGAAACAAGCAAAGCATAAACATCCTTGTAATTGTCATCAAACGAAATGGCTTTTTTCTCAGAATCGCCGCAATATTCAACCGTAAATGAAGATAAATCGGGTCTCATGCCGAGGTTTTCACAGTATTTTTCATCTGTAATAACAGAAGCGTAAGGAATATAATTCAAAAAATGCTTCAGCTCGTCAAAATCGGTGTTTCCGGTGCATTCTATTGTTATATTGCCGTCAACACTGCAAACGGCTGTATCGCCGTTCTGAACCCAGAAACGTGCAAACCCGTATTCGTTGCCGTAAGTTTTAAAAAATGCCTGAATTTTAGCGGAATAAGGCGAGGAGCCGAGTGAGGAGAGTTCGGAATAATTCTGAACAGCTTTAAGCATTTGCAAACTCCGTTGAAAGAAGCCTGATAAGTGCCTTACAATGTTCGACATCGTTCCAGTCAATCACGCAGGACGGAGAATGAAGATAACGGCAGGGCACAGAAACCGTAAGAACTTTTACACCGCCCCTGCTCTTGTGGATTGCGCCGGCATTATTACCGCCCGCAACTACTGTTTTGGTCTGAATATTAACATTGTTTTTTTCGGCAATTTCAAAGGCGCGGTCAAACAATTCCTTGTTATATAACGTTGACCTGTCCATGAAAGATACAACTCCGCCCCCGCCGAGAAGGCAGACTCTTTTTTCATCCTCAACACCCGGTATATCCGATGCCGTAGTGGTCTCTACGCAAACAGCGTAATCGGGCGCAATTTCAAACGATGACGCCGCAGCGCCTCTTGTGCCGATTTCTTCCTGAACGCTGAATGAAAAATACAAATCGTATTCAAGGTCGGATTTAATCATATCAATCAGAATAGCGCATCCGACCCTGTCGTCAAGGGCTTTGCTTTTGATACGGTTTTCGCCGAATTCAACATAATCCGAGTCAAAATAAACGCTGTCACCCGGTCTGACATATTCAAGCGCTTCATCGCGTGAGGTTGCTCCGATATCAATATAAAGTGAATCTTTTTCGGGAATATCTCTTAGCTTATCTTTTTCCGTCAGGTGAACCGGCACAATACCGACAACACCTGTTATGAAGTCTTTGCCAACTTTAACGGTTTTTCCTAAAAAGACTTTGGTGTTTACTCCGCCGACGTTTGAAAACTTAAGCAGTCCGTTGTCGCAGATATAAGTGACAATAAAGCCGACCTCATCCATATGAGCGTCAAGCATAACTTTGTTTTTCGGAGTTTTTCTGCCCTTTTTGAAAACAATAAGATTGCCGAGAGGATCGGTTTTATAATCTGCGTAATCCTTAATCTGACCGATTATACAGTCACGAACTTCATTTTCTCTGCCAGAAATTCCGTTGAGAGTGCTGAGTTGTCTGACATATTCTTTAAGCATCCTTAGCACTCCTTTCAATGATATAAGCAGCCATCAGCTGTGCAACAGCTTCAATATCATCAATATTTGCAATTTCAACAGCGGTGTGCATATTTTTAATCGGAATTGAAATGAGGGCGGTTCTGATTCCGCCTGCGCTTGTGCTTATTTCATCGCCGTTCGTTCCTGTGCTGCCGCCCATAACATCATATTGCCATTTTATTGAGTTGTTTTCGGCAAGCGTTACCAATCTGTTGCTTATATCGCAGTCAAGTGACGGGGCAAAACCTATCATTGCTCCACCGCCGATTATACCTGCCTTTTCGTCTTTCACACCGGGTGCTCTTGCAAAACCGACATCAACCGCTATTGCCTCATCCGCACCGCTGTTGAAAGAACCGGCAATTGCGCCGCTGCTGCCCGTTTCTTCCTGTGATGAGAACAAAACGGTTATTGAACACAGCTGTCTGCCGCTGTTTTCAAGAATCTGCAGACAACGCAAAATTGCGGCAACACCTGCTCTGTCATCAATACAGGGCGAGACAACATTACCGTTAAGCAGTTTTGCCTGAGTTCCGTTAAATGTGATTCTGTCTCCGGGAGAAATCAGCTTTTCGGCTTTTGCCTTACTCATACCGATGTCGATATATACGCTGTCAAAATCAGCGGCTTTATTCTCCTCTTTTTTATCTGAGAGGTGCGGAGGTATGCTTGAAATAACTCCGTAAATCTTCTCTTTGCCCCAAACCGTAACTTCGCTTGATGAAAGCACCCGGGCATCGGCACCGCCGCACTTTGCAACCCTAAGAAAGCCCTTGTCGTCTATTGCTGTTACGACAAGACCTATCTGGTCTATATGAGCGTCAAGAAGGATGTTAATTCCACTGCCTTCTTTTTTGCCGATGACGCTGCCGAGTGCGTCTGTTTCGCAGGGCATATATTCCGAAAGATATTTAATTGCTGTTTTTGCCGCATCGGACTCAACTCCGGACACACCGGCACCCGAACACAGGTCAAAAAGCAATTGCGTCAAATCATAATTTTTCATACAACCTCAACACCGCCGACAGGTCTGATACTGAGAACATAACAGGACTTTTCGCCGAAAACGGTTTTCATAACGTCTTTGAACTCACCGAGACACTCATCGGGAACAAATGCCTGAATAGTCCCTGCAAATCCGCCGCCGTGAACACGCCAGGCGCCCTTGCCTTTAAGAATCTTTTCGCAAAGCGCAAGGCCGAGACTAACGGGCTGATTGACCGGGTCCGAACAGGTAAAAACGTTTTGATTATACATATATGATGAACGTCCGCTCTCGATAACCAGTGACTTGAATCTCTCAAAATCACCTGCTTTGAGCGCAGTTGACTCATCAAGAACACGCTCGTTGTCAGCATAAAAATGCATTGCCCTCAGAACGGCTCTGTCTCCGCACGCCTTGCGGATTTCGGGTATATTTTTGATGAAACTGTCTTTATCCGTTTCTCTGAGAACGGATGCGCCGAGGCACTGTGCAACCTTCTCCATCTCGCTGCGGACGGCGGCGTAATCATCTGTAAGATCTGAATGACTCCCGCCCGTGTTCACGATGCAAAGAGAGTGACCGCAGTTAGCAAAATCAAAATCCACCTTTTCAATTACGGGCTTGTCGGGGTTTTTGAAATCTATTTCAACAAAGCCGCCGACAGAGCAGGCCATCTGATCCATAAGACCGCAGGGCTTGCCGAAAAACTCGTTTTCTGCTCTCTGTGCTATCTGAGCAATTTCAACGGGGCTTACGCAGCCGTCGTTGAAAAGATTGCTTATCATTGTTCCGACAAGAACTTCAAAAGCAGCCGATGAAGAAACACCTGACCCCGAAAGAACGTCTGATGCAGTTGCTGCATTGAAGCCCTTGAGTTTATATCCTCTGCGGACAAATTCGGCACATACTCCGCGAACAAGTGAAACCGATTTGCCCGTTTCTTCTTTTTTGGGTTCAAGTTCCGAAAGGTCAATGACATCCATTTTGTAACCTTCGGACTTAATGCGGACTGTGTTGTCATTATTAAATGAGGCAACGGCTATTGCGTCAAGGTTAACGCTCGCGGCAAGAACTCTGCCTTTGTTGTGGTCGGTATGGTTGCCGCAGACCTCTGTTCTGCCGGGCGCGCTGAAAACCGCTACATCGCAGCCGGCACCGTAAATCTCATCAAATTCGTTTGAAACACGAATGTATCTTTCTTTTTGCTTTTCAATATCATCCGGTCTGTATAAACGCGCAAGTTCCGGATTGTATTTGTTGTTTTTTATATTCTCTCTTAAAACTGAATTTTTAATCATCTGTGTTCTCTCCTTTTATTAAATCCTTTGAGGTTTCACCCTCACCGGATATTATTTCATCCTGCTCTGCGCTTTCGCGAAGCGCCTGTTTTGCCTTGCTGTTATTATAAAGTTTCATTATCTGTTCAACAACCGTCCACGCCCCGTTGGCGCTGAGAAGAGTAAAACCGGTCAGGAACAAAAGAATAATAATCGGAACAAGGAAACCAGGTGACAGCGGATCATACATATTTTTACCTGTGAAAGTAAAAGTAATCAGTTTCGGGAAGAATCCCGCTATCGACAGCAAAAGGAATTTTCTGTATCCGAAATCAAATGAGCCGTAAATTGCGGAAATTGTGTTGACTGGCGTGCTGGGAACAAGTCTTATTGTAAACAGCAAACCCGGATTGCCTTTTCCGCTCGACTTGAAAAGTTTATATAGTGTTTCGTTTTTCTTTATAAGCTTCCAGGAATAACCTGCGCCAAAGCGTCTGCCCCAGAAATATTTTATGGTCATCTGCAATCCGACGCCGACTGTATTGACGGGTATCGCTATCCAGATAGGCAAAAACACACCGGAAATAAGGCAAAGGGTGGAGGTAGTGTAAATCGGAATAACACTTTTAATAATATAAAGAAGAAGAATTGCGCCTATGAACTGCCAGTATTTTTTAAGATTCATAATGTAATCTTCAAGCTGTTTCAGTTTCTGCTGCAAGTCTTCATACCAGAACCAGAGTGCATCATACCTTCTTGAAATCAGAACTGCCGTTGCAAGCAGCCCCAGCGCAATAAAAATCAAGCCGATAAACAGAAGGTATTTTTTCTTGATTTTGTATTTTTTCAATCCGCTCCTCCTTTCCCTGAACATATTTATTATATTTTATAATAAATTAATAATAAGGTCAAGCAATAAAAAATTATTTTAGGGCTTTATTTTGATGTAGATTTGTTTTAAAATAATATTGTAATTTTCGGAGGTGAAAAAATATGAAAGCGGTTATTCTTGACGGCCGGACCACAAATCCCGGCGATTTAAGCTGGAGCGAACTTGAAAAACTTTGTGATTTTACAATTTATGACAGAACGCCTGCAGAACTCATTTATGAAAGATGCAAGGATGCTCAGGTCATACTTACTAATAAGACTCCTCTTCGCAGAGATATTCTTGAAAAACTGCCGGATGTTCAATACATAGGCCTGTTAAGCACGGGTTTCAATGTTATTGACATTGATTACTGCAAAGAGAAGAACATACCCGTTTGCAATATACCGTCATACAGCACAAATGCGGTTGCACAGCTGACTTTTGCTTATATTCTTGAATTCTGCAATCAGGTCAGTCTTCACAGTCAGGCAGTTCACAGCAAAGAATGGACTAACAGCATTGACTTCAGCTTCTGGAAAACGGATTTAACCGAGCTTGACGGCAAAACACTTGGTATAATAGGACTTGGCAAAATAGGCAAAAGAGTTGCCGACATTGCCGACGCCTTCGGTATGAATGTTCTTGCATATACCTCGCACCCTTCTGACTATAAAAATGTCATATTTACCGACCTTGACGAGCTGCTTGCAAACAGCGATTTTGTCAGCATTCACACCCCTCTTACGGCCGCAACAGAAAACCTTGTAAATGCCGATTTCCTTAAAAAAATGAAAAAAACCGCTTTTCTCATCAACACATCAAGAGGACCCGCTGTTAATGAAAAAGCACTCGCCGATGCATTGAACAGCGGTGAAATAGCCGGCGCAGGTCTTGATGTTCTTTCAACCGAGCCGCCTAAAGAAGACAATCCGCTTGTCGGCTGCAAAAACTGCTTTATCACACCGCACATAGCGTGGGCAAGCTTTGAGTGCCGCAAACGGCTGATTGATATTCTTACAGACAATCTCAGAGCGTTTCTTGAAGGAAAACCGCAGAACTGTGTGTGGTAAAAAATATTAATTTAAACAATGACATCCCTCTTCTGTTTAAAAGTGAAGAGGGATGTTTCGATTAATTATTCTATTGGAAATCATTTGTTTCTTTTTGAAATGATGCTTTTTACCATTTCGGGAATATTTGTAATTATACCGTCAACACCGCAAAGCAGGAGATATTTTACAAGGAATTCTTTATCAACTGTCCAGACATTTACTTTAATTCCTTTTTTATGCGCTCTGTAAACATAGCCGGGTGTTACATGAATAAAATGCGGATGAAGGGCATCAGCTTTTATTGACGATGCATAAGTCGCCGGCATAAAGAAAACCTTTGCGCTTGAAAATGTCTGCAGCGAATATAGAAGCCCGGTTCTGCAGGATGAATCAATCTGCTTTGCTTCAACAAGAAGTTTTGCGTCAAAGCTTGAAATAATTAGTTTGTCGAAAAGTCCGTGCGCTTTAACAGCGTCAATGGTCTTTTGAACTATTCCCGTTTCACCCTGCTTCGGTGATTTAAGTTCGATGTTGAGTATTTCAATATCCGCCCGTTCGCAAAGGGTCAGGAATTCTTCAAGAGTCGGAATTTTTGTGCCCTTGAAATCACTTGAAAAATACGACCCGAAATCATACTTGCGAAGCTCATCGAGCGTCATATCGGCAATAAGCCCCTTACCGTCGGAGGTTTCATCAATCGTGTAGTTATGGCAGACTACGGGTATGCCGTCTTTTGTGACGTGAATATCCGTTTCAAAACCGTCCACAACAATCTGTATGGATTTTTCAAACGCAGGCAGAGTGTTCTGCGGTGCGTGTTTGTTTGCGCCGCGGTGAGATATTACTTTGCAAATCATATAAACAACCTCCCAGAATAACTGGTTTTATTTTATCACAATATTTGTATTATTCAACATCAATTTTATATTGCAGAAAATAAGTCTGATATGATAAAATCAAAATATCGATTAACACCGAGGAGTGATGATATGGAGAAAAGAATATACGTTTCAGCTACTGCACACCTTGACACAACCTGGCTGTGGACTCTGCAGACCTCAATACGCAGATATCTGCCGGAAACATTTGAGAGAAATTTTTCGCTTTTTGAAAAATATCCAGATTATAAATTCAGCTTTGAGGGCAGCTACCGTTATGAGTTAATTGAGGAATACTATCCGGAAGCATTTGAAAAAATAAAGAAATATGTTGATGAAGGAAGATGGTGCCCTGCCGGAAGCTGTTATGAAAACGGCGATGTGAACATCCCCTCTCCCGAAGCGCTTATCCGCAATATTCTCTATGGCACAAACTATTTTAAAGACAGATTCGGAAAAACAAGCAACGATATATATCTGCCCGACTGCTTCGGTTTCGGTGCGGCTCTGCCATCTGCAGCGGCACACTGCGGTCTTAAAGGATTTGTTACCGGAAAACTTACCTGGGGCAGCGCTAACGGTGTTCCGTTTGACCTTGGCAAATGGTTCGGCAACGACGGAAGTTTTATATATGCGGCGCTTGATCCCGGCGACTATGTGCAGGCATTACCATGTGTCAGAGAAAACAAAGACTGCACAAAAAAGCTTGAAAGCAATATTGAAAAATACAGCCTGCCGTGGACCTATATTTATCACGGCGCAGGTGACAGAGGCGGCGCTCCTTCCGAAATCTCCGTAAGGAATCTTTGCGATGATATAAAGAAGAACAACGAAAATGACACAAAGGTCGTTTCGGTTTCATCTTCACAGATATTTGAAGATTTAAACAATCTCCCCGATGAGCAAAAAGCAAATCTTCCCGAATGGCACGGTGAACTGCTTATGACGGAACACGGAGCAGGCAGCTACACGTCAAGAGCCATAGGCAAAAGATGGAACAGAAGAAACGAACAGCTTGCCGCCGCCGCTGAAAGATCGGCAGTAACCGCTTTATGGTTAAGAGATTACCCTTATCCGCGCAAAACATTTGAAAGAGCGTGGAAAAGAGTAATAGAGCATCAGTTTCACGATGACATAACAGGCACTTCAATAATGGAGTGCTACAAAAACAACTGGAACGATTACGCAGTTTCGATGAACGTCTTTGCCGATGAATACACGGAGGCTCAGGCGGCTGTGTGCGAAATTACTGACACATCTTTCTGCAAAGGAGTTGCTGTTGCCGTAAGCAATCCGCTTCAATGGGAAAGAAAAGAATCCGTCAAAGCAACGGTTGACTGGAAACACGAAAACAAATTTGCAAAGGTCTTTGACAATGACGGTAATGAAGTGTTTTCTCAGGTTGTAAATTGCAAAAACGGCAAAATGCAAATTGTTTTCAGCGCCGTTGTTTCTCCTTTCGGAATCAGCATTTATGATATAAGACCTTCGGATGAAAACTGTGCGCTTGATTCTTCGCTTTCACTTAAAGAAAATACATTTGAAAACAGGTTTATTAAAGTTTCGATTAATGCCAACGGCGATATAAGCCATATTATTGACAAATCAACAGGAATCGATGCGCTTTCATCTCCTGTCAGATTTGCAATGATTGACAACGAAGCTTACACCTACTGGCCCGCCTGGGAGGTTAAATATAAAGATATAACCAGACCGGTCAGGGAATTCCCGAAAATCAAAGAAATAAAAGTTATTGAAAACGGGCCGTCGAGAATTGCTTTCAGAATAACAAAAACTGCCGGTGATTCTGAATTTACACAGATAATTTCACTTGACGAAAGCGCAAAATATGTAAGAGTTTATAACGAAATTGACTGGCGTTCACCCGCCACTCTGCTCAAGGCGGTTTTCAACACAAGGGCAAAGAACCCCGTTGCAAAATACGACATCGGTCTCGGCAGCATTTCAAGAGGCAACAACACCGAAAAAATGTATGAAGTTCCTGCGCAGAACTTTGCAGACATCACCGATGTCAGCGGAAACTTCGGCGTTTCGGTATTCAGCGATTCAAAGCAGGGATGGGACAAACCCGCAGACTCGCTTTTGCGCCTTACCTGCATTCATACTCCGAAAGGCAGTTTCAGGTGGGAATGCTCACAGCATCTGATGGATTTCGGTCTCAACCGTTTTTCGTTCGGTATTTATCCGCACAAAGGCGACTGTAAAAACAGGAGCGTTCAATACGCAGATGAATTCAATCAGCCGCTTGCGGTATTTGAAACAGATGCGCATAAAGGAGCTTTAAGCAGCGGCTTTTCATTTGCGCAGATAAGTGATAACAATGTAGTTTTGCGCGCATTGAAGCTTGCCGAAAAAGACGATAAAATCATTGTCAGATTCAATAAAACAGACGGCGAAAACAAAACCGGAGTCCGCTTCAAAATCGGCTGCGGAATCAAATCAGCTATTGAGATAAACGGTATTGAGGAACAGACAGGAGATGCCGTTATTGAAAACGGAGAGCTTGTTTTTGACATAGGTGCAAACGGACTTAAATCATTTGCCCTTACCCTGATACCGTTTGAAAACAAAAATGTTTATGAAAGCAAACCGATTGAACTTCCTTATAATACAAAGATAATTACCGAAAACGGTAAAGGCGCCGATGCCGGAACACCTGACGGAATATCAATACCTTATGAAATAACACCGGAAAACGTTCTTTCAGGCGGAGCGCTTTTCAGAATCAACAAGGACGGAAACAACGCGGTATTCTGCGAAAACAGGGCAAAGGTTCTGCCCGACGGCAGCAAACGCCTGCACCTGCTTGTTTTATGCACGGCACAATCAAAAATTAAAGTTGTTTTTGACGGTGTATATGCCGAAAAACAGATTCAGCCGAGCAGAGACACAATAGGCGCCTGGGATTTATATGCTCTGGGTGAGACGGGGTTTGTCAAAAAGAGGAACATTGCTTTTGAAGCAACACACACGCACAACGCCGAAGGCGACCTTGTAAACGAAAAACTTTATCTTTACAAATGCACCTTTGTCGTTCCCGAAACTGCAGTCAGCTTTATATTACTTCAGACACCCGATGTTTACATTCTTTCGGCATCTGCGGACAGTGAGAGCCACAAATTCACGCCCGCCTGTGATTTGTTTGATTCATTGGAAAAACGTGAATGCACATTCAGACCGTCTGCAAAGCAGAAACACATGGCAAGTCCGCTTATTGCTGAAAAAATCGTTTACAAAAAAATACCGCCCGAAACAAGCTGGTATGTTTACGGCGAAAAGGAAGCAAGAGGCAGGCAGATTACCGACGTGTTCTGCAAAAAACGTGCCGGTCTGATTGCAAAGTTTTCAAAAAAATAACAAATCATAAAAGCAGCGGAACGGAATAAATCATCCGTTCCGCTGTTAATTATTCACCTTAAAAAACTTGCCGCAATATCGGGAACATTTGTGATTACCGAATCACAGCCCCAGTCACGCAGGTTGACAATATCCTGCGGGTTGTCAACGGTCCAGGGGTTAACCTGCATACCTGCCGCATGGAAGTCATCAATGTATTTTTTATCAACAAGAGAATAATGAGGATGAACTGCGCTGCAGCCGATGGATTTACAGAATTCAACGGGATTTTTCACGAGGTCTTCAATCTCACAATCAACACTGTAAAGCATACCGGTTTTTACATTTGAATCGTATTTTTTTGTTTCAATCAGAACATTGGGTGAAAAGCAGGATATAAGAAGAGTATCATATAAGCCATACTGTTTTGCAAGTTCAATGGTTTTGGGAACAATGTCGCAGGGCTTCTGCGGTGTTTTAATTTCAACATTTATTACATCAAGACCTTTGCA
This sequence comes from Clostridiaceae bacterium, assembly GCA_016288315.1. Lineage (GTDB taxonomy): Bacteria > Bacillota > Clostridia > Oscillospirales > Acutalibacteraceae > CAG-177. Next base: position 60,456 of record JAEEYU010000055.1, on the reverse strand, counting down.
GATTTCAAAGAACTCACTTAAAAGCGGGATTTTTGTGCCTTTGAAATCGGTGCAGAAGTATTCGCCGAAATCAAGGGAGCGAAGCTCATCAAGTGTCATTTCGGTAATTGTTCCGGTGCCGTTTGAAGTGTCATCAACAGTATAGTTATGGCACACGACAATATGGCCGTCTTTAGTGAGATGAACATCATTCTCAAAGCCGTCTATGCCGAGTTCAACCGCCTTGCGGAAAGCAGGCATGGTGTTCTGAGGGGCATATCTGTTTGCTCCCCTGTGCGCAATAATTTTTGTCATATTGAAGAATCCTCCTTATCAATATCGGATTTTATTTCTCCGATTCTGTCTGCAGTTTTAAATGTTTCGCCGTTGTCAAAGAGTATTTCCGGATTTTTAAGTGCAGTTCCTATACCCAAAGCCACACAGTTAAGCGGGTCAAGAGCGGCATAAGTTTTTACGCCCGTTTTTTCTTCTATCATTTTGTCAAAGCCGTCAATCAGAGCACCGCCGCCGGTCAGATATATTCCCGTTGTAAACACGTCCGCCGCAAGCTCCGGCAGTGTTTCCTGCAAAACGCCGGCTACGGTATCGGCAATCAGTTCAAGGTTCTGCCTCATTGCCAGAAAAACCTCGGTAGAGGTCAGTTCAAAGCTTACAGGCAGACCGGTTATATAATGTTTGCCTTTGACCGTTAAGCCGAGCTCATCCTCTCTGAGTCGGGCGCAACCTATCTGCTTTTTAACGTTTTCGGCTGTTCTTTCGCCGATTAAAATATCTCTTTCGTTTTTTACCTGACGCATAATTGCTTCATCAAAAGAATTACCGGCGCATTTGATTGAGCGTGAGACGGAAATGCTGCCCATAGTCATTACGGCAACATCAGTTGTTCCTCCGCCAATATCAACAACCATTGTTCCCATCGGCTTGTCGCTTCTCAGCCCTGCGCCGAGAGCGGCTGCAAGCGGTTCTTCAATAAGGCACGCCCTGCCTGCGCCCGATGACAAAACAAGTTCAAGAATTGTTCTTTTTTCAAGATTGGTAACGCTCGACGGAACGCAAACAACAATATTGGGCTTGAAGACCATATTCCTGCATATTTTCTGCAGAAAATATTTTAAAATATGTCTTGTGGCAGTGAAATCGGAAACAACACCGTTTTTAAGCGGTTTAATTACTTTTATGGAGTCCGGCGTTCTGCCGAACATTTCGTATGCCCTTTTGCCTACGGCAATAAGTCTGCCCGTGGCAGTATCATAAGCGGCAGCAGAAGGTTCAGATAAAACAATGCCCCTGCCCTCAACATAAATGACTATCGAGGTTGTTCCCAGATCAATACCGATATTAATGCCGAACATTGTTTCACCTTCTTTACTGTTTATTCTTTCATCTGAGTCAGTGCAATAACACTGCAGTATATCTTTCCGGCGCCTGCGAGATAAAGCATTTTTGAGCATTCGTCAAGCGTTTCGCCTGTTGTTGAAACATCGTCGCAGAGCAGAACTGTTTTGCCTTCCGCTTTGCATTTATCAACAACCTCGAAAGCCCCCGTCAGGTTGCCTCTTCGCAGAAGATTGCTTAGAAAATGCTGACTCTTTGTTTCATATATTTTTTTGATAACATTGCCATCATACAGCAATCCGAGTTCTTTTGCAACTCCGCGGGCAAGCAGAGCGCTCTGGTCATATCCTCGTTTTTTAACAGATTTTTCAGTTGCGGGGACGCTGATAACAATATCAAAATCAACTGACCCGAATCTTTTTCTGACGCATTGAGCCATAAGAACGGAAAAGAACCTGTAATTGTCTCTTCTGTTGTCAAATTTGAAAATATGTATTCCCTTTCTGACAACTCCGTCATATTCGTATGGAGCGCACAGACCGTCATAAAAACGCGATTTTGATTTGCATTCGCAGTTCTTTTTGCTCATTCCGCATTTCAGGCAGACCGGCTCTTCAATGGGAGCCGCTTTTTTTCGGCATTCTTTGCAGATGCCGTTTTCAAGTGACGTTACCCTGTCGCAGAAAATGCATCTCGGCGGAAAAACGGCATCAAGGAATGCCCGGTATATTTCGGAAAACAGTTCAGAATAATTCATCCTTTTTCTCCATAATCAAAAAATCCTGAAGAGCAGAATATCTTCTGGCTTTTGAGTTATTGGCAACCATTGATGAAATGCATCGTTCATCGCCGACAATAATAAGAATCTCTCTTGCCCTGGTAACTGCCGTATAAAGCAGGTTTCTGTATGCGAGCCGCTCGGGAATACCGGAGGCGGGCATAATAACGGCTCTGAACTCGCTGCCCTGGCTTTTATGAACTGTAATGGCATAGGCGAGTTCAAGCTGCTGTGCGTTTTCAACAGGATATAAAACGTCTTTGTCATCAAAAGATATTTTCATATAGGCGTTCGATACGCTGATTTCTTTGATAATTCCGATATCACCGTTGAAAATACCGTTTCCGTTACTTCCGTCGGCAGAGCTTTCCCACTCAATGTCATAGTTGTTCTTGGTCTGCATAATCTTGTCGCCTTCGCGGAACACTCTGCCTGCCGAAGAAACCTCTTTTTTGTCTTTTGAGGGCGGATTGAGAACAGCCTGAAGTCTTTTGTTGAGGTTTATTGTTCCCGCTTCGCCCATTCTTGACGGCGCAATAATCTGAATATCGTTTAACGCGGAATAATTATATGCCTCAGGCAGTCTGCGGCAGTAAAGGTCCGCCACGGTTTCTGCAGCGGTAAAAGGACTTTTTCTTTCAAGAAAAAAGAAATCACTGTCGTGAATTGTAAGGTCGGGCATTTCGCCGTGAACAATTCTGTGAGCATTTACTACAATTGAACTTTGCATTGCCTGACGAAAGACTTCATTTAATTCAACAACGGGTATTATCCCCGACTTTATAATGTCGTGAAGAACATTGCCCGCCCCGACAGGCGGAAGCTGGTCGGAGTCCCCCACCATAACAAGACGGCAGGTAAGCGGCAATGCATCAAGCAATGCGGCAAACACCCTGACATCAACCATTGAAACTTCATCAACAATCAAAGCGTCGGCATCAATCTGATTCTGAGAGTTTCTTGTAAATATCGGTTTGTCGTTTTTATCCCATTCAACCTCGAGCAGACGGTGAATTGTTTTTGCCTCATAACCGGTAAGCTCGCTCAATCTTTTTGCCGCTCTGCCCGTAGGCGCGCAAAGGACGGTTTCAATGCCTTCATTATTGAAGAGATTGATAATTGCACGGATTGTTGTAGTTTTACCTGTTCCCGGACCGCCCGTCAGAACAAGAATGCCTCTGTCAACAGCGGTTCTGATTGCTCTTTTCTGAACGTCGTTATAGCAAATACCGCTTATTATTTCTGTTTGCTGAATTTTCTCATCGGTTGTGAAACTGCCGGAAACGGCAAAATCTTTTCTGAAAATAAGCTGCTTTGCGCTATCTTTTTCCGCTCGATACATTTCGCTCAGGAAGACAAATTCTTTGCCTCTGATAATATCGCAGACAGCACCCTTTTTTTCAGCAAGCAGATCGATTGCTTTTTCGGATTCTTCTTCGCTTATTCCGAGCAATTCTGAGCAAGTCGGAATCAGTTTTTCTTTCGGAATACAAGTATGACCGTTATTTAGATTGTGACGCAGAACATACTTTATGCCTGCAGCGTTTCTGTAGGCGGGGTCCGGCTTGTTTACAAACCTTTCCGCAACAGATTCGGCTTTTTCAAAAGACATTCCGATATTGTCTTCGCATATAAGGTATGGGTTTCTTTCAATATCATCTACGGCGTTATTGCCGAGAGCTTTATAAATCCTTATGCTTTCAAACGGAGATATTCCGTATTTTTCAAGTGAAATAATGATTTCGCGCTCGGAGAATTTTTTGTTGAATTCATCCGATATTTCTTCCGCTCTCTCCTTGGAAATGCCTTTAATTGTTGCGAGTCTCAGGGGATCGTCTGAAATTACATCAAATGATTCATCGCCGAACGCCTCAACTATTTTGCGGGCAGTCGCCGCTCTGATGCCTGAGATTGCACCGGATGCAAGGTAATTATACTGTTCATCTGCGGTTTTTAACTGCAGCCGCTGTGCGCTTTCGACCTTAAACTGCCGCCCGTAGCTTGAATGAACAGTCCAGGAGCCGGAAAAGGAGACTCTTTCGCCGACATCAAAAGACGGTAATTCGCCTACGGCATTAAAAATATCACCGTCGCCGGTTTCAATTTCCAGCACGGTGTATCCGTTTGTGTCGTTACGAAATGTAACTGTAATTATTGTTCCTGTAATTATTTCCTGTTCCATAAAACCTGCATAAAAAACAAACTGAGTGGGACTGTAAGCCGAGTTCTGTCATTTAAGGCAATCATCTTTCTACGCCTTACATTGCTGCAAGGCTTAAGCCATCCTTCGGGGTATCGCCGAGCAAGCGCCGTGCAAAGCACTCCCCCTGCTGATGTTGCTCCGGATAGGGTTTGCAGGGCCGTGCGGTTCCCCGCACGCCGGTGAGCTCTTACCTCGCCTTTCCACCCTTACCTGTGAAACACAGGCGGTATATCTCTGTTGCACTTTCCCTGAGGTCACCCTCGGCGGCCGTTAGCCGTTATCCCGCTCTGCGGAGCTCGGACTTTCCTCACGCAGTAAAACTGCCTGCGACTGCCCATCCCACTCGTTGAGTATTTTAATCAATAATTATCAATATGTCAAATATTTAGACTTGATTTATTAATAATATTAAATTAAAATAATTTTATATTGTCGTTTCAGTTTCAAAGGAGAATAAAAATGGACGATATATATTTTTCTAAAAAACCAAAAAACAACAATAATGACTATGATATTCCCACAATAAATATTCCCGACATAAACGCAAAACAGAACGATTACAATTACGGCGATTCCGCACGCGACAATTTCGCGCCATACCGCGGAAAAGAGAAAAAACAAAAGAGCAAAAAGAGCCCGTCACCCGCACCTCAGCAAAGAAAAGAAAAGAAGAAAAAAGGTTGTTTCAGCCCGGTCAGAAAAATTGCTCTGATTCTTGTAATCATATTTGCCGTCACCTATTTGCTGACAGCTTTTGCCGCAGCTTTTTCAGGTTACGGCAAGCTCCGGCTTAAAAGAAACGCCTATATCACATCTTCTCAGTTATATTCAAATCCTTTTGTCAAAAACATTCTGCTTATCGGTGTTGACGGCGACGGTTCGGAGGAATCGCTGCGTTCCGACTCAATGATTCTGGTCTCGCTTGACACGCTTCACGGCAAAATAAAACTCACCTCCTTTATGCGTGACAGCTGGATTCAGATACCGGGGCACAAATTTGCAAAGCTCAATGCCTCATACGCACTGGGCGGCGCACAGCTTCTTGCTGACACTCTGGAATACAATTTCAAGGTTAATATAAATGACTGTGTTCTTGTTGATTTCACCATGTTTACAGATATCATCGATGCAGTCGGAGGGGTTGATGTTGAAGTTACGCCTGCCGAGGCAAGATTCATCAACAGAACAACAAGGCACACAATTGAAAGCGGAAACAGCGTGCACCTTGACGGCGCAAAGGCGCTTGTTTACTGCAGAATAAGAAAACTCGACTCCGACTATATGCGCACCTACCGCCAGCGAAAGGTTATTGCCGCTCTTCTTGAAAAAGTCAAAGGTGCGGATGCTTTTCGTCTTTTCGGCGCATTCTTTAATGTCGTCCCCAAAATCAAAACAAATATGAACCCGTTTGAAATTGCCTGTGTTGCGTTCAGAGCAGGTTTCTCGGCTCTATTTTTTGATGTTGTTTCAACAAGAATACCTACCGATGCAACGTCATGGAGCGGAACAGAAGGGTCGCAGAGCGTTGTTGAGCTTGATGTTGAAGCAAATGCACGGCATCTTTACGAGTTTATTTACACTGCTTCTGCCGAATCATCGGATAATCGGGATTAATTATGAATATTAAATTTTTCAACTGCGGATTCAACTACTCTCAGGACGGACCGGGCAACCGCCTTGTTTACCACCTGCAAGGTTGCAATCTACGTTGCCCCTGGTGCGCAAACCCCGAAGGAATTGCCGTTGACGGAACAATAATGACCGACAAAAACACCGACGGTAAATACTGCAAAAACAATGCTTTTGAAAACGACAAACTCAACAGAGAACTTTGTAAAAAATGCGACAAGCCCTGCACATCTGTTCCCGCAAGCGGAATCAGACTGAGCTGCAAAATTCAGTCAACCGATGAAATAACAGATTACATTCTGTCGTGCAAGCCGATGTTTTTTGACGGCGGAGGCGTTACCTTCACGGGCGGCGAGCCGACAATGCAGTTTGACGCACTTAAAGAACTGCTTGAAAAACTGAAAGCACTCAATATCGGCACAGCGATTGAAAGCAATGGGACTCACCAAAGTCTCCCCATTTTGTTTCCGCTTATTGATTATCTTATTATCGACTGTAAACATTATGACAGTGTCAAGCACGAAAAAGTCTGCGGTCCGACGCTTGACAGAACAGTTGAAAATATAAAATCCGCCTCACTGGCAAGAAAGCAGCTGCTTGTCCGCGTTCCGCTTATCGGCGGTTTTAACTCATCAGAAGAAGATGCCGAAGGTTTCGCTGCACTTTTTTCGGAGATATGCAGCGATACCTGCCGATTTGAGTTTTTGAGATACCACGAATTCGGTAAAGATAAATATGAAAAATGCGGTATGGTTTACACAATGGGCAAAGATGCCTTTGTCGCCCCTGAGACAGTAAAAGAATTTGAAGAAATCTTCCGTAAACATTCGCTGAAAACGATTCACACATAAAGAGGTGTTTTTATGTTTGTAAACACAGACAGCGTTAAAGTGACTGAAATGGCAAAAGCTCTTTTTAAAGAAGAGAGAAGCATCGACCGTCTTGACGGCTGGTTTTTGTCGCGTGAAACCGCTTTGAAGATTCACGAAGAAAACAAGGATAAACCAAAAGAAATCTCCGCAGCGCTTGAGCTTAAAGCGATGGTTGAAAATCTGCCTTTATCTGTAAGCGACTACAATATCTTCTGCGGCACACAGAGAGACGCATTTGCCAAATCCTATGCGCTTATTAACCCGAGCTTCAAGGTTGAAAACTTTTGCGGCTACTGCGACCCAACAGCCGTATTTGATGACATTGCACCAAATGAAGAATTCTCACGGGAAAGAATAAACGCTCTGCGTGAGAAAACAAAGCAAAGCGATTACGTTAAAGATTTATGCGCTGTTTATGACAAATATGACGACTGCACCTCCGAGGTTGCCTTCTTTTTCGAGCAGGTAACCGGTCACCTTATTCCCGATTTCAGACCCGTTCTCAGATACGGGATAAATGCTCTTATTGAAAAAACAAACAAAAAGATTCAGAACGAGCCCGATTCCGGAAAGGCGGCAAATCTCAAAGCGTTCGGAACAGCCCTTGAATGCGCGGTAACGCTGGCGGAAAGATATGCCGATTTATGCCGTGAAAAATCCGAATCTGCGGATGAAAGCAGAAAAGCACAGCTCTTTTATATGGAGGATACTCTTAGAAAAGTCCCCTCTCAGCCCGCTCAGTCGCTTTATGAGGCAATTCAGAGCTTTATTATCTGCTGGCAGGTTATGTGCCTTGAACAGGCGCCGAACCCCTTTGCTTTTTCGGTAGGCAATGCAGACCGCATTTTTGAGCCATACAGAAAAATGAGCGGCGAGAGCATTGATGAAGCCGCCGCAATGCTTAAACATTTTCTTGTTTTCTTCAATGTTGCCGACAGAAGCTGGGCAATTTCACAGTCGCTTTTAATCGGCGGAAAAGATACAGACGGAAAAGATCTTACCAACGACACTTCTTACGCCCTGCTTGACGCATATTATGATATGAATATGCCTCAGCCGATTCTTTCAATCAAGCTTCACAAAAACACGCCCGATGAATTATACAGAAAAATCGGCAGATTCCTGTTTACCCCCGGCGTTTTAACACCTTCGTTTTTCAATGATGACTCGCTTTTTGAAATTCTTAAATCACACGGTGTTGATGATGAAGATCTTCCCGACTGCTCGATAGCCGGCTGTCAGGAACCGCTGATTATGGGCAAAGACAACGGCAACACCACAAACACCTGGTTTAATTTGCCTAAAATACTCGAGCTCACACTTAACCGCGGCAAATCTCTGTTGACCGGCAAAGAAATCGGAAGCGTTGTAAAATCCGATGATACTCTTGATATTTTAAAAAATATCAGAACATATTTTTATGAAAATGCAGAATATTACGCCCGTAAGATGGCTGATGCAGGCAACGGTGCTTCAAGAGCGTTATTTAACCTTCCCGTTCCATTTCTGTCTGCTTTTATGGGCGGTCTTGACTCTGGTTTTGACTGCCGCGACACTGAAAATCAAGGCACAAAATATAACGGCAGCGGCTGCCTGATACACGGTCTTTCGGTTGTTGCCGATTCATTTATCGCAATCGACCGCTTTGTCAGCGAGCGTCCGCAGGACGCAGACCTGCTGATTGAAGCTCTTGAAAATGACTTTGAGGGCTATGATGAACTTCACAAATGGCTGCTTGCCTGCCCGAAATTCGGCAATAATATTGCGGAAGTTGACAGCGAAGCGGCTCAGATTGCCTCAAAAATATCTGATATTGTTTCATCACAAAAGAACTATCTCGGCAATCCCTTCCGTGCGGACTGGAGCACGCCTTCCACCCATCTTCTTTACGGCTACTGGGTAGGCGCAACTCCCGACGGAAGAAAAGCGAGAACGGAACTCAATTACGGTGTTGACCCGCTTTACGGCGAGGCAACAAACGGTCTCGGCTTCCGTATGCTGTCAAATATGAAGCTGCCGTTTTCTCAATTCAACGGCGGTTATGCTTCACATATGGGAATAAATCCGCGTTTCTTTACATCCCCTGACTATGAAGGAAAAGGCAAAGACTTTGCAAACAGAATAATGACTCCTCTGTTTTTCAACAAGGAAGCTGACGGAATAAAACCGTTCTATTTATATGTAAATGTTACAACACCCGAAACCCTGAGAAAAGTGCTTGAAAACCCAAAAAAATATGCTCCGAACGGAGTTTATATAATGAGAATACACGGCACCTTTGTTAACTTTCTCGACCTTTCACCGGATATTCAGCAGGATATTATTATGCGTCTTGACCTTGAGTCAACCAGAATCTGAGGTGCTTATATGAATTGTGTTGGTCTTGATATAGGCACTTCGTCAATCTGTTTATGCGTTGTAAACTGTGAAAGCGGAGAAATAATTGTAACTATCACCTTTGCCAATGATTTCAATGTTGAAGGCAGAGAATATGAACGCAAACAAAATGCAGCAGCCATTGTTGAAAATTGTATTTCCGAAGTCGATTCACTGATTGAAAAGCACTCCCCTGTCTGCTGTATCGGCATAACTGGGCAGATGCACGGAATCGTTTATGTTGACAAAAACTGCAACCCGGTCAGCGACCTTTTCACGTGGCAGGATATGACCGGCTCGCAGGAATACTGCGAAAATATGACTTTTGCTGAAAAGCTCAGCGGGCTGAGCGGTTATAAGACGGCTTCCGGTTACGGTGCGACAACATATTTCTGCCACAAACTCAAAAACGAGGTTCCCGGAAGCGCCGCATATATCTGCACAATTCACGACCTTGTCGCCGCAAAACTTGCCGGTCTGACAAAACCTGTTATGCACTCTTCGGATGCGCACAGTTTTGGATTATACAGTATTGAAAAACAGAGTTTTGATAAACAGGCAATTGAAAAATCGGGTCTTGATTATTCATTTTTTCCGGATGTTGTCAACGATGCCGTGATAATCGGAACACATGGCTCAATACCCGTTTGCGTTGCCGTCGGCGACAATCAGGCAAGTTTTATCGGTTCGGTCAGAGACACTTCAGCTGACGTTCTTATAAACTTCGGAACAGGCAGTCAGATATCGTTTATGACTGAGAAAAATGATGCCGGAAACATTGATAATGCCGAGATAAGACCGTTTCACCGTAACAATAATCTTTTTGTCGGTTCGGCACTCTGCGGAGGCAGAGCATTCTCTCTGCTTGAGAAGTTTATAAGGAGCGTTCTGAACCTTACAGATAACAAATGTGAAAACGCCTATCCTTTTATTGACAGAATGCTGAAAAGTTCCGGAGAACCTGACAATCCCCTTAAAGTCTGCACAACATTTGCGGGAACAAGAGGCAATCCGGAGCAGAAGGGTTCAATAGAAAACATTGACACTGAGAATTTCACTGCAGAACATCTTGTTTACGGAGTTCTCCGCGGAATGTCGGGCGAGCTTGCGGGCATATATAATCAAAGCTGTCACGGCAAAAGAGCATTTATCGTCGGCTCGGGCAACGGTCTGAGAAAAAACAATGCCCTTCAGAGAATAATCTGTGATGAATTCAACCTTAAAATGAAAATACCTCTTCACACGGAGGAAGCGGCATTCGGCGCCTGCCTTTATGCAATGACGGCGGCGGAAATGTTCAGTTCACTTAACGAAGCGCAGAAATTAATTAAATATATATAACTTCGGAGGAAACAAATGAAAAAATCCAAACTGACCGTTTCAAAAGATTACAAAATTTCAAAAATCGACAACCGTATTTACGGCTCGTTTATTGAACATCTCGGCAGAGCCGTTTACGGCGGAATATATGAGCCGGGACATCCCGAAGCTGATGAAAACGGATTCCGCAAGGATGTTATAAAGCTTATAAAGGAAATCGACGTTCCCATAGTCAGATACCCGGGCGGCAATTTTGTTTCCGGCTACAACTGGGAGGACGGAGTGGGCCCTGTTGAAAGCAGACCGCGGCGCCTCGAACTTGCCTGGTCCACCACAGAACCGAACACTTTCGGCACAAACGAGTTTATGAAATGGTGCAAGCAGGCAAATACCGCGCCAATGATGGCTGTAAACCTCGGCACAAGAGGTCCCGATGACGCACGCAATTTGCTCGAATACTGCAACATTGAAAAAGGCAGTTATTACAGCGACCTGCGCCGCAGCCACGGCGTTGAGAAGCCGCACAACATAAAACTCTGGTGTCTCGGCAACGAAATGGACGGCGACTGGCAGATGGGGCACAAAACAGCCACGGAATACGGCAGAATCGCTAATGAAACCGCCAAGGTTATGAAGTATATGGACCCGTCTGTTGAGCTTGTGCTATGCGGCTCTTCAAACAGCTATATGAAAACCTTCGGCGATTACGAAAAGACTGCTCTTGACCTTTCCTATGACAAGGTTGACTACATTTCACTGCACCAGTATTTCAACAATTCCGACAATGACAGCAAAAACTTTCTTGCAAAATCGATGGAGCTTGAGGAATACATCAAGACCGTTATCTGCATCTGCGATTTTGTTAAAGGCAAGCGCCACACCAAACACGAAATCAATCTTTCGGTTGACGAGTGGAATGTCTGGTATCATTCACACGGTGCAAAATTTGACCGCTGGAGCGAAGCGCCTCACATTCTTGAAGATATATATAACTTTGAAGACGCACTGCTTGTCGGTCTGATTCTTATTACTCTTCTGCGTCATTCCGACAGAGTCAAAGTTGCCTGCCTCGCTCAGCTTGTAAATGTTATTGCTCCGATAATGACCGAAAACGGCGGCAAGGCGTGGGCACAGACAATTTACTGGCCCTATATGCACGCTTCAAAATACGGCAGAGGATATGCGCTCAACGGCATTCTCGAAACATCAAAGCATGACACAAAAAGCTTCAGCGACGTCGGAGATATTGACTGTATTCCCGTATGGAACGAAGAAAACGAAGAGCTTACGGTATTTGCAGTAAACAGAGATTTTGAAGAAGATAATATTCTTTCAATTAATCTAAAAGATTTTGAAGGTTACAAGCCTGTTGAGCAGATTGTTCTTGAAGGTTTTGACATCAAGGCGGAAAACTCGGCAGACAGTTCAGCTGTAAAGCCTGTCAGCAAAGCTCTTGACGGTGTTTATGACAGTGTTAAAGAGATAAAGCTCTCTCCCCTTTCATGGAATGTAATCAGATTCAAAAAATAAATAAGATTGAAAAAGCAGCCCGCTTCAGAAGAAGCCGGCTGCTTTTTTGCTGTTGATTATATATTCTCAAAGGGTTCTGCGCTCCAGCAGAAATTGAACTCTTCCCCTTGTGAAAGATGCTGAATTCCGCGCTTGTTGAAAAACTCGCCGTAATCCTCTCTGCCGTCATTTACACCGAACCAGGGTTCAATGCATACATAGGGAGCGCCCGGTTTTGCCCATATTCCGAGAAACGGAGTTTTGCCGAATGTTACCTTGATTATTCTGCCCTGAGACGGGCTGTTGATTGTTACATACTCCGACTGAACATCCGACAGAATGAGTGCATCGGGCTCAAATATTTCTTTTGTGATTGTAAATGTTTTTTCATTATTTAAAAGCGGGAACTTTTCGGGAATAATGAGGTTGTCGGATGAAATACGCTCGGTGCAGAGAGTCTCATTTTTTTCAAATTCAACGGTATCGCCGACTTCACAGTTAAAGCCGGGATGAGCGCCGAATGAAAAATACATATCTCCGTCATTAAGGTTTTTGACCGTATGAGATGCTTTGAGACCGCTGTCATTAAGTTCATAAGAAACAATCAGCTCAAATTCATAAGGATATTTTTTTAATGTTTCAGGTGAGCTTTTAAGCGAAAAAACAACTTTGGATTTTTCAGCCGAAACAAGTTCAAACTCGCTTTTTCTTGCAAAACCGTGTTTTTGCATATTGTAACTTTTGCCGTCAACGGTTATTGTGTCGTTTCTGACCTGCCCGACAACGGGGAAAAGAATCGGCGCCTGGCCATACCATATTTCTTCTTTGCCGAACCATATAAACTCCGTGCCGGTTTTCTTTGACCTGAAAGAGTGCAGTTCGGCTCCCATACTGTTGACCTGCGCAGAGAATTTTTCGTTTTCAATACTGTAAATCATTTTAACCCGCCTTTCTGTTGTTTTAATACTATCACTTATATTTTTTAAAATCAACTGGCGTTGAAAAAAGAAAACTATAATGGTAAAATAAGCAGGAGGTGATTGATATGAACATAAAAGGTGTTCTTTTTGATATGGACGGGGTTCTCATTGATTCGGAGCCGTTTATTCTGCAGGCAGCCATTGAGGGGCTCAGACAATTCGGAGTCAATGCAGAGCCGGACGATTTCACGCCCTTTATCGGTGCGGGAGAAACAAAGTATTTAGGCGGACCTGCCGAAAAATACGGCGTGGCGTTCAGACCTGAAATGAAAACAGTTGTTTACGCAATTTATGCCGATATATTAAAACAGCATCCCGATGCCGTATATGACGGAGTTTATGATGTCATAAACAAAGTCAAGGCAGAATACAAAGCCGCTGTCTGCTCTGCCGCAGACCTTGTAAAGGTTGAGCATAATCTCAACGCCATAGGCGTAACGCCTGCATTTTTTGACGCTCTTGTAACCGGCAGCGATGTCACAAGGCAAAAGCCGTTCCCCGACATTTTTCTCAAAGGTGCCGAACTGATAGATGTTCCTCCGGAAAACTGCGTTGTTGTTGAAGACTCAATTAACGGAATCAAGGCCGCAAAAGCGGCGGGAGCCGTGAGCGTAGGAGTAACAACCTCTTTTTCAAGGGAAGAGCTTGACGAAAAATCAGGACCGGATTATATAATCGATGATATAAAACAGCTGCCAGGTATTCTCAATAAAATATGATGAACAGTAAAAGCCCGACAGAATCTGAATCTGCCGGGCTTTACAATTAATAGTTAAATGTCTTTTTCAGCCATGCTGCGCACAGTTCAAACCATCCGCTCAGATGGATGTTGTAAAGGTAATCCTCTTCTTTTGAGAAAACGACCTCGTTTGCAAGCGAAAAACCGTGATACCCTTTTGAAAAAATATGCATTTCAAAATCAACGCCTGCTTTTTCGAGAGCATCGGCATATCTCAATGAATTTTCAATGGGAACACAGGTATCTTCCCTGCTTGAAACAATAAATGTGGGAGGAGTGGTGCCGTCAACATATTCGTCAACCGACGGAACCGGCTCGGCAAGAATATCGCCTATTGATGAAAGAATGCAGGGGTAGCACAGAACTGCCGCCTTTGGTTTGATTGCACCCATAGTTGAAAGCGCGGCACAGAGATGACCGCCTGCCGAAAAGCCGATTGCCGCTGTTCTGTTTGTGTCAATATGCCACTTTTCACTGTTGTCAACAATCATTCGCAGGGCTTCTTCCGCATCGTTGAGCGGGTTTGGAAAAGCCGCTTTGCCCCTGCCGATTGAGTAACGGAGAACAAAGGTGTTAAAACCCTTTGATGCAAACGCCATGGCAACGGGCTCCGCTTCTCTGTCGGAGCAGAAGTTATATCCGCCGCCGGGAATAACCAGCATTGCGGGACGGTAATTCCAGTTTGACATTTCATTTGAACTGTCAAGAATATAAGCGGTGAGTGTTACGCCCTCATTTGATAGATTAATGATTTCCGTTTTCATACTTTTGACCTCATTTCAGAAAAATTTTGAAGGTCTTGATTTCAAACGGGTCAATCTCAAATTCAATTCTGCCGTTTTCAAAGGTGTCGAAAGAAACATCTTCTCTTTCAAGAAGGTTGCATTCGGTCATTCTTTCAATATCGGCAAAGAAAGAAACCTCGGTTTTTGTTCTTCTGCCTGTTTTTTCAACAAAGCGCAGAATATATGCATCTTCATCCTCGCACTTTTTAAGCGCTTCAAGAAGAACATTGGCGGCCGAGACGCTTATAAACGAGCTCTTGACTTCTCCGCCCGACTTTTCGGGAATATCAACCGCAGCAAAGGGATTGTTGAGTTCAAGACCTCTTGTTATTGTTTCGGCATCCTTCCAGTTGTTGTTGTGCGGATAAAGCGAATAGGTGAAGTAATGGTCGCCTCTGTCTGACTGCGGATCGGGGTTCATCGGCGCTTTGAGAAGGGTGATAATCATACGCTGTTTGTCAACCTCAAAGCCGTATTTGCAGTCATTGAGAATCGACAGACCGTAGCCGTCTTCGCTCATATCTATAAAGTTATGCGCGCTGACCTCAAACTTTGCCTTGTCATAGGGATTGTGGCGGTAATTTGAACTCTCGATTGTGGCGTATGCAATATCGCGGGTGAACTTCTGCGCCTTGATATCGACATCAAAGCCGACCTTGAGAAGCTTCTGCTTTTCGTGCCAGCTTATAAAAGTGTCAAAATCAATACGGTCAAGGTCATTATAAATGATTATATTCTGCCTGATTGCCGAATGGATAACCTGCTTTGAAATTGTAACGCAGGTGAAAACTTCGCCTTTTTCGATTCTTTCAATTTTGCCCGGCTTAGTTTCAAACTCGCGGTCAACATAGGTTGCAACAATATCCCAGGCGTCATATTTACCCGGCAGGTCTTCAAAAATACGGAAGACGTTGCCGCTGCCGCAAAGAACTTCGCGGTTGTTCTTTTTGTCAAATATTGAAACGAGCTCGGCTCTGTCATCAAACACAAGCGAGAAATTGTCGTTTTCAATATCGGCAACGCTTATTTCCTGCGCTGCGGGAACCGCTGCGGGTTTCTTGTAATAAACCTTGAAGCCGACTGCCGGCACGTTCTTTGCAACAAAGGTCAGAACCTTTGTGCCGTCAAGCTTTGTATATGCCTGAACCGGAACTTTTTTGCCGCAGGGCGAATAGATTTCAACATCCTCATAAGGCATTTCAACCTTTGAAGTAGCGGCAACGCCGAGAGAATTGAAGAGGGCAAACGGCTTGCCGTATTTTTCACTGCCGTCAATGTTTCCGGCAATGACGTTGAGCGCTTCGCTCCTGACCTGCTCGCCTATTGCGAGTATTCTTTCATATCTGTCGCACCAGTCCTTGAAAACCTCGGTTATATGCGAGCCGGGAAGACCGTCGTGGAACTGTGTTGTAAGAAGCTCCTGCCAGCCCTCGTTGAGTTTTTCAAGCGGATATTTATAACCGTATTTGCCGGCTATTGTCGCAAACATTTCCGCCTGACGGTAAAGGTTTTCGCAGCGGCGGTTATACTTTTTGAGAAGAGCCTTTGTGGTGTGAACGCCTCTGTGCTCTTCGAGATAGAGTTCATCCTTCCAGGTGGGTATGTTCGTGTCGGTGGCTTTCGCCTTCATTCTGCAAAGCGAATCCTCAATTTTACTGATTTTTGTTTCGGGCAGACCGGGGAATTTGTTATAACGCTTTGCATATTCAAGCATTTCGGTGTCAACTCCGCCGCCGCCGTCGCCCCAGCCGTAGCAATACATCGACTCGCCTATGGTTGCCTTGTCGGTATATCTCTGCCAGTTCATTTTAAGCGAATCGGCTTCAACAGTGCCTATGAAATGAGTGGGCGGAACAATCGAGAACACCTTTGAGCCGTCGGGGCCCTCCCACCAGAACGTGCTGTATTGCCAGGGATTGGTGTCGTTCCAGACGCCCATTTTATGGGTAACAAAATATTCAACGCCTGCTTTTTTAAGAATCTGCGGCATAGCGTAGCTGTTGCCGAAAACGTCAGGCACCCAGCAGGTTCTGGGCGTGATTCCGAAGGTCTTTTCAGCGTATCTGACGCCGTGCAGAAGCTGACGTGTGAAGGATTCGCCCGAAATAAGGTTGCAGTCCGGCTCTACCCACATGGCGCCGATATATTCCCATCTGCCCTCTTCAATGCGCTTTTTGACCTGCGCAAACATATTCGGGTAGCGTTTTTCCATTTCAATATAAGTGGGAACAGTGCTTTGTGAAAAGATAAAATCGGGATACTGTTCCATAAGGCGGAGCATTGTTGCGTGAGTTCTGCCCAGCTTGCGGATATACTCTTTATAGCCCCACATAAAAACAATATCAAGGTGGGAGTTGCCGATAAGCGCAAGCGTGCCCTGTGATGAATAATTCGGGTTTTTATAAACTTTTTCAACAAGAATCTGTTTTGCAATTTTCAGCTCATTGACAAATTCTTCACCGTCAAGGTCAAAATCGACGTGAAGGAACGCCTCTTTAAGAGCCGCTCTGATTATTTCGGCAAGACCTTTGTCAAGAACAGGCATAAACAAAGCGTTGAAAACCGCTTTGAAATCCCAGTAGATTTCTTCAATGACGGGGTCAACGGCGCCGATAAACGAGCAGGAAAGAGTTTTTATCGACGGCTCGTCGGAGTGCCAGACAAAATATGATTCAATATCAATATCATAATGCTCTTTACCCGTTGCGCAGTCGGTAAGAAGAACGGTGTTGCGGAAAGGGTCAAGGCCCTGATACGGCTCGCCGTTTATTGAGAGCAGACTGTCACCGCCGAAATATATGTTGAGCGTTACCTTTTTGCCTTTGAAGCGTTCGGGCATATCAAACGAGTTTTTGAAAAACGCGCTCCAGCCGTTCTGACCCCATTTGTCGCCTACATTTATTTCTTTCCACTCATCATAAAAATACTCATATTCACCGGGAGCTTTGTAAATGCATTCCCTCATTTTCCAGGCGGGAATTGATTCAAGGTCGGTGAAAATGCGCTTTTTAAGCATTTTGAGTTTAGTGCCGACAAGGTCGTCAAAAGAGAAAATACCTCTCTGTTTGCCCTTGGTTCCGTCACGCCAGTCATTGACGTGTGCGTCCATTGCGTCGAGTGAAGCAACAGCGTCAAGATCTTTTATCTCTGCCAAAAAAATCATCCTTTCACAATGCTTTTTTATAAGTATAGCATTGATAATATTTGTTTTCAATAAATAATAATAAAAATAATAACCGCCGCATTGATTTTATTGCAGCGGTTATTGACTGTTTTTGTTATTCAGAAATCAACAAGGTATATTCCGATTGAAATCTTTGTGAAACTGCCTTTCTTTTCAATCTCTTTAATTTTTGCGCAAAGCAGCTTGCCCGCATCCATAAGCCGGGCAAAAATCACATTGTCTTTTTCGGGCACATAGCCGAGTTTTTTGCCGCCTTCGGTAAAAATAATAATTGCATTGTCGTCAAATTTATTATCCTCCCGGCGCAGGTTGAGTTTGTCACCCTGACCTATTTCATCCAGAACAGACGAATCGCTGAGATACGACGTTCCCGCAACAAAAGAGTCAAAAAGATGAATCTCGCTCACCAGCGGTTTTATAACCTCGCCGATTCCCTTTTCGGCGGCAACGGTAACGAGAGAATCGTTTTTAATTGTAAGTGCTTTTTCTTCCATATTTTTACCTGTCCTTAACCGAGTATTGAGTCAAGATATGTCTGCAGCTCGTTTTTATAACTTAAGTATTCTTCAAGCTCTTCCCGCAGTTCTGTGTTTTTTTCATCAACCGCATCTTTGTCGTTTAACAAATCTTTGTAAAGGTAAGGGTCGGTTGTGCGGATTTTTCCGATTTCAGCTTCAACCTCTCTGATTTTCTCATCAATATCGGGAATAAGAACATCCACACTGTCTATTCCCGCATCTTCAAGAGCTTTGTTTATAAGGAACTCCAGCTCTTCAAGATCTTTTAAATTGTTATGATTATAGGCAATCTGAACTCTGTTCCACAGTTCTTCAAATTCCGGGTGAGATTTGACTACGGGGCAGATATCGGGGTGAATCTGTTTTGCAATGCGTCTGTATATCTTTTTGATTTTAAGGATATCATACTCCGATGCAGTTCCTGCGCTTTTGCAGGCGTTATGGCGGTCAATCATATCTTTCAGCTGTCTGTTATACTCCGACATTACGCCTTCGAGATACTGCTGAAGCTCATCCTGATTGACAAAACCGCCGTTATTGATTGCCGCCTGAACAAAGGATATGGCTTTTTTAAGCCGGATGCATGCGATTTTTGCTTCAAAACCTTTGTTAATCATTTCGCCGAACTCTCGGATATAATCTATCAGATACTGCTCGGCCTCTTTTTTAAGTGAATCCCTGTAAAGCAGCAGTTCTTCATATCTGCCGTAGTCACCGTTGGCAATTCTGATAATTTCCATCATTTCACCTTCCTGAAAAGATAAAGCTCGCTGTTGATTATTGAGAGCAGCTCGCCGTTGAGCTCCGCTTTTGCAAAAAAGTCATCGCGGTTGCGAAACCACCTGCCGTTATAACTTATTACACACTCCCCGTCTTCTTCAACAACATCAATAACATACTCCTTATTGCCGTGCATAAAAGTAATTCTGCCCGGTGTTTTAAGAGCGTAATACAAATCAAAAAAGTCAAAGTCCGTCTCATCAAATTCAACGGTGTCATACAGGTCGTCTATCAGCCATTTCATAATGTTGAGGTTGCCGAAAAAGTTGCTGAACTTTAACCGCTGACTGAGAAAATCCTTTGCGCGCAGCATAAGGTCAACGGCAAAGTCAGTATTGCCCTCTTCTTTTTCAATCTGGGCAAGTCTTGTGAAAACTTCGGGAACCGGGTCAAAAAGATGATTGCAGTTTTTTACCGTGATGTAAAGATCCCTTACAATCTGCTTGTATTTTTCGTAATCTTTTTCAACATAATAGCCGTTTTTATACATATCGGCAATTTTGTAAGCGGCAACGGGATTGCCCTGCCGCGAACACTTTGAAAAGTATTCAAACGCTTTCTTGTAGTCTTTTTCGCCTGTTCTGCCGTAATACCAGACATAGCCGAGACATTCCCAGGCGGGTTCATAATCATACGAAGCCGCCATCTCATAGTATTTGAGAGCAAGGTCAAAATTTTTCTGACCGTAATAAAACCCGCCGAGGTTCAGCATATCACGGGGATTTTTCTCTTCTCTGATGAGAAAGTTCATTGCTTCGGTGAACATAAAAACTTCGGATTCATCGGATGTTTCGCGCCTGTTAAAGTTATCGGCGATTTTTCTTGCTTCTTTAACTGTCATAAAAACAACCTCTTCCATATCTGTTATGACTGTATTAAAACACAAAAGGTGTCCGATAATCCGTTCAGCAGCTTATTTGTTGAGGTCAACGGTATTAAGTCCGAAAAGAACGGCGAAGAAAGAAATGAATTTTGCGAAAAATCCCGCATCAACTTTAACGGTAACGGTATTGCCTGCGGGAGCTGAGACGGCTTTTCCGTTTTTATCGACAATCACAGCAGAATACTTATACTCTTTTTGTGTCAGACGGTCTGTAACAAACGTCACATTATTACTGTCTTTTTTGCCGACGGGGCTGCCCTCTGAATACCACTGAATATAATAGCCCTCAGGCAGATCGCTGCAGCTTGCAGTCATTGAGACTTTATAATTATATCTGACCGTTCTGCCCTGCGGAACTCTGATTTTTGCGCGCTTTGCAATATAAAGATTATTTGCGTCGGCATCAAATACAGTTTTGCATTTGTCGCAGACTCCGTCACCGTCGGAGTCGGTATGCGGCAGCAGGTCAAACGTTATATGCTCTTCTTCAATTACATCTCCGCACACAGAGCAGTAAACTACCCTGTCGCACCCGCCCGCAACACTGCAGGTGGAATCGGAGCTGTTTTCAAATACGGGCTCAGACGGTTTATGCCCTGCGGGTATTATTCTGCCTGCTTCGGTTTTTCCGCATTGCGGACAATGCCAATCGCCGGTATAGCCGTCCTTTGTGCAGGTGGGTTCTGCTGAGTTTTCGGTAACTGCGTTTTTATGGGTGCAGACGGTATAGATATTAACAAAAGCATTTCCGCCGTATTGATTGAGATCTACCCATTGGCTGTTTTCGGCAAATAAAAAGCTCTGCCCGTCTGCCGATGAATACTGAATATTGTATCTTTCGGCAATTTCATCTGCGTTCTGATAATCAGAAGGCGATTCTGCAGGCATATACGCCTTGCCATCCGGAACAGTCAGAGTAACAACAAACGAGTAAGCTTTTCCGCCTTCAAGCTCAACAGAATTACTGGGTTTCAAACGATGATATCCCCTGTTCTCAAGATTAATTTGTTCGCTGAGCAAAAGGTTGCCGTCTTCGGGTGAAACGCAGTTCTGCTTTAATTCATAAACATTTATTTGCGCTTCGGCAGAAGGGTTTTCCGACCAGAAACCGATTTCGTTGAGTCCTTCATCGCTGTCGGTTGAGTAAATATTTGAAAACTTAATTACAGAGGCGTTGTTGTTATTGAAATATAATTTATTATAAGGTGCGCCGTTATATGTGTAGAGATAATCGTAATCTGTCTGTCTGACGGTGAAGCTGCAGAAATCTTCAAAAGACGGCTCGCAGTATGAAATCCAGTAATAACCGCCGCTACCGTAATTCTCGCCCCAGCTCCCCTTTACAAGCCAGGCGCCGTCCTGTGAAGGTGTGTTTTTAAAGTATGATTTTGAAAAGCTGTCATCCCAGCCGACTATACAGACGGTGTGGTTTGCGACCGTGCCGCCGACGCTGTAATAAGCGGTGATATTTTTATCTCCCTCAAGAGTTGTTTTGTATTTGCCCGAATCGGAGTAATAGCTGACCTCAACGCTTGCATTGTTCATTATCCAGCTTTTTACTGTATCAACGTCGTTTGGCAGATAGGTGAATTCATCAATTACCAGGCCGTTGTTTTTATAATAATCGACGCTGTTATACCCGTCTGTATCGGCAGGGTTATTTATATCCAGCGGAAAATCGCTTTCGTCAACAATTCCGCAACCCTTTACAAGGGTGTTTGCGGCGTAAATATCGTAGCCGCCGCTCGAATAAGGTGTGCTGCTGCCGAAGGGTGTTATATACTCACCGTTGTTTACATCATTTTCAATGTCGGAGTCATCAAACGACGCCCAGATTAAATGCGCCTGTGAAAAACGGGCGTTTTCATTTGTCAGAAAACCGCGTTTTACGGCGTTTGCCTCAAGCACAGAGGCGGCGGATGCAGTCCAGCAGGTGCCGAGACTTCCCTGATTTTTTACGGGAGTGATATAACCGTAATCCCTGCTGTCATATTTTTCAGGCAGAGAAGAATTTTTTCCCCTATGCGCCCTTCTGCCGTATGAAGCGGACGGAACAGGATTGACGAAGTTGCCGTTTTCATCTTCATAACGGTATGAAACACCGTTTTTTTCATAAATGATTGAATATGAATTGAGCTTTATGTTTTTGCCGTCATAATCTGAAAAAGCAGGAACACAAAAGGATGAAAATATTAATATAACCGAAATAATCAAGCAAATAATTCTTTTCATATAAACGCTCCGAATAAAAATATGCTATTATTATATATGAAAAAAACACTTTATTCAACAGAATATATATCATAAAAAGCAACCGCATCCTTTTTGGATGCGGTTAAAATGCGATTTATTATTCTGTAAACAACGGTGTTGAGTAGTATCTGTCACCGCTGTCGGGCAACAGAGCAACAATTGTTTTGCCCTTGTTTTCGGGAAGTCTGGCAAGTTCAAGAGCGGCGTAAAGAGCAGCGCCCGATGAAATGCCGACTGAAATGCCTTCTTTTTTGGCAAGAAGCTTTGCCGCAGCGAAAGCATCTTCATTTTTGACAGGGAAAACTTTGTCATAAACAGAGGTGTTGAGCGTGTCGGGAACAAAGCCGGCGCCTATGCCCTGAATTTTATGCGCGCCCGCTCTGCCTTCGGAGAGAACGGGTGAGTCTGCGGGTTCAACGGCAACAACTTTGACTGCCGGATTCTGCTCTTTGAGGTATTCTCCCGTGCCGGTTACCGTTCCGCCCGTGCCTACACCTGAAATAAAGATGTCAACCTTGCCGTCAGTGTCGTTCCAGATTTCAGGGCCGGTTGTGGCTTTGTGGATTGCGGGGTTTGCGGGGTTTACGAACTGACCGGGAATAAATGAACCGGGAATCTCATTTGCAAGTTCTTCCGCTTTGGCAATAGCGCCTTTCATACCCTTTGCGCCTTCGGTAAGAACAATCTCGGCGCCGTATGCCTTCAGGATATTTCTGCGCTCAACGCTCATCGTTTCGGGCATTGTGAGAATAGTTCTGTAGCCCTTTGCCGCTGCTATTGCCGCAAGACCTATGCCCGTATTGCCGCTTGTGGGTTCAATAATGACGGAATCTTTATTGAGAAGACCTTTGTTTTCGGCATCCTCAAGCATTGCCTTTGCAATTCTGTCTTTGACACTGCCTGCCGGATTGAAATATTCAAGCTTGACAAGAACCGTTGCTTCAACTCCGAGTTCTTTTTCAATGTTGACCGTTTCAACGAGCGGTGTGTTGCCTATTAATTCAAGTGTGCTTTTATATATTTTTGACATTTTTATGTTCCTCCTGATTATTTAATTGCATTAAAGCCGTTTTCAAGGTCGGCTATTATGTCGTCAATGTGTTCTGTGCCTATTGAAAGGCGGATTGTGTTTCTGCCTATGCCCTGGTCGAGCAGCTCGCTGTCGGAAAGCTGTGAGTGTGTGGTTGATGCCGGGTGAATAACAAGACTCTTGACATCAGCAACATTTGCAAGCAGCGAGAAGATTTTAAGGTTGTCAATAAACTTCCACGCTTCTTCCTGACCGCCTTTTATATCAAACGTGAATATTGAAGCTCCGCCGTTCGGGTAATACTTTTTGTAGAGTTCGTTGTCGGGATGATCGGCAAGCGAGGGATGATTGACCTTTTCAACCAGCGGATGGTTTGCGAGGTATTCAACAACCTTCTTTGCGTTTTCGGTGTGCCTTTCAAGGCGGAGTGACAGTGTTTCAACGCCCTGAAGAAGAAGAAATGCGTTAAAGGGTGAAATTGCCGCGCCGGTATCGCGCAGAAGAATCGCTCTGATGTATGTTACAAATGCCGCAGCACCGACCGCCTGAGCGAATGAAATGCCGTGGTAGCTCGGATTCGACTTTGCTATGGGAGCGTATTTTTCGGCATTTGAGAGCCAGTCGAATTTGCCGGAATCTATAATAATTCCGCCGAGTGTGGTTCCGTGACCGCCGAGGAACTTTGTTGCCGAGTGAACAACGATATCTGCGCCGTATTCAATGGGTCTGAGAAGGTAAGGTGTTGCAAAGGTGTTGTCAACAACAAGCGGAATGTTGTGAGCATGAGCGATTTTTGCAAGCGCCTCAATGTCGGGAATATCGCTGTTGGGGTTGCCCAGACTTTCGGCATAAATCGCTTTTGTGTTTTCTTTTATTGCCGCTTCAACCTCCTCAAGGTTGTGAATGTCAACAAATGTCGTTTCAATACCGTAGTTGGGAAGCGTGTGTGCAAGCAGGTTGTAGCTGCCGCCGTAGATTGTTTTCTGGGCTACAATGTTGTCGCCGTTCTGAGCGAGCGCCTCAATGGCGTAAGTAATTGCTGCAGCTCCTGATGCAAGAGCAAGTGCGGCAACGCCGCCTTCAAGCGCGGCAACTCTTTTTTCAAGAACATCCTGCGTTGAGTTGGTAAGTCTGCCGTAAATATTGCCGGGGTCGGCAAGACCGAATCTTGCAGCAGCGTGCTCGGAGTTATGAAAAACATAAGAGGTTGTCTGATAGATGGGGACCGCTCTTGAATCGGTTGCGGGGTCTGCCTGTTCCTGGCCTACGTGAAGCTGTAATGTTTCAAATTTATAGTTACTCATTTTTTTATCTCCTTAAAATTATTTGTGAATTGTAAGATTTGGTTTTTCATCATCTCCCTGCATAAAAAAAGCGGGAGTTTTTATCTCCCGGGCTTTCGGTTGCTCTCGGCATCTTTCAGCTGCAACATCGAGCAAAACAGGGGCAGGCAAAACCGAACGCCTCAGCCCCGGCCGAATTAAAAGCCCGGGAGTTAAGCATTCGCCAACACATATAACGGTAATTGGTTTTTAACATTATATTCTGCCTCCTGTCGTCTGAACTGATTGCATTGTATCACTAATTACCCAGTATGTCAATAGGTTTTCAGGATTTTTTTAAAATTTCTTGAAAAAAATATTTCCTTTGCGGTATAATAGGCAAAAAGGAGGCGCTTTTATGATTACAACAAAAGGCAGATACACCATACGCATTATGCTTGATATAGCCGAAAACTATGAAGACAAACCTGTTCCTCTTAAAGAAACAGCCGACAGACAGGAGATTTCAAAAAAGTATCTTGAAATAATAGTCAAAGACCTCGTTTCTGCCGGTCTTCTTGACTCAGTAAGCGGCAAGGGCGGCGGATACAAGCTTTCACGCAAAGCGCAAGAATACAATGCCGGCGAAATTCTTGAAGCTGCAGAGGGTCCTCTTGCCCCTGTTGCCTGTCTTGAAAACCCGGATTTCAACTGCCCGAGGGCTTCGATTTGTGAAACTCTGCCGATGTGGAAGGAGTTTGACGAGCTTGTTCATAACTTTTTTTATTCAAAAAAACTTACTGACCTGATTAAAAAATAATATTGAAAACACCGCAGACAGAATATATAATGTAATTGCTTATTAAAATATTTAAAGGAGAATTATTATGGATTACAAAGCAAAAGCGGAAGAAATAGTCAAAAAAATCAAAAGCGACAAAAACATCAAGGCAAATTTTGAAAAAGAACCCGTAAAAACCATCGAGGGCATTCTGGGCGTCGATTTACCCGACGACGCAATAAACAAGGTTGTTGACCTCGTCAAGGCAAAGCTCACCGCCGACACCGTCTCTGAGGTTGCAGGCAAACTCGGTGGTCTGTTCGGCAAGAAATAATAAGTTACGGTATAGCAAAAGCCGCCCCGACGGGCGGCTTTACTGCTTTTATAACGGTATTTTATTTTACAAAGAAGAAAATAGTTTCAAGAACGCTCATAAGGAAGGCGAGGAGCTTTCCGCCGATAACGGCAAAGGTTGCCTCAGCTTTTGAAATATCGCCGAGGGTTGTGATTGTTGAGCCGTCTTTGAGCGCCTGCTCTGCTACGGTGTATGTGAACGTGCTGTAGGTTGAAAGGTCGCTCTCATCAAGGTCTATTACCCTGACTCCCCTGTTGAGCGTGCTGCCGTAGGAGTGGTAGGTGCATCCGCCCGTGTTGATAATATCTATGCCTTCAACATTAATCTTATAGCTGTTTGTGTGGTCGTGACCGGAGAAGACTGCAACAACATCGCCTGCATCTTTAATTGCTTTGAGCTGACCGTAATCTCTGTAATTCGGGCACGGGAATTCAAGCATAAAACCGTCCTGAATTGAGCCGAGCTTGGGAAGGTAGGTGTAATATTTCTCATTGCCGTCAATGTCTTCAAATGTTTTGCCTGCATCGCCGAGGTTGACAGGTGAAGAGATGAAGAGCGCATCGGCAGACTCCTGCATTACAATGTGCTGGAACATCATTGCGGGAACGGGCTTGCCTCCGTTTTCTTCCTTAAGCTGTGCGGCAACGCTCTTATACCACTCAAGCTCGTCGGGATGAATACCGTCATAGCCCTTTTCTTCATTTTCATTGGGATAATAGGCGTTTGAATCCATCATATAAAGGTTGTAAACAACCTTGCTTGAGTCTTTGCCGTATATGGGAAGATTATGCTTTGCAACGCCGGAAACAGAGGGGTCGGCGTCATAAGCCAGGCAGTATTCGTTGCCGTAGCGCTGATACATTTCAAGCAGCTGCTGTCTGATTGCCACGCTTTGTTCCGTTTTATTCTCCTGGCTTTCAAACATCTGCTGATGGTCATGGTTGCCGAAAACAAATGTAAAATATGTTTTTGCGTCAACAAACAGGGGGCAAAGCTCATTGATTGCGTCCTCTTTGGTTCCGGCATCCGCAACGCAGTTGTCACCGCCGAGAATAACGATGTCCGGCTTTATTTCAGCAAGCATTTCTTTGATGAACTCTTTTGTTGTTGCGTTGAGGGGGTAAACATCCTGAACGTCGCAGAGGTGAACAATTCTGAACTTGCCGTCAGAATTGAATTTCAATGTTTTTTCTGGAGAGTCGGCATAAGCGAAGCAACTGATGCAGCCGGCAATCAGCACGGCGGCAAGAACAAAAGAAAGAATTTTTTTCATAATTTTTCCTCCGTTATTTATATAATATCATCGACTGTAATATTCATCATATCTTCTTTTGTCGGCAGCGGCATTGATGAAACACGCATTGCCTGACGGGTGATTATGCTTTCAAACAGGTTTCTGATGTCGCGCGCATTGGCAAAATTCTCATTTTTGTTGAGAACCATTTTGCAGATTGTGTCAACAATGCACTCAAAGGTTTCATCGTCATAGGTGTATTCATATTTTTCGCACATATTTTCAAAAATCCTGATTAACTCATCGGATGTATAATCCTGGAAATTGAAATATTTGTTGAACCTTGAGCGAAGACCGGGGTTGCTGTTTATAAAGACCTCCATAAGATCTTTATAACCTGCGACAATAACCACAAATGAATCGCGGTTGTCTTCCATTGCTTTGAGGAGGGTGTCTATTGCTTCCTGACCGAAGTCGTTGCCGTCTTTTGCAAGCATATAGGCCTCGTCAATAAACAGAACGCCGCCCATTGCCTCCTGAATCTTCTCCTGCGTTTTGATTGCGGTCTGACCGACATAACCGGCTACAAGGTCGGAGCGGTCAACCTCAACAAGGTGCCCTTTTTCGAGGATTCCGATTTCACGGTAAAGCCCTGCCAATATCCGCGCTACCGTAGTTTTACCTGTGCCGGGATTGCCGGAGAAAACAAGGTGAAGCGAAACGGGAACGGACTGCATACCGATTTGCGCACGCATTTTCTGCATTTTGACAAAGCCGATAAGACTCTCGACATCCTTCTTGATTTCATCAAGACCGACAAGCGAATTGAGCTGAGCCATAAGAGTTTCAAGACTTTCATGGGTTGATTCTTTTGAAGCTTTTTGTTTTTTCTGCTCCCCTGCCGAAAGCGTAACGGCTTTTTGCTCTTTTTTGGCGGGCTTCTGAATACCGCAGAAATCAGGCCAGTATTTTCTTGCGAGCCGTTTTGCGGAAACATCCTGCTTTGAAACGATTTTTTTGTCAGTAATAACGAGATAGCGCGAAATTGCTTTTATAAGCCAGACGCCGAGGCGGTAATAATCCTGACGGCTTGAAAGAACAAACCTGAAGCCGCCCCAGTTGCCGTTTAAGCGGAAAAGATAAATCTCATTGGTTCCGGGCTTGCCGTTTATAATAAGGTCGTCTGCGGTGCGCAGGGAGCAGAAATCAAAAACCGTTGTTGCGCCGTCAGCCGTCTCAAAGCTGACTGCGGGCTGAACCTCATTGTTTATAAGCTCGGCGGTTGACTCAAGCATCTCTGACATTGTCGCCTGCATAAAATTGGACTTGTAGCCGTGAAAAAAGATATTCATCTTCCCGTTTGCGCAGCGGTCGGGAATTTCATCGTTATAATCGCTTATATGAACAAATGCGGCATTTTCAAACGAAACGTAGTTTGAATCGTCTTCGGGGTCGATGCCGTATTTCTGGCAAATCTCATTGTCAACATAATAGTCGGAATAGCGCACGGATTTGTCTTTGAGAAGACCGTTGCGCCACATAAGGTCGGACCATTTTGAAAGCAGTATAAGCAGGTTAAAATCAAAAGCGACATTTATAACCATTGAATACGGGCCGATATTTACCGTGTGGCTGTCGGGGTTTGCGGTAATGTCAAAGGGTTTAGAAGCGTAGTCAATAAGGTCGTAATCCTTGAAATTGCCGATGTAGTCGTCAAGGTGGCCGTTGAAAAGAAATCTGTTTCTCGCGCTGAGATAAAAGAACTTTTTGCTGCTGCCCAGAGGGAGGTTGGCAAGGTCGAAGGTTTCGCCCGTTTCAGAATAGGTGCACCTTTCGGGGATAAAAAGATACAGCTCTCTGCAATCCTCGCCGTTAACCGATTTGAAGGTGTCGGATTTGCTGCCCTGCTCAAGAATCAATTCGTTGAGCAGAGTTGACGGAATTTCATCAACATTGTAAAAATAACGGTAAAAACCGAAGGTATCTGCTTTCATCGCTGCCCCCTAAACCTGCCTTTGTCTGTTACATAAAAATACAATATATAGTATATCACAACCTTTTTTATGTTGCAAGATTTAATTTGTAATTAATAAATACTCCGGAGCGGAAAATATCCGGACCGGAGTTGTTTCTATTTGTATTCCTTTATGAACTGCGCCGCTTTTTTACAGCATATTCTGTAATCTTCCTCCGCTCTGCCTGCAACCTGTTCAAACGGAAGGTGTCTGTCATTTGATTCAAAAACTGCCGTAAGACCGTATTTTCGGCAGTCATCAAGCTTTGAAATGCCGACTGTTGCAATAACGGGTTTGCCCGCCGACCTTGAAATAATGCCGTCAATCACTTTGCCGGAGAAGCTCTGTGAATCGAGCGAGCCCTCGCCCGTAATTATGAAATCGGCATTCTGAGCCGCCTTTTCAAATCCGGCAAGGTCGAGAACAACTTCTATTCCCCTTCTGAGCTTTGCACCGGTAAAAGCGAGCAAGCCCGCGCCCATACCGCCTGCGGCTCCCGCTCCGCTTATGCCGGCAACATCTTTGCCGTTCATTTCAAGAACGCAAGCAATATGCCGAAGACCTTCGTCCAGCTTTCTGACCTCTTCTTCGCCCGCTCCCTTTTGCGGCGCGTAAACATAAGCCGCTCCGTCTTTGCCGTAAAGAGGATTTCTGACATCGCACAAAACGGTAATGTCCGCATCGGTTTTATTGAAAACAATGGTGTCAATATCCTTGAGCGTTGCGCCTGTCGGAATAAAGCTTTTGCCCGATTTGTCAAAAAACTCCGTGCCGAGCGCCGTCGCCATTCCGCAGCCGCAGTCGTTTGTTGCGCTGCCGCCTATGCCGATTATAATCTTTTCAGCCCCCCGGCTGATTGCGTCGGCTATAAGCTCGCCTGCCCCGAACGTAGTTGTATCGGACGCGCTTTTGGGGTTTGCAAGCGGCAGACCGTTTGCCTGAGCGGACTCGATAACGGCAGTGTCTGAGCAGAGCAGGTATTCCGCTTTGATTTTTCTGAAATTCGGTCCCGTCACTTCACGCAAGACTCTTCTGCCGCCGATAATGTTTTCAAAGCAGTCAAGCGTGCCCTCACCGCCGTCGGCTACGGGTATTTTTCTTATTGATGCCGAAGGGATGATTTTTTTAATTTCTTCTCCGGCAATTTCAGCAACCCGTGTTGCGCTCAGCGTGCCTTTAAAGCTGTCGGGAACAATTATGATATTCATACAATTACCTTGAGTGTTTTTATTTCAAACGGTTTAAAAACAAGATTGACGCAGTTGTTTTCAACGCTGACGGGAACATCGTTTTCTTCCATAAGATCGCACTCGTAAACCTCTTTTGCGTTTACGCCGAGTTTTATGCAGCACGGTGTTTTCTTATTCCACGTTTCAAACATTCTGACAATAAGCGCGTTGCTGTCTTCAGCTCTTTTGACCGTTTCAATTATGATATCCGGTTTATCGGCGCTAACAAGCGAGAAGGCGCTGCCGATTCCGTCCTGCTTCTCTGCAACATTTACACAGTAGAGCGGAACATTAAGCCCGTATGCCTCCTGCACAACATCCGAAGTGCAGACCGCTCCGCTGTGAGGATAGAGAGCGTAGGTAAAGGTATGACGTTCTCTGTCCTGCAGGTGGTTCGGACGCTCCTGGCTTCTGAGCATTGAGGGTTTGATTCTGCCGTCTTTTACGGACCAGCCGTATTTGCAGTCGCTCAGAACCGAGAAACCGAAGCCGTTGTCTGACAGGTCAACCCATTTGTGGCCGCAGACTTCAAACTGCGCATAATCCCAGGTGGTGTTGCGGTGAGTTGTGCGCTGAAGGTTGCCGAACTGAATGTCAAACGTTGCCTTGTCGGCGTTTACATCAACGGGATAGTCGCCTTTGAGCAGAACCTGTCTCTCATTCCAGTCAACATCATAAACAATGTCAATTCTCGAAGTGTGCGGATAGAATATATAATACTGTTTTATTGTTGACAGATTATATTTACGGGTTATTTCAACTACAGTGCGAACGGGACCGCTTTCAACAACTTCTTTGTTCTGAACATCATTTATTATATGGTATTTCTCGCCGTAATAGCACTTGATATCCCACGCTTCATCGCTGTGGGGTCTGTCTTCATAAGCGAACAGTCTGCCGAGTGTTTCGCCTTCGGGAGCAACAAACCTGCCGCTCTCCTTGTGGTAAAGCGACCTTATGTTCATATCGGCATCAAACTCAAATTTATAAAATGCGTTTTCCGCTCCGTTTATATCGGCTTTACAGTCGCTGTTTACGTTATTCTGCTCTTCTGCAATTTTAAACACTTTGAATCCTTTTGAAGGAACGTTTTTTGCAAGGAAGGCAAGCTTTCCGTCATAAGTCTTCTGGCAGGGCAGAAGCGAGCCGTCTTCATCATAAACGGAGATGCTGTCATAAGCGCAGTCTGTAACAACGACATCGGTGCGTTCAAATCCGAGAGTGTTCTCAACAACAAAGGATTCGCCTTGCGTTGTCGCTTTGAGCGCAACGGATTTTGCGGCAGAGTCAGCCATCTGCCCGCCCTCTGAGAGAAGCTTCAGATACTGTTCTTTGGAATCTTCATAAACAGCCGCTATTGACGAGCCGGGAATAATGTCGTGGAACTGGTTTAAAAGAATGATTTTCCATCCCTCAAGCAGTTCATTATAGGGGTATTCGCCCGTGCCGAATATGTTTGCCGTCTCCGCCAGTGTTTCAATATCGTGGTAGAGAAATTCGCTTTTTCTGTTGAAACGCTTGTTGCGGGACTGTGATGTGAGAGTGCCGCGGTGGAACTCAAGATAGAGCTCGCCCGACCATTCGGGAAGATAAGGATTGCCCGAAACATCTTTTTTGAGACGGTCGAAGAAATCGCGCGAGAATTCCATTTTCACCTCGGGGCAGCCGGGCACGCCCTTTGCCATACGCAGACCGCATTCAATCTGCCCTCTTGTGGGTCCGCCGCCGCCGTCGCCGTGACCGAAGCTCATAAGAACATTTTTGTTGAGATCCTTGTTGCTGTATCTCCGCCAGCCGCCGATAACCAGATCCGGGCGCAGAGCCGCATTGTAGGTTGTTGTCCAGCCCGTGTCGGAACAGCTTATGCTGGGAATGAAATGCGAAAGAATCTTTGTGCCGTCTATACCTTTCCAGCTGAAGGTGTCAAACGGGAATTTGTTGTATTCGCTCCACGAGATTTTGGTGGTCATAAAGTAATCTATGCCGGAGAGCTTCATAATCTGAGGCAGTGCGCCGCTGTAACCGAAAACATCGGGAAGCCAGAGTATTCTGTTGTCTTCGCCGAATTCATCGCGGAAGAATCTTTTGCCGACGAGGAACTGACGCACGAGTGATTCGCCCGATGTTACGTTTGTATCCGCTTCAACCCACATTCCGCCTTCGGGCTCCCACTGACCGCGGGCAACGGCTTCTTTGATATCGTTGTAGAGCTCGGGATAATCCTGCTTGACAAAATCATAGAGCTGTGCCTGCGATGACATAAATTTGTAATCGGGGTATTCCTTCATAAAGTTAATGACGGTTGCAAACGAGCGCCCCGCCTTCTGCCTTGTCTGCTTGAGGCGCCAGAGCCAGGCGGTGTCAATATGAGTGTGACCGATGGCGGATGTCACCGCATCGAAGGGTTTGCCGTAAATGTTGCGTTGAAGATATTCCGCCGCCTTTTTTGCCGATGCCTTGAACTCGTCATAATCGGCAGTCGTAAGTTCAAGCAGGTTTGCCGCGGCATTGAGGTGCTTTATGATTTCAATTCTCGGCAAATCATCGGCGCCGTATGAGTGGGCGCTCTCCCAGGCAACCGCAAAATCGAAATAAAGACTTCTCAACTCTTTGTCAAGAACCTTCATTGTCGCTTTAAGCTGAACGGGTCCTCTGTAAGACCAGTCATCGCAGTAGGCGCTTAAAACAATGTCAAATTTTTCGCCCGCTTTTGCCGGGTCGCCCAGAAAGATATAGGTGTGGTTATGGTCAATCGCCTGAATCAATTTGCCGTTGACATAAACAATAAACTGTTCCGCGCTTGTAGTCCACGCGGAATGAAGGTAGGGGGTAAGATCATAAACAACGGTTTTGCCGTCAAATCTTTCGGGTATTGTCACCTGCTGTTTAAAACGGCAATACTGCTCCCTTCTGCCCCAGTGTTCGTCACTGCCGAAGGGAACCCACTGCCCTTCATCAATGCGCGAAGGGTCCGATTCACCGTCACAGAACAGAAAGCCGCCTGCATCCTCGCAGTCGGGATACATACGCCCCGCAACCGAGTTTGCAATTTTTTTCAGTCTTTGCATAAGCATTTCGCGCTCGTTGTTTTTATCGACAAAATCAATATCAAACCTTGACATAATTCCTCCTTAACAATAAGGCGGGAAATGAATCCCGCCGTAATTATGATATAAACTTAAAGAAGCGATGCCGCATCCTCATCAAGGAATACGGTAACATCGGGGTGCTGCTGAAGAATGGAAGCGGGGCATCTCGGAGTGACCTCGCCTTTTATCATATCGTGAACTGCCTGCGCCTTTGCCTTGCCGGTTGCTATGAAGATTATTTTGCGCGCTTTCATAATCGAGCCGATACCCATTGTCATGGCGTAGCGGGGCATGGGAACGTCGTCAAAATAGATTGAATTTGCCTCTATGGTGCTTTCTGTGAGCTTTATTTTATAAGCTTCGTCAGAGAACTCATCGGCGGGCTCATTGAACGCTATATGACCGTTTCTGCCTATGCCGAGAAGCTGAATGTCAATTCCGCCCTTGTCTTCGATTGATTTTGCATATCTTGCGCTTTCGGCGACGGGGTCGGTGTTGCCGTCAAGAAAATCAATGTTTTCTGGTTTTAAGTCAACCTTTGAAAAAAGATTGTCATACATAAACATATAAAAGCTGTTTTTGTGCTCCTTCGGAAGGTCGCAGTATTCGTCAAGGTTGAATGTTTTTACATCCTTGAAAGAAACCTTGCCCGCCTTGCACTGCTGAGCCATATAAGTATAGGTCGGAACGGGAGTGGCGCCCGTTGCAAACCCGAGAACGCAGGACGGATTCTCATTTATGTAGTCAACATAGATTTTGCCTGCCGCCTCGCCTATTTCCTGTTCTGTTTTGAAAATTCTGATATCCATAATTACCCTCCCGGTTATTTAATTACTATTTCTTTATGCTGTTCGGACGAATCGTAAATCGCCTGCATAATCTTTGACGTTTCTATTGCGTAATCAATATACGCCTGATTGTGCCTGCCCGTCTCAACGCACTCGATAAATGACTTTATTTCTTCATCATAGAAGTTGTTGTGCGATGAAACAACGTCGGCGCTGACAAGGGCTCCGTTTTTAGTTGAATAGAGCTTGAAGTCGCCGCAATACTGAAGTCTTATGCCTGCCTTTGTGCCGATAAAGTCAATGTATGTTTCGCTCTCGCCTATATTCTGAGCCCACGCGCCGTTGAAGCTGATTACGGGACCGTCCGTGCGCACAAGACCGACGACGCTGTCATCAACGTCATAAACGCCGTCCGGCTCTGCAGTCTCCTGCGCCCACATGCTTGTATAAACATAATCTTTAATGTTTTTGCCGAGCTTGCAGAACGCCTCGCCCGAAGCGGTCAGCGGTTTCGGCTCGCCGCAGCAGTAAAGAATAAGGTCAATGTAGTGAACGCCCCAGTCTATGAGCGCTCCGCCGCCCGAAACTGCTTTGTTTGTGAAATCACCGCCGATGCCGGGGATTGACCTGTGCGCGCGGAAGCTTGCGTAAACGTGGTAAACCTCGCCGAGCTCGCCGTCATCAATCAGCTTTTTGATGTTGTTTACCTGGGTGCCGAACCTGTTGCAGACGCCGATGTTGAGTATTTTGCCCGTTTCGTGGGCAACCTGCTGCATTTTAAGAGCTTCTTCAAGATTCTTTGCGGCGGGTTTTTCGCTTAAAACGTGTTTGCCCGCTTTAAGAAAATCTATTGCTATTACCGAATGCAGGTCGTTGTGAGTGCAGACGGAAACAGCGTCAAGGTCGGGGTCGTTGAGAAATTCTTTATAGTCGTAAACCGCTTTGCCGCAGCCGTATTTTTCAACAGCTCCGTCAGCTCTTTCGGGAATAATGTCGCAGAAGTATTTTATATTGACATTATCAAGTTTGAGATAAGCGGGTATGTGTGCGCAGTTTGCTATTGAACCGCAGCCGATAACGGCAACATTTATTGTTTTTGACATACATTAACCTCCTCGGTTTTTCATTAAGTAATATAATAGCATAACCGCAAAAAATGTAAATAAAGAATTCAAAAAAAGATTGAATAATTTTATTAATTTTGCTAATATGAAGAAAAACAATTACAAGGAGAATAATTATGGGCAGATTTCCAATCGGTGTTATAATTGACAGCTTCAGAACAGATACCGTCACGGCGGTTAAAAAGGCGGCTTCCGTCGGCGCCGACGGCATTCAGGTATATGCAACAAGAGGCAAAATGGCGCCCGAAAATATGAACGCTCAAAAGCGTGCGGATTTCAGGAATCTTGTAAGTGGCAGCGGTCTTGTCATTTCCGCCCTGTGCGGCGACCTCGGCTGCGGTTTTGCCGACAAAGAGAGAAACCCGGAGCTTATTGAAAAATCCAAAAGGATACTTGACCTCGCAAAGGAACTCGGAACGGATGTTGTAACCACCCATATAGGCGTTGTTCCCGCTGACAAAAGCGTTGACAGATACAAAATAATGCAGGAGGCGTGCGCAGAGCTTGCTCAATACGCAGACAGCGTCAAAGCTCATTTCGCCATTGAGACGGGTCCCGAAACATCGGCAGTTCTCAAGGAATTTCTTGATTCGCTCGACTCAACAGGCGTGGCTGTAAACCTCGACCCCGCAAACCTTGTTATGGTAACGGGCGACGACCCGGCAGGCGCCGTTTACAACCTTCGCGATTATATAGTCCACACTCACGCAAAAGACGGCAGGCAGCTGTTCTACAAAGACCCCGAAATTGTTTACGGCGTCAGAAACGACCCGCTTGTTACCGGTCCGTCGTTCGAAGAGGTTCCGCTCGGCGAAGGCAGCGTTGACTGGAACAAATACCTTGCCGCTCTCGAAGATATCGGTTTCAAGGGCTTCCTCACCATTGAGAGAGAAGTCGGCGACAACCCCGAAAAAGACATCCGCGGCGCTGTTGAATTCCTTAAAAATCTCGGCTGCGGGAGGTAAAAAGATGAAAATTTCCGTCAGCAGTTACAGTTTTTCACAGCTGCTTAACAGCGGTGAATATTCACAGTTGACTTTAATCGCCCTTGCAAAAGAAATGGGCTTTGATGCCATAGAATTCACCGACCTCTGCCCGCCCGAAGGCGTTACCGAAGAGGAATACGCAAAACAGATAAAAGCCGAAAGCGAAAAATGCGGTCTTCCGGTTTCAAGCTACACTGTCGGTGCTGATTTTCTTAACGCCGAAAACCCGGACTCCGAAATTGAAAGACTGTTTAAAAAGGTTGACGTCGCTGCAATACTCGGCGTAAAAGTCATGCGGCATGACGCCACCTCCGGCTTTAAAGGAGCCGAGGCAAAATACAAGGGGTTTGATCAGGCGCTCCCCGTTCTTGCAAAGGGCTGCGCGGCAGTAACGCAGTATGCTGAAAAATACGGTATTGAAACCTGTGTTGAAAACCACGGCTTTTTCAGTCAGGAGAGTCTGCGGGTTGAAAAGCTTGTCAATGCGGTTGCAAATGAAAACTTCGGTCTGCTTATAGATGTCGGCAATTTTGCCTGTGCAGACGACCCCTCGCCCGTTGCCGTAGGCAGACTTGCGCCATACGCAAAATATGTTCACGTTAAAGATTTTCACATCAAAAGCGGCAACGGTCTGAACCCCGGCAGAGGATTTTTCAGAAGCAGGGGCGGAAATTACCTGAGGGGCGCAATAATCGGTCACGGCGACATCCCCGTTATGCAGTGCCTTTCAATTCTTAAAAACAGCGGTTACGACGGTTATGTCAGCATTGAATTCGAGGGTATGGAAAACGCCCTTGACGGTATATCGACAGGGCTTGAAAACCTTAAAAGAATGTTAGAAAACATCTGATTTCACGGAGGCATCTATGAAAACCACAGCAGTCAGAATATACGGCAAAAACGACCTGAGACTGGAAAGCTTTGAGCTTCCCGAAATAAAAGAAACCGAAATTCTCGCAAAGGTTGTGTCAGACAGTATCTGCATGTCATCCTACAAGGCGGCAATGCAGGGCGCAGACCATAAAAGAGTTCCCGATGACGTCGCGGAGAACCCGACAATCATCGGTCACGAATTCTGCGGCGAGCTCGTTAAAATCGGCTCTGAATGGGCGGATAAATACAAGGCGGGCGACAAATTCGTAATTCAGCCCTCAATTAATTACAAGGGCTCGCTTGACGCGCCCGGTTATTCTTTCAGATATATCGGCGGTGATGCCACCTACATAGTCATTCCCGAAGAAGTTATGCTTATGAACTGCCTTCTGCCGTATGAGAGCGACAATTATTTCTGCGGCTCGCTTACCGAGCCCCTCTCGTGTGTAATAGGCGCTTTTCACGCTTCATACCACACCGAAAGAGGCAGTTACGAGCACAAAATGGGAATAAAAGCGGGCGGAAAAATGGCTATTCTCGCAGGCGTAGGCCCTATGGGGCTTGCCGCAATAGATTACATTATCCACTGCCCCCTGCGCCCGTCAGTTCTTATTGTAACGGATATTGACGATTCACGCCTTAAAAGAGCCGGACAGCTTCTCACTCCCGCTGAGGCGGCAAAAAACGGTGTCAGGCTTTCATATATAAACACCGCCGGCATTGAATCACCCGACGAATATCTGAAAGAGCTTGCAGGCGGAGCGTTTGACGATGTTTTTGTTTTCGCTCCCGTTGCCTCGGTAATTGAAACAGCCGACAAAATGCTCGGAGCGGACGGCTGCCTGAATTTCTTTGCAGGTCCCACAAACACGCAGTTCAGCGCCCCCTTCAATTTTTATAACGTTCACTATGCTTCAACTCACATTGTCGGCACATCCGGCGGCAATACGGATGACATGATTGAAAGCATTGAAATGATGAAGGAGAACAAGCTGACTCCCGCAATTCTCGTAACACATATCGGCGGGCTTGACAGCGTTGTTGAAACCACGCTCAACCTTCCGCACATTCCCGGAGGCAAAAAGCTGATTTACACAGGCATTTCTTTACCCCTTACCGCCATTTCGGAATTTGAAGAGAAAGGCAGAACCGACCCGCTGTTTGCAAAGCTTGCGGAGATTGTCGAAAAAACAAACGGCCTGTGGAACGCCGAGGCGGAAAAATATCTTCTTGAAAACGCAAAACCGCTTTAATATTCATTATAAGAAAAATCCGCTGCACTTTGCGGCGGATTTTTAAAATTTAACATTTTTAATAATTATATTTGATTATTTACAGTCTTTATGATAAAATAAATAATTGGACTGTAACAACTATTATTTCAAGGGGGAAAAGAAAATGATTTATGATGTTGCCGTTATCGGCGCAGGCGTAATCGGCTCAATGATTTCAATGGAACTGAGCCATTACAATCTCAGCAGCGTTCTTATTGAAAAATTCAACGACGTCGCAATGGGAACAACAAAGGCAAACAGCGCAATCGTTCACGCCGGCTTTGACGCAATGCCCGGCACTTTAAAGGCAAAGTTCAATGTTGAAGGCACAAGACTTATGCCCGAAACCTGCAAAAGACTTCACGTTCCTTTCAAGCAGTGCGGCTCCGTTGTTGTTGCCTTTTATGAGAATCAGCTTGAAACACTGCAGACTCTTTACGACAGAGGCATTGAAAACGGCGTTCCCGGCATGGAGATTCTCAACAAAGAGCAGCTTCGTGAAATCGAACCCCATATAAATGAAATCGCAAAAGGCGCTTTATATGCAAAAACAGCGGGCATCGTCTGCCCCTACCAGCTTGCCATAGCATCCGCAGAGAACGCTGTTCTCAACGGCACAAAGGTCGAACTCAACTATGCGGTTGACAAAATAGAATATGACGAAAGTGCAAAGGTCTTTTCGGTTTATTCGGGCGGGAAAAAAATTCAGGCGAAATATGTAATAAACTGCGCAGGTATCTACAGCGGCAAAATCGCTTCCCTCATCGGCGACAATTCAATAGAGATTGTGTTCCGCAAGGGCGAATATATGCTGCTTGACAAAAATATGGGCTACCTTGCCAACACCGTTATTTTCCAGTGCCCGAGCGAGATGGGCAAGGGCATTCTTGTTACAAAAACGGTTGACGGCAACCTCATTACGGGTCCGAGCTCAATAGACATCGGCTCGGTTGACGCCGACCTTTCGACAAACGCGGATGTTCTTGATGCGGTTATTGACGCCGCGCGTCTCTCAGTTCCCGAAATCAACACAAGAAATGTCATAACCTCATTTGCCGGTCTCAGAGCGCACAGCCCGACAAACGATTTCATAATCGGAGAAAGCAAGGTCAACTCCTCGTTTATCAATGTTGCGGGCATTGAGTCGCCGGGTCTTTCCGCCGCACCCGCAATCGGCGTTTATGTAAAAGACCTGATTGTTGAAAAGCTCGGCGCCTCAATAAAAGAGGATTACGAGCCCTCACGCAAAGCTCCCGTGCGCTTCAACGAAATGACAAATGACGAGAAAAAAGAGCTTATTGCCAAAGACAAACGCTACGGCAGAATAATCTGCCGCTGTGAAACGGTTACGGAGGGCGAGATTCTTGACGCCATTCACTCCCCCATCCCCGCGACCGACGTTGACGGCGTAAAGCGCAGAACAAGAGCAGGAATGGGCAGATGCCAGGGCGGCTTCTGCGGTTCAAAGGTTGTTGAACTGCTTGCCCGCGAGCACGGGCTCAATCTTGATGATATTACAAAATTCGGCGGCAACTCAAAACTGCTTGTCGGCAAAACGAAATGAGGTGAATGAGAATGCTTAATTACGATATTGTTGTTGTAGGCGGAGGCCCCGCAGGTATGGCGGCCGCAATCAAAGCAAAGGAATGCGGAGTTGACAGCATTCTTGTTCTTGAAAGAGCCGAAACTCTCGGCGGCATTCTTGAGCAGTGCATTCACACGGGCTTCGGTCTTCACTATTTCGGTGAAGAGCTCTCGGGTCCCGAATACGCCGACAGATTTATTCAGCAGATTGCCGAAAAGAATATTGAATACAAAACAGACACAATGGTTCTCGAAGTTACCGCAGACAATAAAGTTTATGCCGTAAATTCAACCGACGGTCTTCTTGAAATCCAGGCAAAGGCAGTTATTCTCGCCATGGGCTGCCGCGAGCGTCCCAGAGGAGCGCTCAACACTCCCGGCACACGCTGTGCAGGCGTTATGACGGCGGGAACGGCACAGAAATATGTAAACATCGACGGCTATATGCCCGGCAAAAAGGTTGTTATTCTCGGCTCGGGCGACATCGGCCTTATTATGGCGCGCAGAATGACTCTTGAAGGCGCGGAGGTCAAGCTTGTGTGCGAGCTTATGCCCTACTCCAGCGGTCTTACGAGAAACATCGTTCAGTGCCTTGACGACTACGGCATTCCGCTTGAACTGAGCTGCACGGTTATCCGCATTCACGGCAACGAGAGACTTGAAGGCGTTACGGTAGCAAAGGTTGACGAAAACCGCAGACCGATAAAAGGCACCGAGAAGTTTATTGAGTGCGACACCCTTCTGCTCTCCGTCGGTCTTATTCCCGAAAACGAGCTTACAAGAGAAGCGGGCATAGCCCTTGACCCCGTAACAAGCGGCGCTGTTGTTGACGAGTCAAGGCAGACAACCCAGCCCGGCGTATTTGCCTGCGGCAACGTTCTGCACGTTCACGACCTTGTCGATTACGTTACGCTTGAAAGCTATTCGGCGGGCGAAGGCGCTGCAAAATACGTTCTCGGCACTGCGCCTGCAAAAAAATATATCACAACAAAAGGCGTCGGCGGAGTCAGATACATTGTTCCGCAAAAGGTCAACCTCAATGCGGGCGAGGATGTCAAGCTCTATTTCAGAGTCGGCAGAGTCTATAAAGGCGCAAGCGTTGTTGTCAAATACAACGGCTATGAGATTATGAGACGCAAAAGGCCGAGACTTGCACCCGGCGAAATGGAAAACGTTGTTCTCAAGGAATCCGAGCTTCAGAAGTTTGCCGAAGGCGGACTTGTTGAAATATCAGTGGAGGAATAAGCCATGACCAAAAATATTATCTGCGTTGCCTGCCCCATGGGCTGCGGCATTACAGTTGAACTCAATGACAGCGGCGAAGTTCTCAGCGTTACGGGCAACACCTGCAAACGCGGAGACGCCTACGCCAGAACGGAATGCACAAACCCCGTCAGAAGTCTTACAACAACGGTAAAAGTCGATGGCGGCATTCATCCCGTAGTCCCCTGCAAATCGGCGGACGCTCTCCCCAAGGGCAAAATAATCGAGTGCGCGCAGGCGCTCAGAAACATTGAGATTAAAGCGCCTGTCAGAATAGGCGATGTTCTTTGCAGCAACATTCTCGGCACGGGCGTTGACATTGTGGCAACAAACCACTGCCCGGAGGGTTGAATATGACGGTTATCTGCGATTACTGCGAAAGCGTGGTGGAGATTACCGGCAACCACAACTGCCCTTTCTGCGGCGCAACGCTGAGGGAACCTATTCTCAGGGAAGCTCAGAGAGTCCGCGCCGAGCAGGATGAGCTTGAAAAGAAGCTCGAATTAAAGCAGAAAGAACGCGAACAGCAGGAAGAAAACGAGAGAATACTCGATTTTGCCCTCTCTGTTTTAGGCGGCTCAACGGGCAGATCATTACTCCGCAGGGCAGCAAAAAACGCCATAAAAAAGAATCTGTAAATTTATGAATTAAAGCCCCTCTTTTTCGGAGGGGCTTTTTCATATATCAAAGCGTGTTTACACTTTAAATAACGGTTTTTTATTAAATTTTCGGCGTAATTGCAAAAGCTTGACACAAAAAGGTCAGGAAAAACCCGTTTTACGGCTATAAGTGAAAGACATTTTCACGGAGGTAAAAAATGAAAAACTTTAAAAGCAAAGACAAAACGGGTTTCACGGTTGTTCCCAACGGTATTCTGACGGGCAAAAAGCTTTCGGCAAAGGCGCTTGGAGTTTACCTTCTTATTGTGTCAAGACCGGAGGACTGGCATTTCAGCGTAAAAGGGCTCTGCACGCTCTGCCCGGACGGCTACGCAAGCGTCAACTCTGCGGTAACGGAGCTTGAAAAGGCGGGTTATATCAAAAGGGAGGGCATTCAGCACCGCAACGGCAGATATACGGGCGGAGAATGGTTTATTTACGACACGCCTCATAAAAGCTCTGCCGTCAGCGAAAAACAGGAGTCTGTAAAACAGAACCGTAACAGCACGCACACTGAAAATCAGTTTTCTGAAGAAACGTTCAAAGAAATTCCCTTCACTGAAAACAGCGAACAACTAAATATTAAACAAATAAATACTGAACAAATAATTACTGAACAACAAAGTCTTCAGTCAGAAAAAGAAATGATGACGGATGAACTGAAAAGCCGCATAGATTATGATGTTCTTTCAGATTCCTACGGCAGCGAGCTGCTCGACTGCATCTGCATGGCGGTTACCGAAACACTGTTCAGCGGCAGAAAAACACTGCGCATAAACGGCCGCGATATTCCGCTGGCGGAAGTTGCCGAAAGGTATTCGCAGCTTAACAGCGAAAACCTGAGTTTTGCAATAGAGACTGTTGCAGACAATGCTTCAGAAATCAAAAACCCCGTTTCATACTGGGCGAGCGTTCTTTATAATGCGCCTGTAGATGAAAAGCTGTGGGTTGAAAGCGAGTTCCGTAAATATCAAAAGGAAACGGGATTGCAATAAAAAGAACGCCCGAAGGCGTTCTGTTATTCTTTATTCCCTTTTTCCGCTTTTGCGAAGGCAGGTGCCTGGGTAATCGCTCACGCAGTCTTTTGAGCGCACCATATATGTTCTGACATTCCACGGGTCGCTTTCGCTGATTTCAAAAACCCTGCCGCCTCTGAGGTCATCTGCGCAGTAGCCGTCATAATTGAGACCCGCGTCATAGGTCATCTTGATTCCGAGGTAGGTTGCCTCATAGTCATTTATGTGGTCGTGACCGGCAACAAGCGTTCTGACATCTCCCCTGTCAACAAGGGCGTTGAACATTCCCGAATTGAGAACGGGGCAGCCGACGCCTTCGCGGCGCGTGCCTTCATAATAAGTCTCCGCCGTGTTCTTATAGCCGATGACATATTCGGGCAGAGGAATATGCATACCCATAATGCCGGGTATTTTGTGCCCCGCGTATTTTTCAAGCTCAAGCGATGTGTTGTAATACCAGAGCACCTGGTCAATGTTGAGCGTGTCATAGCCGCTGCCCCAGTCGTGAAGGCAGGAGGGGTAAACGCACTGTCTGTCCCACTTGTTTTCGGGGTCGCCGAGGTTGAACTCGCGCATAAAATCGCTCATGCTGTCGTGCGAGTCAATCCCCCAGATGTTGAAAACTATATCATCGCTTTTTTCCGCTCTGACGGGAAGCACATAATTGCCGATTCCGTGAATATCCTCAGGACCCCGTTTTGCAAGATTAAGCGGGAACCTTTCGTAAACGCTCTGCTGGCTGAAATCCGCCCAGACAACATCGTTGTCGTGGTTGCCGAAAACGTGAGCCCAGGGAATGTTCCTTTTTTCAACAACCGAAAAAACGTCCTTGAGAAACGAATAAAGCTTCTCTTCGCTCCGGAGCGCATCCTC
This sequence comes from Clostridiaceae bacterium, assembly GCA_016288315.1. Taxonomy (GTDB): domain Bacteria; phylum Bacillota; class Clostridia; order Oscillospirales; family Acutalibacteraceae; genus CAG-177. Next base: position 16,877 of record JAEEYU010000055.1, on the reverse strand, counting down.
CCAGACAACGTCGCCCAGAACAAACAGAAAATCGGGGCGGACGCAGTCGAGCAGCGCCTCAAGGTCTCTGACAAGGCGGGTGTCGTAATCACAGACACCGTGAAGGTCGGAGATTGCGAAAATCCTGAATTTTCCGTCTTTGAATCTGAGCGGAATTTTTGTTTGCAGATTTTCTTCCTGACAGGCCATATTTGCTCCTTTTTTTTAAACTCTTGAAAGTATATGCCTTGCAACATAAACGCCGCTTGCGGAGGCGTGTGAGAGCGAATGAGTGACACCTGAGCCGTCGCCTATAACATAGAGCCCGTCGCAGTTGGTCTGCAGGTTGCCGTCAAGCTTGACCTCCATGTTGTAGAACTTGACCTCAACGCCGTAAAGAAGGGTGTCGTCATTTGCGGTGCCGGGGGCAATTTTGTCAAGGGCGTAAATCATCTCGATTATGCCGTCGAGTATTCTTTTGGGAATAACAAGACTCAGGTCGCCGGGAGTTGCCGAAAGCGTGGGTGTTACATAACTTTCTTTAATGCGTGTCTCTGTTGAGCGTCTGCCTCTTACAAGGTCGCCGAAGCGCTGGACTATCACTCCCCCGCCGAGCATATTGGAGAGCTTTGCTATGCTCTCGCCGTAGCCGTTGCTGTCTTTGAACGGAACGGAGAAATGCTTTGAAACGAGCAGTGCAAAGTTTGTGTTTTCGGTGTGTTTTGACTCATCCTCGTAGCTGTGGCCGTTTACCGTAACAATGCCGTTGGTGTTTTCATTGACGACAATCCCGTGCGGATTCATACAGAACGTGCGCACAAGGTCTTCAAATTTTTCTGTTCTGTAAACAATCTTGCTCTCATACAGTTCATCTGTCAGGTGTGAGAAAATTGCGGCGGGCAGTTCTACGCGCACGCCGATGTCAACCCTGTTTGAAAGGGTGGGTATGCCGAGAGAGTCGCAGACCTTTTCCATCCATTTGCTGCCGCTTCTGCCGACGGAAACAACGCAGTATTTACAGCTGAACCTGCCCTTCTCCGTTTCGACATCATAGCCGCCGTCAATTTTTTTAACGGATAAAACGGCTGTGTTGAAATGGAAAGAAACTCTGTCGCTCAAATCGGCATAAAGGTTTTCAAGAACTTTATAATTGATGTCGGTGCCGAGGTGGCGGACCTGTGCGTCGAGCAGATGAAGCCCGTTTTCGAGGCACGCTTTTTTAATCTTTGTGTCGGCGGTGGAATAGAGCTTTGTGCCCTGACCGCCGTATGACATATTGATATTATCGACATAGCGCATAAGTTCGATTGCCTCGTTTTTGCCGATATACTCATAAAGAGTGCCGCCGAACTGGTTTGTAATATTGTATTTGCCGTCGGAAAAAGCGCCCGCGCCGCCGAAGCCGCTCATAATGGCGCAGGTTTTGCATTTAATGCATGACTTGACCTTGACGCCGTCAATCGGGCATTTTCTTTTTTCAAGCGGATTACCGAGTTCAAAAACTCCTATATTCAGGCAGGGGTTGGATTTTGAAAGCTCATAGGCGGTGAAGATTCCTCCGGGACCCGCGCCGATAATCACAACATCATAATTCATAAATATCTCCTTATCAGACCAAAACCCGCCCGTGAGAGCGGGATTTGTGATTTATCCGGTTATGTATTTTGCGGTGAATTCGTCGATTTTGCCCCAGTAAAGTTCGGGATGAACAAGGGCGGCTACCGCGTGGACGGAGTCGGGAATTGCGATTTTGTCTTTTTCACAGGCGGCTGCGGAATAGTTTGTTTCGAGCATCCAGAACGGAACAAAGGTATCTCTCTCGCCGTGAATAAAGAGTGTGGGCGTAACGGATTTTCTGACCTGATTAATAGCTGACGCCTCTTTGAAATCAAATTTTGCGTGAAGCTTTGAAACGGTGTTTGCCGCTTTGAGAACAGGCAGCTTGTCTATGCTGAACATATCCTTGAGCTGAACGCGGTATTCATCCCAGACGCTTGTGTAGCCGCAGTCCTCAATGCAGCATCTGACGTTTTCAGGCATCTTTTCACCTGTAGCCATCATAACCGTTGCGCCGCCCATTGAGTTGCCGTGAAGAACAATCTGCGCCTCCGGGTCCTGCTCTGCAATGTAATAAGCAAGTGCGACTACAGTGAGGCGGTCTTTCCAGCCCATTGAGATAAACCTTGTTTCGCTGTCGGCGTGACCGTCAAGGCACGGGAAAACGACATTATAGCCGCGCTTGTAAAACTCTATGCCGAAAAAGCCCATTTCGGAGGGCTTTGACGTGTAGCCGTGGCAGGTTATGACATATTTGTGCGAGGGCTTTTCAGCTTTGATTAAATAAGCGTGGCGTTTTGCGCCTTCGCGGGTGAAAACCTCAATGCGTGTTTTTTCGGAGTTCTCATACCACTCATCGCCCTCTTTGACAGCGGGATTGGTGGCAAATATTTCGTTCTGTTCATCGCCGTCGGCTGATTTTGTGTTGAATCTGCGCGCAAGCTCAGTGCCCTGTTTTGTCAGAAACAGATTGAAAAAGACCTCGCCCGTTGCAAAAAACGCCGCTGCGCCTGCGCCTGCCGCTCCTGCGGCAACTTTAAGTTTTTTTGTCATTTATTTATTCCTCTCAGAAAGATTAATTATTTACATAACATTTTTATTTTATCATATAAGTGCTGTATTTTCAACAAAAAACACCGATTTATTCTTATCAATAAACCGGTGCCCGACTGTTATTATAAATCAAGAAATTCCCTTTTGAAGTCTATATTGAACGCTTCGGCAAGTGAAACAAGATTCTCATCGGTAATAATGTTCTTTTTCTCAAAACGGGATGTCAGAATAAACTGTTTTGCCGCCTTTTCGACCGTTTCAATCAGACCAAAGGTTTCATCCATTGTTTTGCCTGCGCCGTATATTCCGTGAAGAGTCCACACGACAATACGGTAATCTTTCATTTTCTCGGCGGTTGCCCTGCCGATTTCGTTATTGCCGCAGACCATCCAGGGCAAAACGCCCACGCCGTCGGGGAAAACCACAATACTCTCCGTCATCTGCCCCCAGAGGGTGCGTGTGAAGCTCTTTTCATCAATGTCGTGAACCTGAGTCATGGCAAGGGTGTAATCGGGGTGACAATGCATAATTATACGGTTTTCCGGATTGACAGAAAGGCGGGCGATGTGGCTCATAAGATGGGCGGGCAGCTCGCTTGTGAATTTGCCGCCGTCCTCCCAGCCCCAGAGCAGTTCCGCCGTTGAGCCGTCTTTGCCGATACGGATAATGCCGAGGTTTGTTTCGGGGTCTGTTTTGACGTTTTTGAAATATTTGCCCGTGCCGGTGACAATAAAGATTCTGCCGGCGAGCTCGGGTGCTTCAAAGCCGGTGGGTATTGTGCGTATGACGTGTTCGAGGTAAAGATAATCGGCAACCTCTTCCTCTTTGAGAAGGTATGAGATGTTTCCGCCGTTGCGTTCATCCCAGCCGAGTCGATACATATTTGCGGTAGCGCTCTGCATTTCTTTTAAAAAGTGCGCATCAAAAATATTTTTCATTTCACTCACCTGTATAATAATTATTATCTTTCGTCTCGGTATTTTACTAAAAGATTGACGCAATTTCAAGTAAAAAAACGTCTGAAAAAGCAATAACCGCATATTGTATCATAAAGCGCATAATTCTTTTTAAAAACTGTGTTTTTTGACTAATTCAAAAAGAAAAATCCCCTGCCGACAGACAGGGGAAAAGCTGTTTAATTTAAAAAATATTGAATAACAGTATTTTTATCAGTTCGAACAGTGAGATAAATGTTCTGTATTTATTACCTGCGTTTTTCGAAAGAAGCCGTGCAAAAATAAGCTGAACGCCCGTTTCGCACTTCAGAGCTTCACTGCCGGAACAAAGCACCTCGCCTGCCGATGAAACAAGCTTTGCCGTAACGGTTGCCCTGCCGTCTTTGAGCGCGGTTACAACGCAGTAAGCACCGTCAGAGGACGGAGCGACGGTAAACGAGCTGCCGCTGACACTCCACACAACTGCGGACGAATCCGCACCCGTTACCGATGCATATAAAGTAATGCTCTCTCCTGCTTTGAGAACGTGCTCATTTGTATTGATTATACTGATTGAAGGTCTGCTTATATGTCTTACATAAACCGGCGTTACGGTAACGTTGTGCGAGGGCATTGTTGCGGGCAACACCGGCTGCCAGCCGGCAAAGATGTAACCGTCGGGAGCGGATGAAGAAACCGGCTCAACCCTCTGCCCGAAATAGTAAGTATAGCTCTGTGTGCCATCATTTGCAGCGGCCGTCACAGTGTAGGTTCTGCGGTTTAAATAAACCTTGAGAACAAGCGAGCCGTCGCCGCTGACAATGCCTGAGAGCGTGCTGATTCTGTCAACGGTAAAGCCCTCGGTAACAATGTAGTTCACCGACACTCTCTCATCTGTTGTTGCGTAACGGACTTCAACACTTTCGGGTGTTTCGGGGTAATTGCCTTCAAAATCCATTCTGTAAACTTCAACGCTGTATGCGGTATCCGTTTTCGGAGAAAAAGCGGCAATAAAATCGGCGTTCTGAGTCACCGTGTAAGGAAACTCAACGGTATTGCCGGATGAATCCTGCCACCCGTTGAATATATAGCCCGTTTTTTCGGGCTGTGCGGGCTCCTGAACAACCGTGTTGTAATCATAAACGGCAGAGGATGTGACAACCGAATCAACAACGGTTCTTACGGTAAACTGTTTTATCTGCCAAACGGCAGAAACGGTCAGATTCTGAGGCGGCATTGTCTCGGGATATGACGGGCTCCAGTAAAGGAAGGTATAGCCCGTTTTCTGAGGAGACAACGGCGGAACTATGTTGTCACCTGTCTGATATGTCTGAATATCATAAAGCGAGCCGTCAACCATATAACTGATTGTAAAATGGTTGTCGAGAACGGTAATTGTTATGCTGTCGGAGAGGCCTGAGCCGTCAGTTGTTGACGCAGTTATTACAGCGGTTCCGGCACTCATTGCGGTTACCATACCCGAGGCATCCACGCTTGCAACCGTGCCGTCTGATGACGACCACGAAACAGCGGGGTTGCCTGTCTCCGCGGGAAGAACAGTTGCCGTCAGTTGAAGATTCTGACCGGCATAAATTGATTGAGAGCTCTCATTGATTGAAATGCTCTGTGCGGTAACTGCCTGCGGAATATCGTTTGTGTAGGCGTAAACAAAGGTGTTGCCGTAGTTGTTTGAGGCGCAGTCATACCAGGTTGTTGCTGAATACTGACCGAGAACAACATAGCTTTTTCCGCTCTGGGCAACGCCGAAGCTGCCTTCAATCGGAACATCCAGCTTGCCGTTTACGGGAGTGAGTTCGGCAACAATACTGTATTTTTCGCCGTCGGCGAGCAAAACGGATGACGGAAGCTTCACGGTGTTGTAGCCCTGCCTGAACGTGCCGCTGACGGTTGCCGCAAGCGTTCCGCTGTCGGGTTTTGTTGCTGAGGCGCTTATACCCTTGTAAACATTTACGGTATAGGGAACATTGTCGTTGCAAATCCAGAATCCCGCGGCTTCAAGAGTTTTGTCGCCCTGCGAAACAAAAACACTTGCGACCTTTGATTTTCTTGTTGTCTGAAGCGGGAAAAACGAGAAACTGCAGGCGCCGGAATAGGTTGAAACATAATCATAATCCGTCGTCATTGTCAGGTTGTAGAATTCACCTATGTTTTTATCTTCATAGGAAATCCAGAAATAACCGTCATGCCCCCAGTATTGACTCCAGCTGTTTTTGCAAAGCCAGGCGCCGTCGGAGGTCGGTCTGCAGTCTGACCTGAAGTTTTCTTTGCTGTAGTTGTCATCCCACCCGACAATCATAACAGCGTGGTTTGTTGATTTGACGGTGTCGCAGTAATAGGCGGCAACAGTGCAGACATATCTGACTATGTTGCCCTGGTTGTCAACGTAGGCAACGCCGTCGTGGTTGAGATACTGATCGTCGTGAGTGTAAGAGCCGCCCAGGGCGCCGTATTCAATAATCGCCTGTTTGATCTCGGTTTCGCCTGTGAGCATAACCGCCCTGTCAAGCAGACCGATATTGTGCTCATACCTTGCGGTTGCGTCGTTATAATTACCCATCTGTGAAGAGTCTGTGCCGTTAAAGGGGTAATCGCTCTCAAGCGCAACGCCCGAGCCCTTTGCAAGTGCGAGAGCCGCTCTTTCAACACTTCCGCCGCTGTTAAACGGGTCGGAGCTGCCAATTCCGTCGCCGCACATCGGATCGTCTGAATCCTGACTTACACTGTTTGCATACCAGGTAAGATGCGCCTCGGAATAGTCTGTTGAATCAAGAGGAGCGCCCATGTGGGTTACGGCATAGGATTCAAGAACGCCTGCGGAAGTGAAGGCCCAGCAGTTGCCCATATTGCCCTGACTTCTGACAGGTGTGATGTTACTCTGGGCAAAGGAATTGTATGAGGTCGGTATTGAGCCGGCTTTTCTTGCCCTGCCTGCGGTTATGTCACGCCTGATTCCGGTATTCAACGGTGATTCAACGGTATTGCCGAAGGAGTCTTCATAATGGAACATCTCATAGCCGTATTCACTCACTCCGTCAGCAACTTTTGTTACTATGTTGAACTGCGGCGGGGCGGCAAGAGATGCTGCGGGCAGAACAGCAGAACAAACAAGCAGTGAGAGCAGCACTGCAAGAAGCTTTTTAAACGTGTTTTTCACTTCCGTTCTCCCCTTTCATATAATTTAAATAATTGTTTTTTACTCTTTGCGTGTCTGAATATCAAGGAAGGCGGAACCCTTCGGAACAACAAACGTTATGCCCTTTTCAATGAGCTCAAACGTTGCGTCATTAACAAAGCTGCACTCGCCGTCAACATTGACTGCGGCGGGCTTGTCGGAGTGAATTGTAAGCTTTTTGCCTCTGACAAAATTGCAGATGGGCCAGTCGAGGTGCTTGCCCGCTTTGTAATCATTGAGAAGAGTAAGAAGCTTGATTCTGCCGATTGATTTTTTAACAATAATCATATCCATAAGTCCGTCGTCGGGAAGCGCCTTGGGGGCTGCCATAAAGCCGCCGCCATACCATCTTGAGTTGGCACCGACGCAGAAAATGCAATCCTGCTTAAAGGGCTCGCCGTCATCTATCGAGATTGTAAATGTGTTTTTGACCTTGCGGAAGATGGAATAAACAGCCGACGCAACATAGGCAAGCTCGCCGTTTACGCCGGGAAGCTTCTTGAACGATGCCTGCCTTGCGCAGACCTCGGCGTCAAAGCCCATGGAGCACTGGTTGATTGCAATTTCATCGCCGCATTTTATTACATCGAGGCAGGCGGGAACACCGTTGACGAGGTTGTCAAGGTTGTAGAAATCTTCTTTTGTGCCGAAAAGGCGGATAAAATCGTTGCCCGAGCCGAGAGGAATAACGGTAACCTGAACATTTTTATGACCGAACGCCCCGTTGACTATTTCATAGAGCGTGCCGTCGCCGCCGCAGGCGTAAAAGCGGATTTCTTCGCCGGAGGACGCAAGTCTGTCAACGGTTGCCTTGCCCTCTCTGAATTTTGAGCATTCAATAACCTCGTAATCGACATTGTTTTTTGTGCAGTAGTCGTCAATCTTCGGTTTGATAAACTCATACGCTTTGCCTTTGCCTGCGTTGGGGTTGATAATAAAAATGTGTTTCACTTAAATTTCACTCCTATTTAAAATACATATAAAACTGGCATTTTATCATACCGTTGTATAATTTTCTGCGTTTGTCGGCTTTGCGCCCGAAAGATGTTTCAAATTCCTCATCGGGGCTGATAATCCCGTATGACCAGCCGTGTTTTTTCTCAAAGACCCTGCCCATAAGAGAATATATTTTTTTGCACTGTTCAAAATCGAGAAGCCGCTCGCCGTAAGGCGGATTGCAGATAAGCGTGCCCTTTTCGGTTGAGGGTGAAAAATCTTTTAAATCTGCAACGGAAAAGCTGATTTTTGATTCCACCCCCGCCCTTTTTGCGTTTTGCTTTGCGATTTCGATTGCGGATGAATCAATATCGGTGCCGAAGGCGGCAAAATCATCAACGGGAACAATCAGCGAGCTTGCCCTTTCACGCTCCTGCTTCCAGACCTCTCTGCCGATATTCTCCCACCTTTCGGCGGAAAACGAACGGTTGATGCAGGGAGGAGAATTTGAAGCAAGCAACGCGCCCTCAATCAGTATTGTGCCCGAGCCGCACATCGGGTCATAGAGCTTATGGTAAGGTCTCAGGTGCGAAAGGGAGCAGAGCGCGGCGGCGAGAGTTTCTTTCATCGGTGCGTCATTTGCTTCAAGCCGGTAGCCGCGTTTGTGAAGCCCTGCACCCGAAGTGTCAATCAGCATTGAGACCTTGTTTTTCATAATCGAAAACTGAATCTGGTGAACGGGACCCGTCTCATCGAACCACTCAATACGGTGTTTTTCTTTAAGCCGTTCGACAACCGCTTTTTTGATTATGGACTGGCAGTCGCGCACACTGAACAAATCGGAGTTAATTGAATAGCCCTTGACCGGGAAGGCGTCATCTCTGCCTATCCACTCCTCCCAGGGGATTGCCCTGACACCCTGAAAAAGGTCTTCAAAGCTGTGCGCTTCAAAGCTGCCCGTAAGTATCTGAACCATTTCTGCGAAATGGGAGCAGATATTGACTCTTGCGAGAATGTTTTTATCGCCTTCAAACAGAACTCTGCCGTTTTCGGCAAGAACGTTCTTCGCCTCCAGCTTTTTAAGCTCGTCCGCTATTAAAGATTCAAGACCGAGAAGGCAGGGAATAACAAATTTTATACTCATATCAACCTGTTCAAAAAAGCTGATGAAAACCGGCTTGCCCGATTCTCATCAGCCGAGAATTATTTATTGAAGACCGGCGCGTCTATGTTAATCAGAACTCAGGTTCGATAAGGCCGTAACCTCCGTCACTGCGTTTGTAAACGACGTTGACACCGCCCGTTGTTTCGTTAAGAAAAACATAAAACTCGTGGTCAAGAAGGTTCATCTGAAGAATTGCTTCATCAACAGACTGCGGTTTGAGCGTAACAATCTTGCTTCTGACAACTTCGATTTCTTCTTCGGGTTCGACAATCTCTGCGGGAGGAAGAAGGTCATCGATGGCTCCGCTGCGAAGCTTCTTCTCGATTCTGGTTTTGTTCTTTCTTATCTGGCGGATGAGTGAGTCAACGCATTTGTCGAGAGCTTCATTCATATTCTCCGCTCTCTCCTGCGCTCTGAAAATCATGCCCTGGTTTACAATGGTGATTTCAACGGTCTGCGAAGATTTTTCAACCGTTGCAACAACCTTTGCCTCGGCACTGTCACCGAAGAAGCGCTCAACCTTTGCAAGCTTTTTCTCTGCGTGCTCTTTGAACGATTCTCTCGGGGAACACTTGCGACCCATAATAGTGATTTTCATTAAATATCACCCCTTTTGAATATTGAAGCCCTGGCTTCATGGTTATTGTAACATATTGACAGTAAAAAATAAAGAGATTTTTTATTTTTTTATACAATTATTACAAAAATTTAATAATTAAAGAATAATTGATGCGTGTCTGGTAACGTGGCAGCCGACATTTACCGCAACGGGCAGACCCGCAATATGAGTGGGCGCCGTTTCAACGGCAACGCTCAGAGCGGTGATGTTTCCGCCGAAGCCCTGCGGACCGATTTTAAGAGCGTTTATTTTTTCAAGAAGCTCTTTTTCGAGCTCAGCGTAAAATTCATCCGGGTTCTTTTCGCTCACGGCGCGGCAAAGCGCTTTTTTTGCAAGAAGGGCGCACTGCTCAAAATCGCCGCCGATACCTACGCCGAGAACAACCGGCGGGCAGGGGTTTCCGCCTGCCGTGCGGACAACGTCAACAATCCAGTCAACAATATCTTCGCGTGTGGCGGAGGGGGTAAACATTCTGAGCTTGCTCATATTCTCACTGCCGAAGCCCTTCGGGGCAACGGTTAGTTTTACCTTATCGCCTTCAACAATTCTTGTATGCACAACGGCGGGTGTGTTGTTGCCCGTGTTTACTCTTCTCAAAGGGTCCCCCACAACGGAGCAGCGCAGGTAACCGTCTTTATATCCTCTGCCGACGCCTTCGTTTACCGCATTTTCAAAACTGCCGTTAATGAAATGAACCTCCTGCCCTATCTCCGCAAAAACAACAGCCATGCCGCAGTCCTGGCAGATGGGTATGTCAAGCTCTTTCGCCGCGTCAAGGTTGTCGCACAAAGCTTTCATAACCCCGCGGGCGGGTTCTTCAGTTTCGCAGCCGACGGAATTTCTTATAACGGATTCCAGGTCGCCGGGAAGAGCTTTGTTCGCTTTGATGCAAAGCTCTCTTATTGAATCGGAAATTAACGAAACATCAATTTCTCTCATATTTATCTCCTCAAAAAATCAAGGGCTTTCGGGCTATCAGCCCCTCAGCCCTGAAAATTCATCTGTTGCCGCCTCTGCGGGAATACCCGCTGTGACCGGTATTGCCCGACCTTTTTAAATCGGCTATTTTTTCTTCGCTCTGCTTTTTGAAGCGTGCCATCATATCTTCAAAAGAACCGCCCTGCTGCTGAGTCTGCTTCGGCCCCGTCCACACATTGGGCGCTGCCCTGCGGGTGTTCTTTGGCTCCGGCTCGTTCTCATCTTTGTTTTCGGAGGATTTTTCCGCCGTTTCAAGCTGCATTGCGCGCTTGCTTGAAAGACTGATTTTGCCCTGTTCGCTGACGGAAAGAACAACAGCACGGACCTCCTGCCCGATTTTAAAACAGTCTTCCATTTTATTGACAAAAGACGTGGACGCTTCGGAAATATGAATCATTCCCGTTACGCCTTCGCCGATATCGACAAATGCGCCGAAACCGGTCAGACCCGAGATTTTGCCGACAATGATTTCGCCTTCTTTAACCTGCATAAACAGAGTGTTCCTCCAAAGACATATAATTTAAAACAAACACAAATGACGGTTATTCCGCATCCGAAGCGTAATAAACACGCTCATTTTCGCCCGCATAATCATATTCATCACGGGCTATGCGCTCGATATACTCGTCTTTGTCTTCGTTGCTGATAGTCTCTTTAAGCTTTTTGTTTTCTTCCTCCTGCCTGGAAATCTGCTCGGAGAGAGATGCCTTCTCCTGCTCAACGGCGTTGAGCTTTGCCTGTGTGCTGACAAGGTTGACAACGAAATAGATAACCAGAGCAAGAATAAGCAAAAACAGAATAACGGGGTATTTTCTTTTTTTGATAAATTGTTTAAACATAAGCATTTCTTTTCATTTTTTATTCCGGAAAAATAATAGCATATATGATAATTCAATGCAAGAATAATTTAACAATCAAAGCTGCCTGAACATGGCGGCAGCATCCTCTTTTGTTGCGTGCTCCGACACGGTCAGAACCTCGTAGCGGTTAGTCTGCGAGCCGAAGGTGATTTCGATTATGTCGCCTGCCTTGACGTCGTAGGAAGCTCTTGCAACCTTGCCGTTTACGCTGACGTGCTTTGCGTCGCAGGCGTCGTTTGCAACTGTTCTGCGTTTGATTATGCGGGAAACTTTAAGATATTTGTCAAGTCTCATATTAACTCCAAAAACTAAAGCCGCCCTAAGGCGTAGCTTAGGGCGGCCCTCAGTAAAATTATTTCTTTGCTACCTTTGCCTTGAGAGCTGCGCCTGCTTTGAAAGCGGCAACTTTTGTTGCGGGAACTTTGATTGCAGCGCCTGTCTGGGGGTTGCGGGCAGTCTTTGCAGCGCGTGCGCGTGCTTCGAAGGTGCCGAAACCGATAAGGGTTACTTTGCCGTCCTTTTTGTTTGCAAGTGCATCACCGATGGTGTCGAGTGTTGCATTGATAACGCCTTCAGCGTCTTTCTTGCTGACGTTTGCTTTTGCAGCAACAGCAGCGATGAGTTCTGTTTTGTTCATAATTAATCTCCTTCAAAACTATATTTATGAAATACCGAAGTATAACATACTAAACAAGTGTTTTTGCCTCATCCCAAAGGCGGTCGAGTTCTTCGAGTGAGGATGACTTAACGTCGATTCCCCTCTCCCCTGCAAGCTGTTCAAGCTTAAGAAAACGGTTGAGAAACTTGTCGCTTGCAAATGTGAGTGCTTCTTCGGAGTCAAATTTAAGGAACCTCGAAACGTTTACAACCGAAAACAGCAGGTCACCGAGTTCTTCAAGCTGATTGCTTTCGTCGCCGCTTTCTACAGCAGCTCTGAGCTCCTCTGTTTCTTCATTAACCTTTTGCAGCGCTCCCGAGATTTCATCCCAGTCAAAGCCGACCTTTGCGGCTTTTTGCTGTAATTTCTGCGCTCTCATCAGAGCAGGCAGTTCTCTCGGAACACTTAGCATTGAGTCGCCGGCGGATTTCTGCCCTTTTGTTTTCTGCTTGATTTCATCCCAGTTTTTAAGGACTTCGCCGGAATCGCTCACGGTAACATCGCCGAAAACGTGCGGATGGCGGACAATAAGCTTTTTGCAGATTCCGTCGCAGACATCATCAAATGTGAACGTGCCGTTCTCCTCTTCCATCTGAGTGTGGAAGATAATCTGCATAAGAAGGTCACCGAGCTCTTCGCACATAAGCGCTTTGTCGTCTTTGTCGATTGCTTCGATGACTTCGTAGGTTTCTTCAATAAGATTTTTGCGGATGCTTTTATGAGTCTGCTCAATATCCCACGGGCAGCCGCCGGGTGAGCGGAGCAACTTCATAATATGCAAAAAATCATCAATATTGTAGTTGTTTTTAAAAACAAAATCTGTCATATCTGAAACTCCGAATCACAACATATTGTATTTTAACCCAAAAATCCGTATTTTTCAAGGGTTTTTGCAATTTTTTCTTGTTTTGTGTGGGAAAAAACTTCACTTTTTGAAAATTCTTTAACAAAAATAAGCGAAATGATATAAACCAGGACAGAAAAGGCGGCGGAAATAACGAGCGAAAGGGTTTTTCCGCTGAAAAAACTGCCGAAATTGAAGTCGGGAATAATGATTTCAAGGAGCGAAACCGAGCAATATCCGCTGAAAGCGCACAAAACCGAACAGATTGCCGGCTTCAAAAAAGTTGAAACGAAGTCAAATCTGATTTTCAATGAGCTGACAAGCACGGCAGACGCCGCAACCGCCGTAACGGTGAAAGCTGCAAAGGCGGAGATAACCGGACCTGAAACATTGAGTTTCGGAATGCCTGTAAGAACAAAATCAAGAACTGTTTTAATCAACGCCGCCGCTGCGGTTATTTTAATCGCTAATGAGGTTTTGCCCGAGGCGCAAAGCAATATGACGCCCGATACGGCAAGAGAAATCAAGAAAGCAAACAGACCGTTGAAAAACAGTATTTTTGCCGTAATCTGCATGGTGTCGGCAAAAGCGCCGTTGCCGAACAATACGCTGAATAACGGTTTTGACATCAATGAAATGCAAAAGCCGAAAGGCATTGACAAAACGACGGTTTTTTTAAGCAGAAACTCAACTTCGCTTTTGTAAGCTTCGCCTTCGCCGTCAACTGAAAATGATTTTCTCATAAACGGAACACAAACGAGCGAGGCGATCAGCGCAGACAAAGCGGTGATATCAACTGAAACGCCGTAAATACCGAAAAGGTATTTTGCGGTTTCTTCTTTGTCGCTCATATTCAGAACGGATGAAGATGCGGCGGAAGAAAATGCCTCGGCATACATCTGACTTATAAGATTAAATCCCGTTTCGCCGTCAACGGCAAAGCTGAGGCGTTTCTGAATAACGCAGATGTCGATTATTCCTGCTGCAAAAAGAAGGACCGCAAAGAGAAACAGAGGTCGGGTATTTTCAAAAATACCGTCAAAAAGTGTTTTTGAGGGAGCGGATTTAGGTGAAAGGGCAAGCTCCTTTTTAGTGATTCCGTCGCCCCTGATTCTGCGAAAAACAAACGCAAATGCCGCTCCGGCAAGCGAACCGACTGCAACACCCAGCACAGCGCCGAGCGCTGCTCTGACGGCAATAACACCGTTGGCGGAAACGAGATCTCCGACAGTGGTGCCGAAGACTACTGCGCTGCCCGTGCTCCCGGCGGCGGAGGCAAACTGGAGCGCGCCTCTGTCTTTAAACAGCTTTATAAATAATACGGCAAATCCGCACTGAGCAAGAACTTCAACCGCTCTGCACAGTTTTGAAGCGGAATACCTGTCAAGCCCCTCATAACAGCCCCTTATTGTGCCTGAAACACAGCAGGGAATAATTGCAGCCGCAATAATAAAGAGCGAAGGCAGAACGCCTGTGCCTGCAAACAGCTTTGCATAGGGATAAGCAATTATAAATGTCAACAGAGTCCCGGCAAGCCCGGAAATGAGAACAAGCCGCCCCGCAATGCGCGAAACAAGGCGTGCGTCGCGGAACCTGCCGTTAAACACGTTTTGCGAAACAAGGCGTGCCGCCGCTTCGGGAATGCAGGCAAGCGAAATGACGAGCACGGGAACAAACAATTCAAAAACCGAATTGAAATATCCGCGCCCTACTGCTCCGAGCATATTGGTTAAAGTGACTTTAAACAACAGGGCGGAGAATATAAGCAGTAAAGCAGAAGCAAACGCACCTGCGGAATCATTTTTTGATTTTTTATCGGATGAACGCAATTCCGTCACTCTCCAGAATAATCAGTTTAATTACGGTTTGCCGAGAAATTCGCAAAGAAGACTGTCTGCAATAAGAGCAGATCTGTCAATAATTTCAAATGCGTCAAGAATACCGGCAAAGGTTTTTGCCTCTTCTTCGAACTCGGTTCCTCTGACCGTTTCAATCAGACTTAACGCTTCCTGAGCAATCAGACCGGGCTCGCAGGGATGAAATGAATCGAGTTTTATATCGGCGTTGCCGCGGAACGGAAAAATGTATTTTTCCTCCCCTGCCATAACGCTGCTCCAGATTGCAAAGGTATCAAAAGCAGGGGTTGCCCTGAATTTGCTGTCGCGCACAAGGCGCCGGATAAAACGCATGTTGCGCTTGCTGAGAACAACATTTTCATCATCATAAACACGGGATGAGACGCTGACATAAAGGCGGGCAACATACTCGTCCTCATGACCGCCCGTAATAAGCGGATTGAGCCCGTGTATACCCTCGACAATCAGAACGGTGTCATTGTCAAGCTTAAGATATTTTGACTCCTTTGCCCTTGAATGAGTTGTAAAATCAAAAACAGGCAGCATGGTTTCTCTGTTTTCAATTATCTCCTCAAAGCATTTGCTGATAAGCGGAAGGTCCAGCGCATGGATGCTCTCAAAATCATAACTGCCGTCGGAATTGCGCGGATAGAGGTCAAGAGATTCAAGATAAAAATCATCAAGAGAAATGATTTTTGCCTCAATGCCCTTTTTTGCAAGAAAGCCCGAAAGAAGACCGGCGGTGGTTGTTTTGCCCGATGAGCTCGGCCCGGCAAGCATTACTATTTTTTTGTTACTCTCAAGAATTGTGCCCGCCGCTTTTTCAACAGCGTTAAAGTAGTTTTTTGAACTTTGGCGCACAAAGCCCTCAGGGTCATGGCGTGCGGCGAAATTAATTGTTTCAATAGTGTATTTTGTCATATATGTTCCTTATAAAAATCAATAATATTTTCTTTACGGTCTGTCAGCTCGTCAAATCTTGAAATATATTCGTAAGGATATTTGAAATTGAAAATGCGTTCTATATAATCGCCCGTCGGCGCTTTCAGCTTTGTGACCGCGCCTGCACCCGCGGCGAAAACGGTGTGGCACTCCTCCATCATAAAAACATTATATAAACACTCTTTGCCCGGAAGTGACCAGCCGACATTTTCAAGATTGCCGACGCATTTGCTCTGGCGATACATATAATAAGGAATATAGCCGCTTCCCCTGAGCTTTGACTGGGCGTAATCCAGCATTGCGACCGCCTGCGCCCCGTCCTGAACGTCCGCGCCGCTCTGCGCAAGCTCCGACGAGCGTTTGAGAGCAAGGGAATGAACGGTTATATTTTCGGGTGAAAGCGTAACGGCAGTGTCAACAGTCTCACGGAAATTGTCAACAGTGTCGCCCGTGAGGCCCGCTATCAGATCCATATTGATACAGTCAAAGCCGGCGGATTTTGCAAGGCGGTAGGCGCTTAAAGTCTGTTCAACTGTGTGCTGCCTGCCTATTGTGTCAAGCACTTTCTGAGAAAAGGTCTGCGGATTTATGCTTATGCGCCCGACATTGTGAAACCTGAGAGTTCTCAAT
The DNA here is from genome assembly GCA_016288315.1 of Clostridiaceae bacterium. Lineage (GTDB taxonomy): Bacteria > Bacillota > Clostridia > Oscillospirales > Acutalibacteraceae > CAG-177. The sequence continues at coordinate 672 of JAEEYU010000055.1, read as the reverse complement.
TTGGGAAGCGTTACGGTATCGGGTCTTCCGCACTCAACCGTGTATTCGCGCAAGCCGGAAAGGTCAAAGCTTTTTTCTATCTGCGAACATAATCTGTCAAGCTGTGATGATTCAAGAACGCCCGGCGTGCCTCCGCCGAAATAAATGCTTTCAAGCTTAAGCCCCAACTGCGAGGCAAGAGATCCGAACTGCTCAAGCTCCACGCACAATTTGTCAAGATAATCGGGAACAAGTTTTTTTGCCGCCGGTGTTGTGATTGAATGTGAAACAAACGAGCAGTAGCTGCATCTGCTCGGGCAGAAAGGAATTGAAACATATAAGCTGAACGAATCGGGCTGTGAGAGGTTGATAATTGCGCTCTCTGTTTTTGCCACATCCGATGCGAGGCTGATTTTGGACTCACTCACCAGAAGATTGCCTGCAAATCTTTTCTTCGCCTCGTCTTCGCCGTATTCATTTATATATTTTGTCATAAGCTTTGAAGGTCTGACTCCCGTAAGCACGCCCCACGGCGGCGTATAACCGGTGACATCGGTCAGGCACTTAAAAAGAAGGCGTCCCATTTCAAGCTCGGCATTTTCGACACTGCCTGCGTCTGTATGTTTTTCGGCTTTCCTGCCGTTTACCACACAGGAAACTTTTATTATTCCGCCGTCAATCTCCGTTTCGACA